>JBCBTQ010000081.1:0-22396 GCA_039818605.1 Cyanobacteria bacterium J06639_14 | reverse complement strand
GGAAATCACCTGGCTCAATCGTTTGCGGCAAGGACTGGATAAAACCCGTCGAGGACTGGTCAATCAGCTCAAGGCTGTGGTGGGACAGGGGCCATTGAATGATGATGCCGTTTTCGAGATTGAGGCCCTGTTGCTGCAAGCAGACGTCGGTGTTGAGGCAACCGATACGATTATTGATGCTTTGCAGCAACGGCTAAGGGAGGAGACGCTACCACCGGAAGCGGCGATCGCTTATCTGAAGCAAATTCTCCGTGACATGCTGGATCGGCCATTAGGTGATTCTCACAATCTGGCCTTTGTCCCGACCAAAGACACGCTCAATATTTGGCTGTTGACAGGGGTCAATGGTGCCGGCAAGACAACAACGATTGGGAAACTAGCCCACATTGCTAAAAAATCAGAGTATCAGTGTCTGATTGGGGCTGCCGATACCTTTCGCGCCGCCGCCGTAGAACAGGTAAAAGCCTGGGGTGCCCGTAGCGGGGTTGAGGTGGTAGCAAACCCCGGACAAAATACTGATCCCGCAGCCGTTGTGTTTGATGCAATTACGGCAGCCCAATCTCGTGGGACAGAATTACTGCTAGTTGATACGGCTGGTCGACTTCAGAATAAGAAGAATTTGATGGCTGAGTTAGCTAAAGTGCGCCGCATTATTGATAAAAAAGCCCCGGGTGCGCAGGTCGAGTCTTTGCTCGTATTGGATGCCACCCTAGGGCAGAATGGCCTGCGGCAAGCTGAAGTGTTCTCGGAAGCTGCGAATTTGAGCGGTGTGGTCCTGACCAAACTTGACGGTACGGCAAAGGGAGGGGTCGCCCTGGCGGTGGTCCAGCAATTGGGTCTACCGATCCGCTTTATTGGGGCTGGGGAAGGCATTGAAGACCTCCGACCCTTCTCGAGCTATGAGTTTGTCGAAGCGCTTCTCAGTAGTTGAGCTGCGGCTGTGCCTGAGTTGATTGAATGTAAATGCAATGGCACGAATTGTCTTAGCTACGTTGGGTGTGATTGTGCCTGTTCACGGCGCACCAGATGCACTGCGTCTTGACCATCCGTAGCTTGTAAAAAGACTTTGACGGCCTCTTCGCGGGATGTCGGCAGCAACCTACCTACAAAATCGGGATGAATGGGTAGTTGTCGATGGCCGCGATCGATTAAGACCGCGAGCTGAATGGTTTCTGGGCGGCCATAATCATGAACGGCATTCAGGGCTGCCCGAATGGTGCGTCCGCTGTAGATAACATCGTCAACCAGTACGAGTGTTTTGCCCGACAAATCGACCGGCATATTGGTTCGTGCCGGTGTGCGAATACCAATGCTGTCGAGGTCATCCCGATAGAAGGTAATATCCAGGGCACCCAGCGGCACTGGACGATTTTCCAAACGCTCAATTTGCTCGACAAGCAAACGGGCTAGGGGGACCCCACGGGTGTAGACTCCCAACAGTACCAGCTTTTCGAGAGGGCCTGCACGCTCAATAATTTCCGAAGCGAGGCGATTCACGGTACGTCGGATCTCTTCTGCTGACAAAATTTCAACAAAGCTGGTCATGAGTACAGCAATGGGTAGAACAATCGTATCGTGACGTTAGCCAATCAGTTTCCACAGTGTAGGCCATAACGGAAACTCAACCCGCTTAGTCCCAACCAGAGCCAGAGCCCCACAGCCCATCGAGTTAGTCTTAGGCCTTGATGTATGACCGATGGGGCAAGGGGGCGTGTTGCGTCACCCAGGATTGGTTTGGAGCGAATTTGTCCTTGATAGGTGTTGAGTCCTCCCAGCTGTACCCCTAAGGCTGCGGCATAGGCACATTCGCTCCAGCCTGCGTTCGGGCTAGGATCATGGGGAGCATCGCGCTGGCACACGCGCCAAACATGGACTGGTCGTTGGGATAACAAAGCAATGGTGAGGACTGTTAAGCGACAAGGAAGCCAGGTGGCAATATCCTCAGCGCGAGCACTAAACCATCCTAAATACGTGTAGGGAGCCTTGCGATAGCCCACCATAGAGTCCAAGGTACTGAGCGCTTTGTAGGCGATCGCAAGACCGACTCCTGTTGCGGGCGCGATCGTCATCCCTACTAAGGCATAGAATAACGGAGCCAACACCCCATCGGTGGCATTTTCACTGATAGTTTCCATCACCGCCCGCAAGACTTCTGATTCCGATAAACCTTGTGTATCCCGTCCTACATATAAACTAAGGCGTTGTCTAGCGGTGGGTAAATCGCCCTGGCTGAGGGGCGCTAGCACGTCTTCAGCGGCTCGACGAAGGCTACGCCCCGCGAAGCAACTCGCCATGGTAATGACCGCTAAGATTAGGCCTAGCCAAGGTGAGAGATCCCAGCTGAACTGTACGATAATGCCCGCAATAGCGCCACTTAACAAGGGCAAGCCCACTCCCAGCCCAATCCCGGCAAGACGCTGCCCAATGGCTGATTTGCTGTAGCGTAAAACGGCTGCTTGATAGGTTTGAATGCCCCACCCCATAACCTGTACTGGGTGAATCCAATGCCACGGATCACCCACAATGAAATCGACGATTGCTGCGAGTAGAGGCACTGCAAGCGGCAATCTACACCACAAAACTGGCATTTTCTCCTTGAGCCGCTTGCCAACTGCGAGCATCGTAATACAAATCTTCTAGAGAAATACCGTATAAAGCTGATTTCAATTTCTCATGTAAACGATTCCAGATGCTAAACGTAACCCAATCCTCTGCCTGTTCAAAATCGGGTTGATAACGAGGCAAGGGTTCGATAGTTTCTCCCACTGCTTCGAGAATTTCCCCTAAAAAGATTTCTCCTGGCGCTTTCGCCAAGCGATAACCTCCTTGGGCTCCGCGCACCGAGATAACCAGATTGGCCCGACGCAGCTCTATCAGAAGTTTTTCTAAGTATGGGGCAGGTAAATTTTGGCGCTGGGCAATCACATTTACTGAAGCTAAACTTCCGGAAGCTTGTAGACTCAAATCCAGTAGAGCTTTTACACTGTAGTGTCCTCGTTTGGTTAATTTCATACTAGATCCTGTTCTCAGGAAACTCATGACCGTTTCTTACCTAACTGAACTTTAATGCTAAGAAACACAATTTGGTAGATCTAATTTTCGCAATTGCGACTAAAGTTAACGTCGATAGGATTTAGTCTATTATTTGAAAAATCCTAACTTGTAGATGTCAATCTGTTGTCGATTAAGAGATGTCAGCAATGGCCAAAGAGCAAAAGGTTGTAATGCTCACTGGACAAGACCTGATCCAGAAAGTGAAAGAGCTCGAGAACCTTAGTAAAGAAGAAAAGGCAAAGGCATGCGGATACTACACCATTACAAAAAAGGGTGTGAAGCGCGTCAATATGATGAAATTTATGAATGCCCTCTTGGATGCCGAGGGGATTCAACTGGATAGTGAGCAAAGTACCAATGGTCGGGGTGGTCGGAGCGCGAGTTATCGCATTACAGTGCAGTCCAATGGCAATTTACTCATTGGTTCGACCTACACAAAGCATATGGGCCTCAAGCCGGGCGATGAATTTGAGATTTCGCTAGGGCGTAAACATATCCACCTCAAACAACTCGGGGAAGAGGACAGCGATGCCGATGAGTAATAAAGGCTAAGCAGTTGCTTCATTTGGTCTTCCTATGCGCTTACCATTCTGTCTGATCTAACGGCGAACGCTCTGCTTACAGGGCGTTCAATGTGACGTGCTAGTTTGATGTTTTGACTAAACCAATTGCGTCAGCTAGCCAATCACAAAATGCATAGAAGAATTGACATTCTGCTTCTGGTGTTCAGAGTTCTCCTTGCAATTTAATTTTTTAGGATCCCTTAGCGTATTTTGAGTCATCGGCTTTGGCCAGCTGTTTGTCAGAAATACACTGTGGGTTCTGAAGAAGGCTTCTTTACAGTGCGTCCTTCATTGCGGAGCCCAATTTAGGGAAATCATTCCGGCCCCAACTGTGCTTAGAGTTCAACATGACCATACCCCTCGTTTTAGAAGTTGCCATCGGGCTCGTGTTTATCTATCTAACGCTGAGCTTACTTGCCAGCGAGGTTCAGGAAATTCTGGGCACTTTACTTCAATGGCGAGCAGAGCATTTAAAGCGAGCAATCGAGGTGATGCTTGCGGGCAACGATGCCGAGAGCAAAGCTACGGCCCAAGCGTTTGCTGATCGCTTGTATGAGAGACCTTTAATTCGCAGCTTAAACCAGGAGGCTGCTGGGCCTATTGGTCACTTTTTTAGACTCATCAATCAAGCGGTTGGGGCGATTTATCGCACCCTTACCCGCACTCGAAATGTGTTTGGTAATCGCACGAGTGGTCCCTCCTATATTCCCGCCGAATCATTTTCCCAAGCATTACTAGAAAGCCTGCAGATAGAAGATCTGAGAAAGGTCTTGCTAGAGAGCCGCTTACTTCAATTCATTGAGGAGAAGCTACTTTTACCGCTGAACCACATGGTGAATGATTTACGGGCAAGTACAGCAAATGAATTCTTGTTGAGTGCAGAATTTAAAGACTTAGAACAATCGATTGGGCAACTAGTCAAGGATTTTCAGGAAAAACGAACGACACTAGCCGAAGCGCTCGATCGTTTGTTGACGCGGTTAGAGGAATTTGCGGCTAAGGCACAGGAGGTCTTGCCCGACAATCATCATCTGACTGAGACATTTATGCGGCGGCTACATTATCTGAAAAATGGTTTGGCCAGTACCACCCTGGATAAGTCAGCTTTACTTAAAACCATTCAGCCTACTTTAAGTGAGTTGATATCAGTTTTGGATAATAAGAGTAGAGTTTACCGAGAACTCAAGACCTTGGTGAAACGGGAGAGCCCGACGGCTAAAGCGATTCTCGAGAGCATTGAGTCACAATCACTACCGGGTAGCCTCCGTGACAGTCTCTCCTCCCTTGCTGAAAAGGCGACCAGTTCACTGTCTGCTAAGGCCAGCGATACGCTCATGGAAACGGCTAAGAATGTTTCTGAGGAACCCATCACCAACCTCAAAATTTACCTGGCCGATTTAGAGAGCGATGTTAAAGCCTTCGGGACGGAAATTGAGGGATGGTTTAATCGGGGCATGGATCGGGCGTCTGGGGTTTATCGTCGAAATTCTAAGGCGGTTGCTCTGTTGGTGGGGATCGCGATCGCCGTTGGGTTGAATGCCGACTCGCTGCATATGTTAGATAGTCTTTCCAGAGATCCGGTGGTGCGTAATGCGATCGGGCAGGCTGCAACGCAGCTAGACACTACATCTGCAGCGATCGCAACGGTTGACCAACTCCAGGAACAGGTTGATAGTCTTTTAGAGGCCGATAGTTTGATTGGGGAATCGCGAAGTCCTCTCGGCTACGGTGACCTGGTTACCATGCAGCAAGAAGTTGCTCAAAACAAATGGTTCATTCCGGTTGTGCCACGACGTGTGGTGGGTTGGCTCATTACAGGGTTTGCTATTTCAATGGGATCCAACTTCTGGTTTAGTCTTTTGAAGCGAGTCATTTCGGTCAAGTCTAGTGGCCGTGAAGCCGGACCACGTTAGCTCATGATAGCTGCCCTTGCGCTTGCAAGTAACTGAGGAGCCAGTTGGCCATAGTCGCTCTGCGGGTTAACCGTGGTATGAGTTGGTCAACGCTATAGCCCTTGAAACCCAAGTATTCCTTCAGAAGCTGCTTGTTCGCCTTGGGGATGGAGCGGGTGAGTTGTACGGTGGCAGGGCGGCTCTCAATGAAATTCGGCGGCGTTGGATATTTTTCAGCCCAGGCTGCATCAACATTTTTCGTTTTCCACTGCTCGGTTTTGGCATCGTACTCGTAACCCAGATGATGCCATACCAAGTGGTTCACGCTGTCATCATCCAAGTTGTCATTCAGAATATCCCAGATGATGTCGACAGTTAGGGCGGGTAGGGTGTTCATGTTGCGACAGCTTTCTCCGTTTTAGATAAAGATCTGAGTGATTACGGTTATCTTCCCAGAAAGTTTTGTATGGTTTTAGCGTGCCTGCCTAACGGATAACTCTGGTTTGACAAATTCCAACTCGAATGAGCCGCAAATGGAACCTCTAGGTCGCGTCCAAATTTTAATCGCGATGGCGGTTACGGCTTTGGTATTGTTGCTGATTGCTCGCTTTTGGCTATTATTTGATTCGGTATCACTGCTTTCGGTTTCTTTAAGTGGTCAGGTCATTCTGCTAGGAGTCGGTATTGGTTTAGGCATTACCGGCGTCAGCGCGATCGTCTATCGGCTGTGGCCAGGCTATCGCAAAAGTGCTGACTTATATCTCAAAATGGTGCTCCAGCCTTTAACCTGGGCCGATTTAGTTTGGATGGGCTTACTACCAGGATTGAGTGAAGAGCTGCTGTTTCGCGGTGTCATGCTGCCTGCCATTGGTCTCAACGCTAATGGTGTTGTTTTTTCCAGTCTGTGCTTTGGGGTACTGCACCTCAGCAGCTTGCAGCAATGGCAGTACGTTGTATGGGCGACTTGTATCGGTTTTGTGCTGGGAGGCAGTGCGCTTTGGTCGGGTAATTTGCTGGTTCCTATCCTGGCTCATATCACCACTAATCTACTTTCAAGTTTGGTGTGGAAGGTGCGAGTGCATCAAACTTGAGGGCAAAACGGTTTGTTAGGTGATGCTTTATCACTCAGTGCCTGAAGTCCCGTGACTGTGTACCGATTGAACCTCGGGCTACTGACAAGCCGTTTTTATGGCGACAGGGGAACAGCCTTCGGCTTGTTCTTACCAGAGATAGCCAGCACAATCCGACTCATAATGCGGCCATCTTTGAGCTTTTGCAGACTAAATTCACCCCCGAGCTGCTGCATCAAGGTTTGGCAGATGCTGAAGTGTAATCCAGGTGCCTTATCTAGCAACGAAGGGACTAAAATATCATCCGATCGCCCCTCCCGGAGTTCTGTCAGTAGCTGATCGGGCAAATCGCCATCATCGGTAATTGAAAGCTCCAGACAGTTACGGTCAAGGACACGACACCAGATATCTAAGCGACCTTGCTCGGGCGATCGCAGACAGGCCGCTGCCATGATTTCAAACAGGACAAACTCGATTTTCTCTAAGTCGCCGCCGATAACCACGTTACTGTCATTATGGACCTTGGCCCAAAGATGTTGTGTCTGAATCAGTGGGTTGGCGCGCTCCATTAACCGATTGACGAGGCTAATCAGGGGGGTTGTTTGATGTTGTCGCTTGAGCGCCCACTCTTCACTGTCGATCACCTGCTGCATGCCTTTGATCAGATTACCTAGTTGGCGGACGAGCTGCATTTGACGCTGGGCGGTGAGTCCTTTGCCCTGAGTGATGGGGTCACTCAGGCGCTGTTGATCGATTTCTAGCAGGCGATGGGCCTCTTCGAACCGTCTGTGTTTGTACCAATTAAGGATTTGCAGCTCTTCTCGTTGAGACAACAGTAGGTCAACGACACTGAGATGTCTGCGTGACCAAGCTAATTGATTCACTAAAAGGTTGATTAGACTGAGGTGATGGTCGGTCCACTTACGTTCATGGCGGTCTGCTAGGAGCCACACACCATTCGGTGCATGGTCTACCGATGTTCTGAGGGCCACTAATAAGAATTTACTTTCAGGAGGCGCAAAAAACCATTGGCGTGTGGCCTCTGGCAAGTCTTCTGCCGCGATGGTGAGCGGCCCTGTTGTCTGTAAAGCCCAGTTGATCACGGCATCAGAGCCAATCGGAATTTCAGCTTCTTGGTTGACTCCGAATTCTTTACGACGCGTAATGACATGGCCCACCTGAGCTGTGGTTGCCCCTACTTGCCAAGTGACAAGCGCCACCATGGAGACACCTAAGAGTTCAATTAAATGACGGCAGGCAGAAGCTTCCAGCTGATCAGGTTGGAAGGTTTCTTGCAGCGTCCTTAAGCCCCACTGGATGGAATCGTACAAGTTTTCTTGCTGGTCTGTCTGATGTTGCAATTGCCATTGGTGCAAAATCAAGCCAATTTGTTGCGCGATCTTTTGCAACAGATCGCCTTCGGCCTTCGTCCAATAGCGAGGCGATTCGCTGGTGAGTATTACGACTCCCTCCGGTGCATTCCCTGGCGATACGTTGCAAGCAAGCAGGGACTTAACTTGAATGGCTTCAAAATTTTCTCGCCAGGCTAACAATTTGAGGTCATGGGTCAAGTCGTTAATACTAATCGCCTCGTTGCTCCGTTCCAGCATTTGCCAATCAACTTCATCAAGGGCTTCCCAGGTGAGTGATAGCTTCTTGCGGGATGTTCCTACCTTCTGAAAGGCAACGTTATAACCGCCACGCTCCGTGTCGTGCGATAGCACCAAAAACTTCTGGGCTCTGAGTTTTTGGCAGAGTGTATTACTGCACATTTCTAAAGTTTTGTGCCAGTCTGTCTCTGTTTGAATGCTGTGAACGATGCCGGTGAGTAGTTGTAAGTCCTCATCAGATTGCTGCCGGATTGCTTGCGCGGAACTGCCAGGCATCGAGAGCCCCGCCAGGTGGGCAACTGTAGACAAATATTCCCGTTGAGCATCAGACCAGACTTGGGGGGAGTTAGATTCAACGCTGATAAACCCTAAGAGCGTCTCGTAATGGAAAATGGGCGCAACCATGAGGGCCCGTGCTTCCAGCAACTGCATAAAACGATCAGGCATGCTGGCGATCAAGGCTCCCTGTGATTCCCCAACTACTAATAACTGGCGATTATTTAGAACCTGATAGACGCCCCGAACATCGCTAGGCCCTAGGGCGATCCCTGGCTGATCAGCCGTAAATCGCTGGGGACCCTTGATTTTTTTCTTGGCGTACAGGGTGAGGCGCTCCCAAAATTCTAGCGGTGTCGGGATGAGCCAAAATATGCGGACTCGATCGGGCTCGATGAACTCTAGGAGGGCTCTGGCAATCGCTTCTAGTTGATCATCACAATCGGCAGTATCGTTTAGTCGGTTAACGAGGTTGCACACTAAGCTGCCTGGATCTTTACGTTGCTGAGCCAGTTGGTCCTGTTCGCGCTGATGGAGCACATCCGCTAGGGCACTGCTGACAGCCGAAATAAAAGTGCGATCGCTGGCGTCTAGGGTTTGTCCCCACTGAAGTGAGCCCAATAGCAGAACCCCGTGGCAAGTATCCCGTCGCCGGATAGGAAACAGCAAAGTCCCCTGAATTCCCAAGTCATCAGCTAATTCCCGCCAAGAACCAATGCGCGATTCTTCGCGCAAGTCATTCACCCGTAACGGTCGCTGTTGGATAACGACTTGCTCCATCAAATCACCAGGAGTCAGGGTGAAGTTTTTCTTCAATAGTCGATGGGGCTGAGGCGCAATATACCCCTGACTAACGATATGGTGTTGTACGTGGTCGTACAGCCCTAGCCAAAGGACCGCATAGTCAAGCTCTTCCTTAAGATTTTCTAGCAAGTCTGAAACAACTTGATCGAATTTCTCTGATTCGCGCAATAGCTTCAGAATTCGTGCTAAGGCACTCAACCGTTTGTCCGGATCGGACCCTGATATAATCGAAACCATTGCAGTACTCTTGTTCTCCTCGTGTACAAGGTTCCTATGGCAAGATAGCTGGCGTCACATCGCGAGGTTGGCTGGCTCACAACTAAACTTAGAGGCCATTCTTTGCTTCAGAGGTGCTCAGCAGATTGTCTAACTCAAGCTATTGCTAATAGTACTGCTAGCCCACAACCAAAGTTATGGTACAGGTAGTTCAAGTTTAGTTATGACAGTACTTTCCCCTAAGGGGAGAGTATTAATTGTTGCGCCTGACCAAAAGTTATCCGTGCGCCACCGCAGCATCGAGTATGTATATGATGCAAAGGTAACCCTCACGATGTCTGCATTCTCAGGTTTCCTGTAGATTTGGATGACTCTGATGGGATGGAGAGCACAGGCTCATGCAATCATGCCCAGGCATTGGACACCTCAACCTGCTTACTGACTAAAACTTTACAGGCTCTCAACTTTACACGGATGATTAAGCTTGAATGCTTTTACTATTAGAGCGCAGACACAGAAAATCGACAGTGGATTTTTCAAAAAAGTTCGAGGTCGGCTCCTCTGTTTACCTGTCAAGAAGTGAAGATCATGGTTGACTGGTATCGACAAGGGGTGCGCCCATTACTGTTTCATGGCATCAAGCTTGATCCAGAGTGGTCACATCAACGTTCTTTGGAGTTCCTGTGCACAGTTGCGGCGTCGATGAAGGATGCTAATCGCCCGTTCCCATGGCTACAGGGACCCGGGCAAACCTGGTTGCGCAATCACTGTCAGTTCGACGACACTCGTTTGTCGCAAACGGTTTGGAATCAGGTGTTTCCGAACCCTATGGGATTGGCGGCTGGGTTCGATAAAGATGGTCTAGCAGCTCGGGCCTGGCCACTGTTAGGGTTTGGCTATGCGGAACTGGGGACGGTGACCTGGCACGCTCAGCCGGGAAATGATCAGCCCCGTTTATTTCGCCTCCCTCAGGACCAAGCCGTAATTAATCGTATGGGGTTTAATAATGGCGGAGCAGCACAGTTAGCATGCCGCTTACAGCAGTATTGGCAGGCGACACCATCGCCGATTCCCATGGGGATCAATCTGGGGAAATCTAAAGTGACGCCACTGGCGATGGCAGTAGAGGATTATGTGCAGAGCTTCCGGTTATTGAAGAACTTTGGCGATTACTTTGTGGTGAATGTGTCGTCGCCTAATACGCCTGGATTGCGATCGCTGCAAGCCAGTGAGAATTTGGCTCCGATTTTAGCCGGACTGCAAGCTGAGAATACTGACTGTAAACCGCTGTTAGTCAAGATTGCGCCTGATTTAGAGTGGGAGGCGATTACGGCGATCTTAGAACTGGCTCAAGCCCATCAGTTAGCAGGCATTATTGCGACGAACACAACTATTCGCCGTGACGGGTTGAAAACAGAACAAATCTTAGCTACGGGGAACCGGGTGACCGCTGAAACCGGTGGACTTAGTGGAGCTCCCCTGCGCGATCGCGCTACTGCCGTGATTCGTTTTCTTTACCAACAGAGTCAGGGGAAATTCCCCATTATTGGGGTTGGGGGTATCTTTACGGCTCAGGATGCATGGGAAAAACTTGGGGCAGGAGCAACGTTGCTACAGGTCTATACAGGGTGGATCTACGAAGGACCAGAAATGGTGCGACGGGTGTTGGCGGGATTGGTAAAGCAATTAGAGACACACCAAATTAAGGATATTTCGGAGGCAATTGGGCAAGAACTGCCCTTTATTTCCTCCTGAGGTTGCCCTTGCCCCGTCCATTCGTTTTCTAAGCCATGAGATATCCCCTACACACTGCTATCTCAACAACTATCGGCTGCAACGGCAGAGAATGATGGTTGCGTATCGTCAAGCTGGTTGGCAGTTTGGGCAGTAATAATAGCGCCGTCCGCCAGTGTTGGCTTTAATGATCTGGTTACTGCAAACGTAGCAGTCTTGGCCATCCCGCCCAAATACCCAATGGCGGTATTGCCTGCGGGGCCATCCTTGAGCCTTGAGGTTTGCGGCTGTCACAAGGTCGTTGGTAATGCCATTGTGATGGTAAGACTGTTGAGGTACGGCGAGCGCTGCATCCGCAAATCGAGCTAGCTGATAGCGATCGCAATCCATCGGACGATGGGTTGGATGAATGCGACTCACAAACAAAATTTCGCTGCGCAAATAATTGCCGATGCCACAGAGAAAGCTTTGTTCTAACAGCAAAGCGGTAAAACGACGACGGTAGAAAGCTTTGGTCTGTAACCACGCCAAAACCTGATCAGGCGTAACGGCCGAGTCTAAAACATCTGGCCCTAACCTGCGAATAAACGGATGCTCAGCGATGACATCGGCGTGGAGCACTTCGATATCAGAAGCACTGTACAGCAACGCTGATTTGCGTTCAGTATGGATCGCAAATCGGAGCTGGCGGTTCGTCTGTGGATAGCTATGGGCCTTGCGAATCATCCACTTACCATAAAGTTGGTTGTGGCTATAGACGCATAAATCATTTGCAAAGCGGGTTACTAAGGCTTTGCCGTAAGTAGAGATTTGCGTGACAGTTTGGCCAGTGAGTTCTGCTTCGTAGGGCTTGAGATGATCGAAAGCAAAAAAAACTGCGGTTGTGGGCTGGTGCGCGATCGCCTTGGCTATTTTGTCTGCTGCTTTACGAATTTCTGGCCCTTCTGGCATTATTTCTTTGTCCAAGAATCAATGTGTGGAAACTGTTTGTGAGTTGCCGTTAGGGGCAGCGTAATCCGCGCTCACAATTTGAAGATTTGCGTGCAATTTAAGGGAAGGACTATCTTTAGCCTAGCTTGGTAATCAAACGGACTGACTGATCATGGATACTCGCTTAACATCAATAAACAGCTTTAAATCGATGTCGCGGGTGCCAACACAATAACTTTAATGTCAAGATTAGTTGATCAATGAAACTTAGGCTTGTACTCTGCTCATGGGTGGTTTGTTGGGTAAATATTCTAGGCGCAGCAGATTTATGGTCTCGCATTTATCACGATTCTCTGATGAGTAGTGAAGCGAATAACTGACGTCGAGCGTTGAATTCGCTCAATATACAACCTTGTAGCCAGCAACCACTTATGGGAAACCTATCGCATATGAGACTCAATCAACGTCCTAATATCACCGCCAATCATCGGGCTTGCTGTGAGAAAATAGACAAAGTCTCTTTAATTGCAAAGCTAATGTTTAAATTTGGAGGCAGGCATTTTACCCCGCACAGATAGTTGCTATCCTATCATGTTGGCTGGGGAAATACATGCACTGTGGAGCAATACTGTTCACTGCCATCGGTATGGAGGAAAAAACTTTGTGACTGATATGGTTGATGCTCAAGCCACAACAAGTTTTACAACGGTTGACCCTGGCAAGTTGCGCATTATTGCAAGTGATATCGAAACGCGCCCTATGAGCTTCGTGGATCAAGGTGAGCGTTTAGGCTTTGAGCCTGCTTTAGCTCGGGTCGTGTGCGATCACTTAGGCGTAGAACCCGTCTGGTTTGATTTCCCTCTTAAGGACTTTTACCCAGAACTAAGTACTGGCAATTACGACGTTGTGTGGTTTAGCCAGGTCATTACTCAAGAGCGTCGTGCTTGGGCTGACTTTACGCGCCCCTATGGTCGGTTTGATACGGCAGTTTTGGTTCGTGAAGATTCTGATATCGAGGAGAAAAGTAATCTGGCCGGTAAGCGCATTGGCGTAGTGACTGAAAGCATCCGTGAACAGTTACTTGAGCTGTTTCCACCTAACATCGAAGTTGTCTACTTCGAGGGCAGTCGCCAAGCTACTTCCGAGATGTTGCAGTCGCTCATGACAAAACATCTGGATGCTGTCGTCGAAGGAGCTTTCTTTTTAAGGGCCTTTGAGGCTCAAGACTACAGTGTCCGAGTCGCTTTCGAAATTCCGACTCAACATCCCTATGGTATTGGAATTTTGCCCGGTAATCGAGAATTACTGGAGGCTCTCAACACTATCCTCAATACGTTGATTACGGATGGCACATTGAACAAGCTCTGGGACCAGTGGATTCCTTACAAGCCTTGTCCATTCTGAATCCTTATGAAAGATAATCTACTGGCATACTCAGCGCCTACTGGGATGCCTAAAGGTGGGAAAAATGCGGGAATGTATGAGAAAACCGCGAGGATTTATCTTGCTGGGGTTAATGTTTGTGCTGTGGTCAGAACTTTTTGAGAAATTCTTTCCCGGCGATTAACTTTGCTAATGTCCCGTTTGCTGCGAAAGTGGAAAATGGACTTTGAGTAGGGCAGTGAGTAGAAGGCAGCTATGGTGACAACAGCCTGGGTGTTTCCTGGACAGGGATCGCAAGCAATTGGAATGGGGGCCGATCTAATGGAGCTACCCTTGGCCAAAGAGCGGTTAGCGATCGCCGATGACATCTTAGGTTGGTCGGTGAAAAACATTTGCCAGAGCCAAGACGACAAAGTATCCAACACGCTGTACACCCAGCCATGTCTCTATTTTGTCGAGAGCTTATTGGTGGACCTCTTGGGTGAGCAGGGACACCATGCAGACTTAGTTGCGGGGCATAGTTTGGGTGAGTATGTGGCGCTTTATGCTGCTGAGGTATTTGATTTTAGTGTCGGCATGCGTTTGGTGAAGCTGCGAGCAGAGCTGATGTCCCAAGGGGCACCAGAGGGCATCATGGCGGCCCTCATCGGGTTTGACCGTGATCAGCTAGATGCCAAGATTGCTGAGACGGAGGGGGTAACGCTGGCGAATGACAATAACCCCGTCCAAGTTGTTATTTCTGGCAATCCAGAAGCGGTTGAAACCGTCATCAATACCGTGAAGTCTCGGCGGGCGATTAAACTCAACGTGAGTGGTGCCTTCCATTCACCATTGATGGCACCGGCAGCTAGAGAGTTTCAGGAAGTGTTAGACGCTGTGGCCTTTCAACCGGCTCAAGTTCCAGTTCTATCGAATGTTGATCCTACTCCCACGACCGATGCGGAAATTTTGAAACAGCGTTTGGCGCGGCAAATGACGGGGCCTGTTCGCTGGCGAGAAATTTCGTTGGCCCTTCCTGAACAAGGCATTGAACAAGTCTTTGAAGTCGGTCCCGGTAATGTTCTGACAGGTTTGATTAAGCGTACGGTGAAAAACCTACAGCTCACTAACATCGGTACCCTCCAGCAGTTGAGTGGATTACAGTCCTGAGGAAATGTTGGGATGGCTAATCGCGATCGCGAACCGTTTCTGAGTTTGGTTCTTTATCACCTGTTCAAATGGTCGGTGGTAAGTCCCCTGTTTCATCTCTACTTTCGCGGTCGCGTTGAAGGTGTTCAGCATGTTCCTCAAGCCGGGCCGTTGTTGGTCGTCGCTAATCATGCCAGCGATTTTGATCCCCCCATTATGTCCAGTTGTGTCCGGCGTCCTGTGTCCTACATGGCGAAGGAAGAATTGTTTCGAGTGCCTATTTTAGGACCCGCAATTCGTCTCTATGGTGCCTATCCCGTTAAGCGTGGTAGTGCCGATCGCAGTGCGATTCGGGCGGCTCTTCAGCAATTGGAACAGGGCTGGGCTGTTGGTGTGTTTTTGCAAGGCACCCGTACCCCTGATGGCCGTATTTCGGATCCTAAATTGGGGGCCGCATTGATTGCCGCCAAGGCGCAGGTCCCCATGCTACCTGTCAGCTTATGGAATACCCATCAAGTCATACCGAAAGGCACAAAATTCCCCCATCCAGTTCCGGTTACAGTTCGCATTGGTTCCCCGATTGAGCCGCCAGCATCGACGGCTAAAGATGATCTCTGGCAAACAACGCAAAATTGCACCCAAGCGATTCACCAACTCCACGATCTAGGGCGACAGTCTGTTGGGTAGTCAGACCAATTTGTGATTTTGGATTTTGGCTGGAAGCGTGACCACATTTGGCTGGAAGTGTGATCGCATAGCGATATATTCAACCTCAACATCGTAGCTATCAAAAAGCGAGACAGGGCTCTATTCTTAGAGCAACGGTTCATGGCGCTGACGCGCCACTCCAAACGATGCAAAGGCTGGGTTTGCGGGTGAGGTGCCGTGGGTCCTATCACGACGGGTGGGGAGTTCTGATGGACGGGTGGGGTTGTGACCCACGCTACGCAGGGTTTATTTTCAGGGCAAGAAGAATCCCGCCTCCTTCATTAGCCGTGGCTATGACCTTTAATGATCTTGCTTGTAAAAATGCTGCGATCTTGTCTATAAAATAACGCTGTAACTTGTGGCTATGACCTTCTCTAAAAACGAATCGCCTTTATCTTGATGTCCCCATCTGCCAGCTTCTTTTTATTACTATGAAGTGTTTTTTAGGAGTCTTTGCGATCGCGGGTTCGGTTTGCCTGCTCGTTCTCAGTTCTTTTTCTGCCGTCAAGGCCCAGTCCGAGCCCTTACCCGATAATTCCAACCCAGCCGATAATCTTCCTCCCAACCTACCCAATCCAGAAGATTCCCTGCTGGAACCTGTTGTCCCCGAAAATATTCCTGAAATCCCCTCCGAAAATGTTCCTGCAATCCCCCTCGAAGCGCTGCCCGAAGTGCCTGCCGCACCTTCCGCATTCCCGGCCGATCAGCAATTTCGGGTCCGTGCAATTGAGCTGCTAGGGGTGACTTTAGCTGCCGATGAGTTCCGTCAACTCAAAGCCCAATTTGGCGGTGAGGAGGTGTTGCTTGTCGATCGCATTGCCGAACTGACAGGGCAGTTAGTCACGTTAGAGGACTTGCTGGCGCTTCGTGCTTTTATTACGGATGCTTATGTTAATGCTGGCTACATTACTTCTGGTGCTTTTCTGCCGGAGCAGTCTTTTACTGATGGTGGCGTAGTCCAAATCCAAGTCGTGGAAGGTATTCTGGAAACCCTGGAAGTAAAAGGCTTGACGCGTCTGCAGGAAGGCTACGTGCGATCGCGGATGCTGCTGCGTCTGGGTCGTCCTCTCAGGCAAGCCGATCTGGTCGAGGCGCTACAACTCTTACAGCTCGATCCGCTGATTGATCAAGTCGAGGCGGAGCTGCTAACAGGTTCTGGTCCTGGTCTGAGCATCCTGGCCCTGGAAGTGCAGGAAGCACCGCCTCTCACTGGCGGCTTTAGCTTCAATAACTACCGCACCCCTAGTGCCGGAGCGGAACAGATCAATCCTTACCTGAGCTATACCAACTTGCTAGGATTGGGCGATCGCCTGGATCTAAGCTACAGCCTCACCCGCGGCCTCAATGACTACAATCTGAATTTCACCGTGCCCATTACGCCGCAAGACGGTACGCTCACTTTTAGAGCCGCTACGAACAATAGCCGCGTGATTGACGATGAGTTTGAAGACTTAGGCATTCGCGGCGAAAGTCGTACTTTTTCCTTGGGGGTGCGTCAGCCCCTGGTCAATACTCCCAACCATGAATTTGCGCTAGGTCTTGCGTTCGATCTGCGCCGCAGTCAGACTTATATCTTTGAAGATAGTCCATTTTCCTTTACTGGAGATCCTGGAGCAGGAGAATCGAAGGTGAGTGTTATCCGGTTTTTCCAGGATTGGCTGGAGCGATCGCCCAACCGAGTGTTGGCAGCGCGATCGCAGTTCAGTTTGGGGTTAAATGTCTTCGATGCCACCATTCACGAGGCGGGGCCCGATGGCGAATTCTTTAGCTGGCTAGGCCAGTTTCAATGGGTGCAACGACTACCTCAAGATCGCCTTTTGGTAACGCGTGTGTCGGCCCAACTTACCCCCGATGCCCTGCTGCCGTTAGAACAATTTAGCCTTGGCGGTGTGAGCACCGTGCGAGGTTATCGCGAAAATCAGTTAGTGGCTGATAACGGCGTTGTGGGCTCTGTAGAGCTACGATTGCCCCTATCAGCCATTCCTGGAGAATTAGAACTCACCCCATTCGTGGAAGGCGGCATCGGTTGGAGTAATGGCGGCGAAGCGCCTGACTTAGAAGGTTTAGCCAGCATCGGACTTGGTTTGCACTGGCAAGTAGAGTCCGACTTCAGTGTTCATTTAGATTACGGCTACCCGCTGATAGACCTCGACCAAGAGCGAGACACCCTGCAAGAACAAGGGGTCTACTTTTCTCTCGATTGGACTTTTGGTGGCTAGGGTACCCATTGGACCCCAAGATTTTTGGGCTCCAATGGGTACCCATGGAGGCAGAGAAGTCATAGCAGCAACAATGTTTCTATCTCAAGTACAAATAACGGATAGGACGACCCAGATGTCGCTGATTTCAACTCAATAACGCTACTGATACCTTGCAGATGGTGAACTGTCAGATACGCCATGGTGATCGGACTTAAGACTGATGGATGTACTCGCTTAATGACGGGAATGCCATCAATTAAAAGCCCAACGGTTTCACCACAGGGGTGATCAATCACGAGAATACTCTGAATTGACGTCAATATAGGTGGCAGCGAGTCCGGCACCTTCAAAGATTCTGGCAGTTGAGACCGATGGCTGTAGACGAGCTTTGCCGGATCAATGACAGGAATTGTTGCATGGCCAAGCTGAATGAACCGCGTATCATTCTTATCTTGAGCTAATTGTTTGGGAAATACCTTACGGATCATGATCAGAGGCAAGCAAAACCAATGCTGCCGTAGTTGAAAAACAATGAGTTCTAGGAGGGCTTCTGAAGACTGTAGACGGTGCGTCTGCGCGAGCTGTTGAGTCACGATTGTTTCCTGTATGAACTGTGAATTGGGTCGAAATTGTTCTTAGCTCGATTCATTGGTCTTGAACGTACCGACCAAATCCTGGAGTGAGTGAGTGACGGCAACGGTTTGTTGTATGGATTCGGTAATCTGGTAGGAAGACTCAGCCGTACGTTCAGAGACCTCGGCAATATCTTGCATCAGTCGGGTCAAGTTTTCGGAGACGTCTGCCTGGGAGGTCGTTGCTTCAAAAACAGACTGCACCAGTTGGTTAATCTGCTGCGATACTGCCAAAATACGCTCCAAATTATATTTAGCGTCCCGCACCATGTATGTTCCCGACACCACCTCTTCAGTGCTTCGCTCCATCGCTTCCATAACTTCTGCCGTTTCTTGCTGGATTGTGCTTACAAGTTGCTCAATGTCTTTAGTCGCTCGGGCAGCTCGGGCAGCTAGTTCATTCACTTCTTCGGCTACGGCTACAAAACCCTGACTTTCTGGTCCTGCAGAAGCCGCTTCGATCCCGGCATTGATGGCTAATACACGAGTTTGGGTGGCGATGTTTTCAATGAGAAAAACGGCTTTAGCAATCTGTTGCGATGACTCGCCCAATCGCTTCACCTTTTTCGAGGTTTCCCCAATGATTTGGCGTAGATTAGAGATGCTTTGCACCGTCAAATCCATGGCCTGACCACTGGTTTCCGTTCGACTTGCGGTATTGCTTGCCACAATGGCTGCGTGCTGGGCATTATCAACCACCTGACGAATCGATTGCGACATCTGATCGAGCGAAGCCAGCGTATGAGTAACCTCTTGAGCCTGTCTGAGTGCATTGTCCGCTAGGGTTTGGACAGCCCCCTCATTGTTACCAATAGAAACCGCAACTTGTTGCGCTGAATCTTTTACCTGCATGACGATCTGTCGCAGGTTTTCTACGATCGCATTAAAGAAATCGGCAACGGTACCCAGTTCACTTAAACTGACATCGGCGCGCACGGTCAGATCACCTTGGGCAACAGCTTCGACATCACTCAGCATTTGTATCAGCTGTGTTTGTAAAACTTGCTGCCTTGCTAATCGCTCTTCTGAGAGAGCTTGAGTTTGCGCAAATAAACGAGCCTGCTCTAAGGCGAATCCCAATTGGCTGGCAGTCTGTTTGAAGAAGTCGATGTCAAAGCTATCCCAATTGCGAGGTCCGGAGCACTGATGGGTAATCAAAAGTCCGGCAAGGTGACCTTCGACAACAATGGGCGCAACGAGATGGGCCTGGACTTGATAAGGAGCTAACTGCTGGAGATGATGATCCGTCAACCCTGCTTTCGCCACATTGGCGATCGCGATAACTTTGCCCTGCTGGTATTGGGCGATGTCTTGGTCGGTCACCCAAGGCTCGTAGATGTCGTACCCCAAAACCTTAGGCCAGCCTGATTCTACCGATTCAATCAAGAAGATCCCTCGCCAAGTCGGATCGAACCAGCAGACAACCGCTCGATCTGTGTTGAGTGCCTGCCGGATGCCATTCACCGCAGCTCGATGAATTTGGACTTCATTGAAACTCTGGCGCATCTGGGAGATCACGCGGGTCAGCTGTTGTCCTCGAACCGTGGCTAATTGTTGTCGTTGTAAAGAATGGGACTGACTCAAGGCATAGTTACTCTGAGCCGCAATTTGCTGCATGAGGTTGATTTCGGCGGGTTGCCATTTTCGAGGTTGATCGCATTGATGCGCACATATCAAACCAATCAGCCTATTATCTTCAAATAGAGGGGCAACTAAATTAGCCTTTACTTTCAGGTTTTCTAAAATAGCGCAGTGGCAAAGACTAATATCGGCTTGCTCAAGGTCTTCCATAAATGTTATCTGACCTGCAGTGTAGCGTTCCAGGGCTTCGGTTGTGAGCGGATCAATGATGGTAGTTCCCATTGCCTTGGGCCAAGGGTCTCCCACTGATTCGGCCACAATATCTCCTGCTTTGTAGTCATGATGAAACCGGTAAACAAGTACCCGATCAACTGTTAAGGCTTCTCTTAGTCCGTTTACAACAGTCGTCAAAATAGTTTTCTCATCTAAAGATTGACGAATGCGAGTCGTCAGATCGGTCATGAGTGAAATACCGGCTAATGCTTGCCGGTCGTGCTGTGCCTGTTGCTGTAGCACAGACTCGGAGTGCGTAATACTGTTTGCCAGCTGATTAAAAACGCGAGCTACTTGACCGACTTCATCATGGGCAAAGATCTGGGCTCGAGCCTGACGGTTCCCTGAGCTAAAGCTGCGGGCCGATCGCTGTAAATTTTTTAGGGGCTGCACGATAGACTGCCCCAAAAGCTTTGCCATAAAGACGTCGATAGTGAGTGCCATTAGGGCAATCAGCAGTTGTAGCTGTAAGCTGCTGACAATTAGCTGGTTGAGCAGCGTTTCAGACGTGCCGCGAACTAATATCGTTGCGACGTCACTATCAGGATTTTGAACCACTTTAGCGGCAAGCGTGTAGGTCCTGGCGGCAACTTGACCTCGTTGAGAGACAATTTGGTCTGGCTCGCTAACCGCTTTGTGCAGGAGCGTTTGACGATTTAGTGTGACATTGGGGACCGCTTCTTCAATATTCGGATTATTGCCAGCATCGAGAGAATTTAAAAGAACAAAACTACCATCCTTTTGATATTGATAGATCGCACTATAGCCATTTTCAAAGATCAACAAAATATCCCGTGGAACCGAGACCTTATCGGTGATCATGTCGTCCGATACAAGGAGACTGGCTGAGAGTTCGGAGCGTGCTTGGTTTAACAACTGATCGTGCCCCTTTACCGCAATCAGTAGTGTCCCAAAACTCACCAGTGCCAGCACAGAAATGATTTTTGAGGCAAATAAACCCGTGAGCTGTTTGTGTCCTACGCTGAGGTTGTAAAACCACTGTAAGCAATGCCAGCGATGCAGCTTAGTTTTGCCAGACTCTGATCCAGGAAACTGCGACGCGGTAGCAAACAGGTCACGATATGTCATAGGTTGCTCAGGATAAGAGGGACTATCAGAAGTCACTGATTGGGTTGTATCATTGCTACCGTCGTCTTGGTCTTCTGCGTGACTGGCTTGACTTACAGCCTTGGCCGTTGGATGTTGAGAAAATAGCTGGAATTTTGTAGGCATGAACTAGCTGCCTCCATCAAGATTGGATCTAAAGGGAAAAAGAATTTAGTGGCTACGATTAAGCCGTATTTTGACCACAAATTTAGCCTGAGAGTCAGGGCTATTGAGATTTTGTGGCAAGCTCTGTGATGCTGTCTTTGCGAAAGCTAAGGGGGCAGTGTATAACCAATACAAGATTCCTGAAGTGGATCGACTTATGGTAGCGATCGCTTCCTAAACCAGGTGGGCGTACACAATTGAATGCAAGATGATATAGATTTGGGGGGGCACTTAGGCTTTATATTTTTGATGCTGCAACCTACTTTACTTTCTGAGTAAAGCCCCTCTTTTATCAATGATTTTTTGCTGTAGCCCAGCTCACCTAAGCGATTGATGCTTGAGGTCATCTACTGATCGCTCTAACCGGTTTTCCTCTGTCTGACAATAAGTCTATGATGCTGAATTGGTGCAGACAGAAACAGCATTTGGAAAACAAATATTCAGGAGTGGAATAGGCTAAATTGTGATTTTTATGATGGCTATTTATGCTTAAAAAGCCATCATGAAGGGCAATGCTTGACTTGCTCTAGAAGAAAGCTGATGGTTGGAATGCTGCCTATTCTCTAAGGCGAATAACCAGTTTTTTACAGCATTTTTGAGGCTTAAATGACCCAGTATCGGTTGGCCATTTATTTTTTCTATCGTTCTATGCCAAGAAAGTTTATGAGGAGATTGCTGGTGGTAGTAAATCATGTCAAGATCCTGTATTCTGCGTGCATTAAGCTATATTAACCTTCGCAATATGAAGGCAAGTAAGATGAATGATACCAAATCCGAATGGCTAACCCCTATTATGAGAAATAGGTGATACCTTTAGGGGCGCGACATATCGCGTCTCTAAATTAGGGGTTGAGTAAACCGGATTTAGTATGAGCTGAGCACTTAAGGGCAGCAGCCAATGTGTATTCTTTTCAGTTCCTGAGATTGGAGACTTTAGGCTCAGAAAGCCATAAAGTTCCAAGAACTTTCGCTCTATCGATTGAATTCAGTTGAAGATTCTACGAGAGTCTTACTGATGGATAACTTTGAAATGAATGCTCAACATTCATTCCGAAGCACTGAACCATCA
>JBCBTQ010000080.1:0-22505 GCA_039818605.1 Cyanobacteria bacterium J06639_14 | reverse complement strand
GCCTCGGCTAACTCTAGTCCTCGCGGGTTAGCGGGTAGTTTGAGGGCAATGCGCTGCTGATAGTCGCTGCTTTTGGGGCTTCCAGGTGGGGGTGGAAAGGTGCCCCTAGCGTATAGTCGTTGACCAATTTGAGTGACTCTGCAAGGAATCTTTGCTGCCTTCAGACGTCCGTTAGCCCGGTTGAGTCTTTCTGTAAATTCCACTTGCTTAAAATTGAGACTAAAAAACTGTCTCAATTATCTAAAAGTGTCCCCGGCTAGCAACAATACACAAAACGATATATCTCTGGAATTCCTCTCCCAGAAAGCACTTGAAGCTTTATCAGTAAAGGCGGCACCCAGATTCGAACTGGGGGATGGAGGTTTTGCAGACCTCTGCCTTACCACTTGGCTATGCCGCCATAACGCTAGATAGTCAGTCTAGCAAATCAGGGATACATTCAAACATGAGATTTGCGACGCGTTCCTGAAGCCGAAATGAAGTACGGCAACATAGTGAGAAGAAGCAATAACTTCGTTGCTGTTTTTGTCACGAAAGCTTTTACGGCAGGGCTTATAGAGCCTACTGGAGAGAGCGTTTGGAAAAAAATGATGACTAGTGAATCGCCTATCGCAATGTCTCTTGTGCAAGTTTTGCCCAGTCGTCTTAACAATCATTCGTATTCCATCATTGAGTTGGCGCAAGAAATGGCACAAGAATTTGAGTGCCCAATTTGCGAAATCTTGGATCTGATGGGAGCTGCATTGCAGGAATTGATTGCCTTACATACCGTTGTCTTTGACAGTGGCCAGAAACGAGTGGTCTTGGTATAAGCGTCTTGTACTGTCCATGATTTGGTTCAATTGTGGCTCAGTCAGGCTAACCGTTATTGCGGTAGCGTTGGGATGAAACCCTCCTTAGATCGGTGAATTCTATCTCGATCAGAACTCGCTATTCTGCGTGAGGGCCAAATTATTAAACAGCGTTGATGGTATTTAGGTGGCAGTCTTAAAAGTTGTCACAATATAGAGCGACTGTCTTACAACGTTGCAGGAATGATCATGGCTGAGGCAAAGAATGTTCTAGGGGGACCGTTAGCAACCTGTTGCTCGTCGCCGATGACAGGGTTTTATCGCGATGGATGCTGTAACACGGGGCCAGGAGATTTTGGTGCTCACGTTGTGTGCGCCCAAGTGACGGAGGCTTTTCTGAGTTACACCCGGGCGCAGGGCAATGACCTCAGTACACCGATGCCAATGTACAATTTCCCTGGACTTAAAGTGGGCGATCGCTGGTGTTTGTGTGCATCCCGTTGGCAAGAAGCCGTTGATGATGGGATCGCGCCACCTGTGGTGCTGGAAGCAACGCATGAAGCAGCTCTCAAATATGTGTCGCTTGATGTGCTCAAGCAACATGCTCTGGATGCAGAAACTGCTGGTTAGCCAATCCACTCAATTGGCATCATGTAAGCCGCATACTTAAATCGAGCCAAGACGCCTGAGTAATGGGAGCACTGGTAGAAATGTAGGCTACGCCTGTTGCTGCGACCGCCCGAATCGTTTCTAAGGTAACGTTGCCAGAAGCTTCAATTTTTACGTGGGCATCGGTTTGGTGAATGAGGGTAACGGCTTCCATCATCAAAGAAGGATTCATATTGTCCAGCATGATGATGTCAGCATTGGCAGCTAGGGCGGCTCGTACCATGTCGAGGTTTTCCGTTTCAACTTCGATGGTCAGAGGATAAGGAATCCGTTATCTAATCTGTTCAACTGCGGCCTGGATGCTGCCAGCAGCTGCGATGTGATTATCTTTAATCATGACGCCATCATCTAGTCCCATGCGGTGATTTAGGGCTCCACCTGTCCACGTGGCATATTTTTCGAGGCTGCGTAATCCAGGCGTTGTTTTGCGCGTATCGACGAGCTGAGCAGGCATGTCAGCAATTTTGTCTACATATTGCTTGGTCAGGGTGGCGATGCCGCTCAAATGCATTGCCAGGTTTAAGGCCACGCGTTCTCCGGTTAGGAGGGACCAAAGGGGACCGTTAATTTCGGCTATCGCCCTGCCAGGCTCACAGAACTCCCCCTCAGCTACCAGCGGTATGAGGCGACATGTCTCGTCCAAGCAGTAAAACACACGTTGGGCAACGGGTAGACCCGCAATTACACCGGGTGCTTTCGTTACCCAAGTTGCATGGCCCGCTTGAGTGACCAAGTCTCCTAGGCCAAGCGTAGTGCGATCGCCTCTCCCAATATCTTCCTGTAGCCAGCTTTTCAGAAGCGGGTCTAAAAGTACGTTGGGAGGTAGCATAGCAGTTGCCCTCTTACAGCAGTGTCTCGCCAATATCGTGAAAACGGATATTTGGGCATTATCACTGATCTTGCCGACTGCATCCCCAGGAATTTGCTGCAGTCTCTCTAAAAACTGTGCTACCTTGTGTCCAGTGCAGTAAAACGCACTCAAACCTGAGATTAAACCGTTCAGGATTAAAGGAGGTGATGCCCATGCAAGATAGTAGTAAACGCGTGGGTCTCCAGGTTGAGGTAAACCGGCTGTGCGCCGGGGCTGTTCGCTAGGAACCAGTGTCAATCTCGTTGCAGATTGCCTGACTGATTGAAACTGGATCCTGGAGTTCTTCCCGGCAGTCTGGTTTCAGCCTGAGACCCGCTACACCGCCCCCACTTTTGAAGGATCTTCCTTCCACAAGTGGGGGCGGATAGTTTTTAAAAAGGGGAAATTAAAACACACCCGATTTGAATGCTAGCGTTTTGCCTCAAGGGCAAAATCGAGAATTTGGATGTGGTTAAGGTCGATTTGTACTTAAGGATTTGAGATGCCGACTCTACTCAGTGCTGCAGAGATACAGCAGAAGCTCGACAGACTTGATGGTTGGTCGCTAGAGGGAGATGTGATTACAGCTGTCAAAAAGTTTGCTGGCTTTCCAGAAGCGATCGCCTTTGTCAGCAAGTTGGTTGAGCCAGCTGAGGCTGCAGGACATCATCCCGACATTGCCATTTCGTATAACAAAGTCACCATAAGCCTCACAACTCATGACGCTGGGGGATTAACCCAAAAAGACTTTGATTTAGCGGCTCAGATCAGTCGCTTGAGTTAGTCAGTCCTGTGAGCTGGCTACCCTCCGTGGTCGTGTTGATGCGTTAGACGCGGAGTTTGTTGAGCTGCGTGAGCGGCATGAGCAACAGTTTTCAACCACAACTAAGCTACGCGGTGAAGCGGTTGCCCACATCGTGGTGCCGTTTGACGAACTCGATATTTATGACGACCCTTCCCTTTCGGACGATACAGCTACTTTTACGACCCGGGCCCGTCTCAGTTTCGATGCCAGCTTTACCGGGGAGGATCGCCTCCGGATGCGCCTGCAGGCTGGTGAAGATGACTTCGGTGTTTTACCCGCAGCGCTTGAAACGGATGATGCTGCTGACGGCGACTTTACAGTCGAAATTGACGACTTCTACTATCAGTTTTACTATCAGTTTCCTATCGGTAGCCGTATTGAGGCTGAAATCGCTGCAAACGGTCGTTCGACAGATGATTTCGTTACTAGCACCATTGTTCCTTTTGATGGCGACAGCGTCTCGCAGGCAGTTGAGCCAGCATTCTATGACTTTGCCGTTGGCGGTGGTGGCTTCGGTGCCGCGCTCAGTTTCTCCTTAACGGATGAGCTAGTGCTGGATCTGGGTTACTCCGGTGACGAAGGAGAAAGTGGTACGAATGACAATAATGATGGCGGTATCTTGGGTGCCGATGATCAAGCCTACATTGTTCAGTTGAACTACCTCTCTGATGGTTTGATTGATGCTGCAGTTGCCTACATCCACGGCAATGATGGGGATGAAGGAGGCACTGATCCTAATGAATTCATGGATACTTTTGCGGGGTTAATCAATCTCGACTTCGGTCGCTTTTTTGTGGCCGGTCACGTTGCTTACCACGATGAAGATGGCGACGATGATTTTTCTTGGCAAGCCGGTGGGGGTATCAATGACTTGTTGATCGAAGGGTCGCAGTTGGCTGTTTACTACAGTGACTTACCTGACTTTGATCATGAGCCATTTGTTGTGGAAGGCTATTGGCAGCTTCCGGTCACTGAGTTTTTGACGATTACCCCTGCAGTGATCTACGGGGATCTCGATGTGGGTGGCGAAGATGAGAATATCTACGGTGCTATTCGCGCCAAGATTCAGTTCTAAGCCGCTTTGCGTGAGTTAGTTGGGGCAATTGCCAGCAGGCTATGGATCCTGGTGTCTGCTGGCAAAATTAAGATTTTCTCAAACCCAAGTAGCAAACAATCTCGAAAAATCTGGAGAAGCCTGTTAAAGCGGGGGGTACTGGCAATGTCTGGGGTGCTAAAAGGCGGTCATTGGCATTGTGATTGTTTATGGAAATGTTGTCATTTGCTTAATCCTTGACAAGCCTTCGAGACTCCTCACGATGACTTTAATCCATGTGGCTCAGTGCGATTGACCCATTTGCTAAGTGATGGTGACGTTGTTATGTGACAGAAACTTTTGAGGTCCTGATCCTAGTCTGGCCATAACAGATCTGTTACTATCAGCAATGAGCGAGTGTAGCGCTGAATGAGAAATTCTGTTTCTCAGCTTGCTGCACTTGAGATTTAGCTTCATACGAGGCTAAATAAATGTGAACCTTTACCTCAAGGTGTGAGGAGAGTACAAGGTAATGGCTAAAAAACTCTGGAAAGTTCTTCTAGCGACTCCTGCTTTACTAGGCATGGGATTTGCTAGTTCTGCAATTGCGTCTGAAACAACTGGTGTTGCTTCCCTCGAAGCTTCTGGCGGTCCTGTTGAGCTGGCTCAAGTTAACAGCGTTAACGATTTGAGCGATGTTTCCCCCGCTGACTGGGCTTACACTGCTCTGCAAAACTTGGTCGAGCAATATCAGTGTATTGAAGGTTACCCCAACCGCACTTTCCGCGGTGGACAGCCTTTGACTCGTTATGAATTTGCGGCTGGTTTGAATGCTTGCTTGGACAACCTGCTAGCGATTGTAGGCACGGATGGTCTGGGAGAGGGTGACATCGCGACTATTCGTCGTCTTCAAGAAGAGTTTGCTGCTGAACTAGCAACTCTGCGTGGTCGTGTTGATGCTCTGGAAGCTGAAGTAACTGAGTTGCGTGAGCAGCAGTTCTCGACTACGACCAAGTTACGTGGTCAAGTAGACGCTCACGTTGTTGTGCCTCTTGATGAAATTGACGTTGATGGTGTTTCTGATGACACTTCTACGTTTGTTTCTCGAGCTCGTTTGAACTTCGATGCTAGCTTCACTGGCGAAGATCGCTTACGGATTCGCCTCCAGGCACGCGATGGTAACGCATTGGCTACAACTACTGGTTTGGCAAATGCTGGTGGTGATCAGGGCGGCTCCATCGATATTGATGACTTCTACTACAGCTTCCCCATCGGTAGTCGCATCGACGCCATCATCGCAGCTAACAGTATTGCGACTGATGACTTCGTAACTTCGACTATTTCTCCCTTCGATGGTCCTAGCGTCGCTGATGCTGGCGGTCCTTTGTTCTATGACTTCGATATGGGTGGCGGTGGCTTTGCTGGTGGTCTGAGCTTTGCTCTGACTGACAACATCGTTATCGATGCTGGTTACTCGGGTGATACCGGTGCTAGCGGTACGAACGACTTTAACGACGGCGGTATCTTTGGTGCCGATTCTCAGTCCTACATCGTTCAAGGTAGCTACATCTCTGATGGTCTTCTGGATGTGGGCTTGGCTTACTTGCATGGTAACGATGGTGATGACGAAGATTTCACCGATACCTTTGCGGGTGTTGTTAACCTCGACTTTGGTCGCTTCTTTGTTGGTGGCTATGCTGCGTACCACGACGAAGATGGTGATGATGACTTCTCCTGGCAGGCAGGCGCTGGCATCAATGACCTCTTCATTGAAGGTTCTCAGTTAGGCGCTTACTACGCGAACATCCCTGACTATGATGATGATCCTTACATGGCTGAAGTTTATTACGAACTTCCTGTCAACCAATTCCTGACCATTACGCCTGCAATTATCTACGGCAATTTGGATGTGGATGGTGAAGATGAGGATGATAACTTCTACGCTACTGTGCGTGCAGTTTTCCAGTTCTAAGCTAAGACTTACCTGCTTAGATTGATAGACTCATAGTAAGGCTCCGCATTGCGGAGCCTTTTTTGCTTTATAAGGATATGCAGGTGTCTGATTATATTGACTCAGATCAATCCTGCAAACCCGACCGGAGAACCGGGGTTATACTAAGTAAACAATCTCTCATGCGCCGGATCTCCTGTGGAACTGTCAAGTAAAAGTGAATACGCCTTGCTGGCTCTGCTCGAATTGGGTAGCCATTACGCCAGCAATGAACCCTTGCAAATTCGTCAAATTGCCGCTCAGCAACATATTCCCGATCGCTACTTAGAGCAGCTATTAGCGACTTTGCGGCGAGCAGGATTGGTGAGGAGTCAACGAGGGGCTAAGGGAGGCTATCTTTTGGCTCGACCTCCTTGGCAGATTACGCTTTATGACGCAGTGAGTTGTATTGAAGGTTTTGATCAGGGAAAAGAGCCCATGACAGCTCCTAGTACCCCAGCCTGTTTGGTTGTTGCGGAGACTTGGCAAGCGGTTAGGCAGGCAGCTGAATTAGTTTTGCAAAAACACACGCTACAGGATTTGCTGGATCAGTGCAAAGCCAAGCAGCAAGCTGATTTAATGTACTATATCTAACTTCACTACTATGCGAATTGCAGATGATGTGACTGAACTTATCGGTCGTACTCCATTAGTTCGGCTGAATCGAGTGCCTCAAGCTGATGGTTGCAGCGCGATCATTGCCGTAAAGCTTGAGGGCATGAACCCATCAGCCTCGGTTAAAGATCGCATTGGCATCAATATGATTAATGCGGCAGAAGCGGCAGGTAAAATCACTCCAGGACAGACAACTTTAGTCGAACCTACGTCTGGCAATACGGGGATTGCTTTGGCGATGGCAGCGGCAGCTAAAGGCTATCGCCTGATTCTGACGATGCCTGAGACGATGAGTGCTGAACGTCGAGCGATGCTCCGGGCTTATGGGGCTGAGCTAGAACTGACGCCTGGTGTGGAAGGGATGTCTGGATGTATTCGTCAGGCGCAAAGATTGGTTGAGACCTTGCCAGACGCTTATATGCTGCAACAATTTCGCAATCCGGCTAATCCAGCGATTCACCGACATACAACGGCTGAAGAAATTTGGGCTGATACCGATGAACAGGTCGATATTGTTGTGGCAGGTGTCGGCACTGGCGGAACAATTACTGGAATTGCTGAGGTTATTAAGCCTCGCAAGCCTGATTTTCAAGCGATCGCGGTCGAGCCGCAAAGTAGTCCAGTCCTTTCTGGAGGGCGTCCAGGACCGCACAAAATTCAGGGCATTGGAGCAGGATTTATTCCCGAAGTGCTTAATACAAGCATCATTGATGAGGTGATCACGATCAGCGATGAGGATGCGATTGCCTACGGGCGTCGCCTAGCGCGTGAAGAAGGACTGCTGTCTGGTATTTCGACAGGTGCTGCTCTGAAGGCTGCGATCGAAGTGGGATGTCGTCCCGAAAATGCTGGCAAGCTGATTGTGATGATTCAACCCAGCTTTGGTGAACGGTATCTCAGTACCCCACTTTTTCAAGATCCAGAACTGTTGGCACCTGTTGCGCTTAGTTAGGAGTCTTCCCAACAAAAAACATCCGACCTGAACAACCTGGCTGCGGGTATAAAAGTAGGGATCTTCTACGGTTGTTCCATACAGACCAGGTTCCTGGTTACGATGAAATTTAGCCACAATCAAGGCAGTGAGTTGATCCTCTAGCGAGTTTTCTCGATGTCCCAGCCTGGAGCGACTGAAAAGCACAGTTTTCTGGAGCGCCAGCAAGACTGGTTACTGAAATTACTCGACGATCGCCTATTCAAACCTCTGGATCGACTGACAATTGTGCTGCGGTTATTGATCCTGATTGCAGTTACCGTTTGGTTTGGCTTGACAGCATTTAACCTGTGGCAATCAGTCAGTTTCAATGTGATTCATCGTCCCATTTATCACCTCATCTTTGCCCTTGGTGAACCGAGTGGTGAAAGCTACATTCTTGGGACTGCGATTAAGCAGGTTGTTGAAACCTACCACCCCAATATTCGACTCGATATTGTGAGTACAGGTGGGTCCATTGAAAATTTTCAGCGTTTAGACGCGAGAGAGGCACAACTGATCACCGCTCAAGCCGATGTGATTCCTGGGTCGCAAGCACGCGCCGTAGCAGTGCTCTATCGTGATCTCTTTCAGCTGTTAGTCCGGGATCACTCCAGAATTGAACAATTCACAGACCTGAAAGGTCAACGAATTGGTGTGTCGCGGGAGAGTGGACATTTTCTCTCGTTTTTGGAAATAGCCAATCATTTTGGTTTGGCGGCAGAGGATTTTATCTTTGTGGGCGTCGATGACGAAGAAGCTGCAGATGCCTTTCGACACAATCAGGTTGATGCCATATTCCGGGTACGGGCTTTGGGCAATCGTGTGGTGCAAGATTTGGTCGAGCATCATCGAGGTCAATTGTTGCCGATTGAACAAGCTCAAGCGATGAAAATTCAGCATCCAGCTTTTGGCCTAGCCACGATTCCTAAGGGGACTTACCGAGGCATTCTTCCGACGGTACCTGCTGTTGATATTCCAACTGTGGGAGTGCATAAAATGCTGTATGCCAGCAAGCAGGCAAATAGTCGTGTCATCCAAGAAATTGCGACTATTTTGCAGAATCACCGCCAAGAAATTGCCAATGCTATTGCTGAAGATAACATTGAAGTCAGGCCCCTGGTTGTTAGCATCAATCGTCCTAACAGTAATGTGGGTATTCCAGTGCATCCCGGGGCGATCGCTGCTTACCGTCACGATACACCTTCTTTTGTGACTAAAAACTTTGACTTTTTAGCTTTGTTATTATCGATTGTGGTACCGATAGCATCCTGGATTTGGGGACTCAGATCCCGAGCCGAGCAGCGAGGTAAAAGTGTATCTGAGAGCTATGTCAGTGATGTTATTAAGCTGATGGATAAGGATCAGTTTGCGATGAATGAAACGCTTGAAGATCGCCAAAAAGCTCTCTACCAAATTTTTGATCAGATAGCTAAAAAACTGGTTGATGAAGACATTTCGCAAGAATCTTTTCGGACGTTTAACGAAGCTTATAAAACAGCTCGTGAAAAAATTGAGCGAGATATCATCGCTGAAGCTCAAAAGCAGCAATCTGTGCAGCAACAGAAAACGGCCCAACATATTCAAGACATGATTCGGCTCAGTCAGGCAAATGACTCATCCTATGATGACAAACTTGAGCATATTGACGCTGTTTTGCAGCGAGTGCTTGATGACTTAGCTGGCGATCGCATTTCACAAGAATCCTTTCGTACGTTCATTGAGGTGTATAAGACCACGAAAGATTTGATTCAACGTAATGCGATGAGGGCCGATGGGCGATCGGCTCTTAACGATGCCTATGATGTTGGATAATTTATAGCAACTTTCTATGCCTTGAATTTGCATTGATATACGAACTAAAAATAGCTATCTTCTTGCTGGATGTAAGGAAGAAATTAAGCGCCAAATTCGATTCAGTGCAGAGGACTTTTAGCTTCTCTGCCTCCGGCATAAACTGTTGCTACTTAGTGATCCAGAGTCATTCTAGACATGAATCCACAACCCCTTATTGCTGTCCAAGATGTTACATTCAGCAGCCGCTGGTATCAGCAACTGCTCGCGTGTCAAAGTGGGCACGGTGGCCAAGACTACGAGCAACTTATATTTGCAGGTCATATGATTCTTCAGCTTCACCGCTGGGATACACACAACCACCCATACTTAGGGGATCCTGCATCAAAGCCATCCGGTAATGGTGTGCTTCTCTGGTTTCAGACAGATGGCTTCGATGCTGCCATCGAGCGCGCCCAGGCGCTTGCCGTTGAGATACTTGAAGAACCCCATATCAACTCAAACGCGAACCATCGCGAGTGCTGGATCCGTGACCCGGACGGGTATGTTGTCGTTTTAGCAAGTCCATATGGAGATTTGGGTGAAGCTGAGTAGTTGATACACAAACGCATAAAACTTCAGAAAACGTTCAAGGAATTTTAAGCGAGTAGCCGTCATAAACCCTTGTACTCAGGGTTAAGTTGGTGACTGAAAGCTGTACAGAGGTTTGTCAGTCTCGCGGTGTATCGGCTGGTTTTTTGTTGTCCACCCAAAATTTCCAACTACATTAATGAGCGTCCTCACTCCTATCCTAAAGTTTCTAATTCAGTCCCCAGAAGCCAATGTGACTCCTGTATTGCCCGTTGTGCTGTCTGGCTCGTTTGATGATCAAGATGCCTGTTTACAGAATTTGAACGCAGCCTTTTTGATTCTGCTGGCAGGTGAGAGCCACCCTGACTTTGCCCAAGCTCAAGTCTATTTGGACAAATTGTTGGCCTCGCCCGAATTAGTTGATTGGGCCAAGTTCTACCAGCAGAGCTTGGAACTCATTGCCACCGAACTCGAACAGAGCTGTCAGGAAGATGCTGATCTCAAGGCTCAGTTTCAGCAGGTCGAAGCGACTCTGGCTAATCAGCCCACGGATGAAAAAGCGATCGCAGACACGATTTGGTCGGTTCTGTTCCCTGAAGGCTCAGGCATTTGGGGGCATGCAGCAGACCAAATTAGCCAGCTCCGAGAAAAACGTACCGTGACCGTAAGTGAACTGAATCCTACCCCGATTCAGAATCCGTCTAAGCAACTCTTGTTTACTTCGAACGCTCTGCTGACAACGCCTTTAGCTTCTGCAGATCTCTCAGGATTTGATGCTGATTTCACGGCGGGACTGGCCGAGGCCGCAGCCGAGCCGCAGTTGTATTGGTACGACCACCCTATTCCCGTGGGTGTAACTGCCGAAAGTAATGAAATTCTCTATGGATTGAAGCACCTGAACGCAGCGGTAGAATTCGAACGGCAGCGGCAGCCCGATGTCACCGATAAAGTCAACTGTGTTCTGTCTGTATCGGTCACTCACAAGCGTCTGCAGACACTGGGTAAGAGTTATCTCAAGCAGGTCTTAGCGGCCAGCGAGCCGTTGAACCAGCTCAACATTTTTGCCTTCACGGAGGCCGATACTGATTTACTCACAGAAAAGGTCCTGCTGCCCATTGTTGAGCATTGTTGTCCAACGGCAGAAGCTGCTGACTTGCTGTCTGTCTTTGGGGTTGACGGCCGTTATGGCCGCCACTACAGCTTCTTGAAAGCGATCGCTCCCCTGTGGAACATTTTGGTTGATGCCGAAATCAAAGGAACGTTCAAAATCGATTTGGATCAGGTTTTTCCTCAGGTAGAGCTCGTTGAGCAAACGGGGGCTTCCGCTTTTGAGCATCTGCAAACGCCTCTGTGGGGAGCGACTGGTCAAGATGCTGACGGTCAGTCGATTGAGTTAGGCATGATTGCCGGTGCTCTTGTTAACCAGAAGGATATTCATCAGGGTGTCTTTACACCGGATGTGAAGTTTCCTGAGGGGGGACTTCAGCCCGATGAGTATGTTTTCTTTAGCAAGCTGCCTCAAGCATTATCCACAGAAGCCGAGATGATGACCCAGTACGCATCTGGGGAAGTGCCTGATGGTAGCCAGACCTGTCTGCAGCGCATTCACGTTACAGGAGGCACCAACGGTGTGCTCGTCGATAGCTTACGCCGCTTCCAAACCTTTACGCCTAGCTTTATTGGTCGGGCTGAAGATCAAGCGTATATCCTGTCAGCTTTGAATCAGTCCGAGCAACTCGGTTATGCTCATGCATCGGGTTTGATTATGCGCCATGACAAAGAAGGCTTTGCCCAAGAAGCGATCGCCATGGCTAAGGTCGGTAAGCAAATTGGTGACTACGTCAGAATTCTGATGTTCTCAGCTTATGCCCAAGCCTTGCCGAAGACGATGAGCCAAATCAAGTCGATGACGGCACCGTTTACAGGTTGCTTTATCTCACAGTTGCCCATTACGGTTGCGCTCTTGCGCTTTACCCTCAAAGTGGCAACTCTTTTCAATGCCGGTAAATCGCAGGAGGCTTTGGAATTTATCCGTACAGGTGTGCCGCAGCTGCGCGAGGCTTTGGCCTTTATGCAGGGCGATACTAGTGATTTGGTGCAAACCTATCAGCGCGAACTCAAGGGCTGGCAGCTCTTCTATCAAGGCTTAACGGGTGTAGAAAAAGCCCTGCAAGCTGATGAGGCATGGGCCGTAGCGGTGCAAAAAGCAGCTCAGCAAATTGTGGCAGACTGCCGGGTGAACTAACGATAAGGCAATTCGCTAAATGATACGAAGAAGTCATCAGAGGGCGATCGCCCCCCTGATGACTCCTTTTTTTGAGGGCGTAGCGGATGGGTAGCTCTGCGCTGGTGGTGAGTTCAATCCATGTTGGCCACGGAGCCTGGAATGGAGGGGCTCAGGTTGTGCTGGATCGAAATACAACCTGCCATAGAAAGAATTGAGGGAAACCGATAGAAGATTTGCAAAATATCTTCACAGTAAATTTCACAAAATGCCAATTAACGTTACGATAAGTGAACGATGCTCATAAAAGCAGGAAAAGTTATATGACAGGATTTATTCGCGGCTTGTTCGGTGGTAACAAGCAGTCCGGCGAAAGCGGTGCTTACTTCCTTAGCGAAGATGATGCCAAAACCTTTGGTGATATTGATTACATGCGCTCCAATAAGGTTGTGAAGCGCACCTTTGCTCGCAAGAAGGGGCAAACTGAAGAGCTTGAGTCTGTGCGTCAGATCTCGGCGACGAGTAAGCAAGAAGTCAACGAGTATGGTTTGCCTAGCCAACCTGCACCTCAGAAAACGACTACTTTTCAGTCCTCATCTTTTGGACAGACCTCGTCGGCTTCGACGCCCAAGTTCCAGCAGAAAAAAGCACCTGACAACAACATGGACATGTTCCGTGACATGGCAAAGGATATTCGGAAGAAGCGATAAGCGCTGGCGATCAGTGTTAGGTCAATTGATTCTTCGCAAGACTCTTGATGGCAAGGGTCTTTTTTTCTGAGAAGGTTGTCTTCACATCTTTACATTGCGAGTGCCTGAATCCGTTGAGGGGTTAATTCTGTGATGGCAGGTAGCACAATTGTTGCTCCGGCAGTCTTGAGTGACTCGGCGTACTCATGGGCATAGGTTTCTCCTGCAGCGATCACATGAGGCGGTAAAATGCCAACTCCAAACCAAGGTGTTTGAGGGCGCTGTAGCTTTGCTTGTTGAATTGTCTGCATGTCGGCAACGGTATCACCGGCGTAGAGCACTGGAATGGTTGTCTGGAGTGGTTGTATTTGCTCGATAACCTGAAACAATCCTGTTGGGTCTGGTTTGCTGGGAGCGTCGTGCATGGCAACTAGAAGCGGTGTTTGTAAGCCTATACGACGTTCGAGAACATAAGCAGCGGATCCGCGCGTTGCGCCGCTAAAAAAGCCCCACCCAATTGCAGCATTGGTGAGCTGACTGAAATAACTGGCTTGCACCAGCAAGGGTTCCTGCGTAATGTACCCGGTCCATTGTTGAGGATCTTCTAGGGCTGGACCACGGTACCGCTGCTGGAAAAAATCAACGAGTGCATCGTAGTCTAAGGCAACTTCTTGGCGCTCTTTGCCTTGGATTGCAAAGTGGCGATAGATCAACTCTTGCGATGCTTCCCAATCGTTATTCCAGCGTCCCTCACCCTTCAGCGTATCAATGTCAGCTGGGGTTGGTCGGTATGTGCCTGAAGTAAAGTACTCGACAGTATCTGCTAAAGCGCGGCGGTAGGAGTCTCCTACATTGCGGATAACGCCATCAATATCAAATACCGCGATCGCTTTATAAGTCATAGGCTGCGCTCATCATCATCCTGAATATATGCAAGTATCCGTGGTTAAACCCTAAGCATGAGGATGCATCCTTGGGGTAAAAGGAGCAAACTTGGAAAAGGTGATAATGACCTTTCAAAGAGTACCTCGACTCCGGGTCTTTAGGGTATTATGGAGGACTGTAGCTTTGAGAGAAAGTCGCGGTGGAGGTCGCATTGGAATTAGAAACAGACGCAAGGTTTATCTTAAAGGTGCTTTGGCTCGATAAGGATGTTGCTTTAGCCGTTGACCAGGTCGTAGGCAAAGGCAGCAGTCCTTTAACCGCTTATTTCTTCTGGCCTCGTCATGATGCTTGGGAGCAGATGAAGACTGAGCTAGAAGGCAAAAGTTGGATTACTGAGGAAGAACGCGTAGAATTACTGAACCAAGCAACAGAAATCATTAACTATTGGCAGGAAGAAGGCAAAGGCAAGCCCATGTCAACAGCCCAAGCCAAATTCCCGGAGGTGGCATTTACCGGTAGTTCGTGATTGTCTGCAGGGGCGCTGCATGATACGGAATTTCATCTTTCTGATGCTGGGATAGAAATACAGCTCGTGTTTCACGACTTGTGTTTCTAAAAACCCTCGCGTTTTCATCCACCGGGATTTTTCAGAAATTCGTGTTGTTTGAATGAAAAAGAGCGGAAGGGTTATCCCCTCCGCTCTTTTTCATTCAAATCTGATGCTGGGTCGGACGGTGTGACTACACAACGCCACCGGAAGCCTGAAGCCTTGCCCTAGCACGCTGGAGCGTTTGACGGGCTTGCATGGAAGCACGGCGATCGTCTGGCGCAATCGATGCTGCTTGCGATTGGGCAGCATCATAATCACTTTGGGCGGCTTCCTTATCAATCTCTTCGCCCCGTTCCGCTCCCCGAACGAGAATGGTTACCTCATCATCCTCAACTTCAGCGAAGCCACCCATAAGAGCAATGGCAACCCAGTCTTTTTGAGGACGAACACGCATGACCCCAATATCAAGCGCTGTCATCAAGGGGGCGTGACCTCCTAAAATTCCTAGCTGTCCTGTGGTGCTAGGCAGAATCACTTCTTCAGCTTCAGCATCCCAAACAGTTTTGTCTGGAGCAATTACACGCACGGTTAGAGACATTTTGAATTAAACCGTTCTTTAGTAAAACGAGTACACTACACAAAAACGGCTCAATGATGAATTTCATTGAGCCGACTTCATTCCTTGCTAGCTCTCAGCCTTCATTTTCTCGGCGGCTTCCAGCACCATGTCCATGTTGCCTTTCAGGTAGAAGGCTTGCTCAGGAATATCATCCAGTTCACCATTGAGGATCATCTGGAAACCCTTGATACTCTGCTCTAGAGTGACATATTGCCCTTGCATGCCCGTGAAGACTTCTGCTACGAAGAAAGGCTGTGACAAGAATTTCTCAATCTTGCGAGCCCGCGAAACAGTCAGGCGATCATCTTCAGACAGTTCGTCTAGCCCCAGAATGGCAATAATGTCTTGCAGTTCCTTATAACGCTGCAGCGTGGATTGAACAGCACGAGCAGTGTCATAGTGTTCGCCGCCTACAATGTCAGGCTGTAACATCGTTGAGGTTGAATCCAGTGGATCAACGGCTGGATAGATCCCCTTAGAAGCCAATGCCCGCGAAAGTACGGTCGTTGCATCCAAGTGCGCGAAAGTGGTTGCTGGAGCAGGGTCCGTCAAGTCGTCAGCAGGTACGTAGACGGCCTGAATGGACGTGATCGAGCCTTCCAGAGTGGAAGTAATGCGCTCTTGGAGGTCACCCATATCAGTACCCAGTGTGGGCTGATATCCTACAGCGGAAGGCATACGGCCTAGCAGAGCAGATACTTCAGAACCCGCTTGCACAAATCGGAAAATGTTATCAATGAACAGGAGGACGTCCTGCTTGTTAACATCCCGGAAGTACTCAGCCATCGTCAATGCTGACAGGCCAACCCGCATCCTTGCACCAGGAGGCTCATTCATCTGGCCATATACGAGCGCTACTTTCGACTGGCTTAAGTCTTCGCTATTAATTACACCAGACTCAATAAATTCGTTGTAAAGGTCATTGCCTTCACGGGTGCGTTCACCTACACCCCCAAACACGGAAACACCCCCGTGTTCTTTGGCGATATTGTTAATGAGTTCCTGAATGAGAACGGTTTTACCAACTCCTGCACCCCCGAACAGGCCCGTCTTACCACCCCGACGATAGGGCGCTAGAAGATCGATAACCTTAATGCCTGTTTCGAAAACAGCGGGCTTAGTTTCCAACTCGGTTAGGGCTGGAGCCGGACGGTGAATGGGAGAGGTTGCTTCATTGCTGACCGGGCCTTTTTCATCGATAGGCTCGCCAAGCACGTTAAAGATACGACCAAGGGTCGCACCACCTACAGGAACGCTGATAGGCGCGCCTGTATCGGTAACTTCCATCCCGCGCACTAAGCCGTCAGTACCGCTCATGGCGACCGCACGGACTTGGGAATCACCTAGAAGCTGTTGTACTTCGCAGGTGACGGATACTTCCTGACCAGCAGGATTAGTGCCCTTAATAACAAGAGCGTTGTAAATTTCAGGCAGTTGTCCGCTTGGGAACTCGACGTCAACAACAGGACCAATAACCTGTGTAATATTGCCAATATTGGTTTTCTCTGCAGTGGTGACCATGCTTGCGCCTATCTCTTGATCAGCTGTTTTGGCACCTTTCTAAAGAAAATCTTAGGTTTACAGCGCCATCTAACACATTATCACTGAATGCTGCTTTCTCAGGATCGAAAGCATGTTTTCCAGTGAGTTTTGCCTTTGTAACTCCTGCACCCTGGCAGTTTTGAGAAAGGGCTGAGCCCATGGTTTCTCAAAAGTTGGACGCATAAACGTCGCCCGGAGTTCTCACCTAATACATTCGTAGTCGGTGATGTGTATCGGGGATCAATTGAGCGTTTTCAGTATCTTCAGCATCGCTTGAAATGCAGCTCACACTTAAAATCAGACGATTACAGTATTCTTCTACGGTATGTAGCAGGCTGAACGCTTAAGACAGGGGCACCATGACTCAAGCAGCAGATGTCACTCTAGCAGTTGACTTGAAGGATCCTCAGTACTATTTCAATCGTGAGCTGAGTTGGCTAGAGTTCAACAACCGTGTCCTCCACGAGGCTATGGATGCTCGAACGCCACTGCTCGAACGTTTGAAATTTGTGGCTATTTATAGCTCCAACCTGGACGAGTTTTTTATGGTGCGAATTTCTGGCTTGATGCGACAAGTCAGTGCCCAAGTTCAAAGCAAGACAGTTGATGGCTATCGTCCGATTGAGGTGATGGAGGCGATTCGTCAACATCTCAGGCCTAAACTGCAGCAGCAGCATTCCTTGTTCCAGAATACGTTACGCCCTCAGCTCCGCGAGCATGGTGTTTTTCTCCTGGATTACAAGGAACTCACCCGTGATCAAAAGCAGTGGCTACAAATCTATTTTGAGAGTCATATTTTCCCCGTATTAACCCCTCTCAGTGTTGATCCAGCTCATCCCTTTCCGCGCCTCTCTAATTTGAGTTTGAATCTGGCTGCAGCTGTGCGCAATCCAGAGACAGGCATGCAAAAATTCACGCGGGTCAAGATTCCCAATAATCTCCCGCGCTTCATTGCATTTCCGAAAGCGCTCAAGATTCATGACGGACAGACAACGGTTTGGGTAGGGATTGCTCTGGAAGAAGTCATTGCTAATCACCTGAACTATCTGTTTCCTGGTATGGAGGTGACGGAACATCATCTCTTCCGAATTACCCGCGATGCTGATTTTACAGTCTTGGAAGATGAGTCTGACGATTTGCTGATTGCGATCGAAGAGGAAATTAGTAAGCGCCGCTTAGAGGGGTTTGTGTGTCGCTTGGAAGTTGAAAAGTCGATGCCGGGCACGCTGCGCCGAGGACTCATGCAAGAGCTTCAGGTTCCTGACGAAGACATCTATGAACTTGAAGGTGTTTTGAATTTGAAGGATTTATTTTTCTTCCTTTCTATGCCTTTGCCTGAGCTCAAAGATAAGTCTTGGACAGCTGTTGTTCCGCCCCGACTCAAAGGGGTAGAGCGTGGTGAACGCAGTATTTTCAACACGATTCGAGAAGCCGATGTGTTAGTGCATCATCCCTATGAGGCTTTTGCTGCATCGGTTCAGACCTTTGTTACCCAAGCAGCCCATGACCCGCATGTCTTGACGATTAAAATGACGCTTTACCGCACCTCGGGAGACTCTCCCATTGTGCAGGCGCTGATTGCAGCAGCAGAAAACGGTAAGCAGGTGGTTGCCTTAGTCGAGTTAAAAGCTCGGTTTGATGAACAAAACAATATTATCTGGGCGCGCAAGCTAGAAGATGCGGGTGTTCATGTCGTCTATGGTGTTGTGGGATTGAAGACCCATACCAAAACAACCCTGGTTGTACGCCAGGAGGGCGATCGCCTCCGCCGTTATGTCCACATTGGTACGGGCAACTATAATCCCAAAACATCGAGTCTTTATACCGATCTCGGACTGTTCAGCTGCCGCGAAGATCTGGTTGCTGACTTAACTGACCTCTTCAACTTTTTGACGGGCTATTCGCGCCAAGCTAACTACCGCAAACTCTTAGTCGCCCCGCTCACCCTGCGTCAGGGAATGTTGAAATTGATTCGACGCGAGATTGAGCACGCTAAGGCAGTTGGGCATGGACGGATTATTGCCAAGATGAATGCTCTTGTTGATGCCGAACTCATTCATGCGCTCTACGAGGCATCACAAGCAGGGGTCGAAATCGATCTCATCATTCGCGGTATTTGTTGCCTCAAACCTGGGGTGCCTGGGGTGAGCGATCGCATCCGAGTGATCAGCATTATTGGTCGTTTTCTGGAACACGCTCGTATTTTCTACGTTGCGAATAATGGTGAGGAAGAGATTTACATGGGGAGTGCTGACTGGATGCCCCGTAATCTGGATCGGCGCGTCGAAGCTGTGACCCCTGTGGAAGATCCCAGCCTTTTGCAAGAACTCAAAGATATCCTTGATGTCATGCTGACAGATAATCGTCATGCCTGGGAACTTGCTGAAAATGGTGTCTTTACTCAGCGCACCCCGGGTGAAGATGGGGATGTGCGGAGTACCCATGACATCTTGATGCAACAGATACTGCAGCGCGATCGCAGCGACACTATTGACGATATTGCGTAACCCAATCTCTAGACAGCACTAACTGGCCCTCAAAAGTTTTGATTGAGAGTAACTTAATTCTCTCTCTTATATTGTTGATTGGTTGCTGCTGGGGTAACTATTCTGATTCTCCAGTCGCCGCTAGCTTGCACCAGATTTAGGATAAACGTTACGTCTTGAGGCATATCGCGATTGCTGATTCAGCTTTGGTTGGGAAGCGCGTGTAACAATAGGATTCATAACTTTTTATAAGTCTTCGCTTGCCCGCATTTCCCCATTGAGTTTTGTTAGCTTTGCCATGCCTAGCACCTTTCTTGAGCATCTCCACCGTCCAGACCGCCCTGTGATTGTCTTTGACGGGGCGATGGGAACCAATCTCCAAGTCCAAAACCTGACGGCAGAAGACTTTGGTGGCCCAGAATACGAGGGGTGCAACGAGTATTTGGTGATCACTAACCCCAAGGCTGTAGAGACGGTTCATCGTGGCTTTTTAGAAGCTGGGGCCGATGTTATCGAAACTGACACCTTTGGTGGAACCTCGATCGTGCTAGCCGAGTATGACCTGGGCGATCGTGCCTACGAACTCAACCAAACAGCAGCAGCATTAGCTAAGCGAGTTGCCAACGAATATTCGACGCCTGCAAAGCCCCGATTTGTCGCTGGATCAATGGGGCCAGGGACCAAACTGCCCACTCTAGGACATATTGACTTCGACACTCTCAAGGCAGCTTATATCGAACAAGCCAAGGGCCTTATTGATGGTGGTGTTGATTTGCTCCTTGTCGAAACCTGTCAGGATGTCCTGCAAATCAAAGCTGCCCTTAACGCCGTTCTGGAAGTGTTTGAAGCACAAGAAATCCGTCTGCCGCTGATGGTTTCCGTCACGATGGAACAACAGGGCACCATGCTGGTTGGTACCGAAATGTCTGCAGCATTAGCGATTCTGGAACCCTATCCCATTGATATTCTGGGCCTCAACTGTGCCACTGGCCCAGACTTGATGAAAGATCACGTCAAGCATCTATCCGAGCAATCTCCCTTTGCCATCTCCTGTATTCCCAATGCCGGCCTACCCGAAAACGTCGGCGGCCATGCGGTTTATCACCTGACACCGATAGAACTGCGCATGGCTTTAATGTATTTTGTGGAAGATCTAGGGGTTCAAGTCATTGGTGGCTGCTGCGGCACCCGTCCTGAACACATTGCTCAACTGGCCGCACTTGCTAAGGATCTGCATCCGAAGGAAAGACCTGTCCGGCAGGGAGTCAGGAGTACAATTCCGAATTCCGAATTCCGAATTCCGAACTCCGACTTCCAACCGCCGAACTCATCCCTTCCCGAGCCTCGTCCTGCCTTCAACTATGTCCCCTCGGCTGCGTCCATTTACAGTCCTCAACCCTACGAACAAGACAACTCCTTCTTGATTGTGGGGGAACGACTCAATGCCAGTGGTTCGAAGAAGTGCCGCGAGATGTTGAACGCTGAAGATTGGGATGGATTGGTGGCGCTGGCGCGATCGCAAGTCAAAGAAGGGGCTAATGTCCTCGATGTGAACGTTGACTATGTGGGACGGGATGGCGAACGTGACATGCATGAACTGGTGTCACGGCTGGTGACGAATGTGACGCTGCCGCTGATGCTCGACTCGACCGAATGGACCAAGATGGAAGCGGGGCTTAAGGTTGCAGGCGGTAAGTGTATTCTCAACTCAACAAACTATGAAGATGGGGATGAACGTTTTTTCCAAGTGCTAAAACTGGCGAAACAATACGGGGCCGGAGTCGTCGTTGGTACGATTGACGAAGACGGTATGGCCCGCACCGCAGAGAAAAAATTTCAGATTGCTCAGCGCGCCTACCGGGATGCCTTGGAATATGGCATTCCTGCCCGTGAATTGTTCTTTGATACGTTGGCCCTGCCGATTTCAACCGGGATTGAAGAAGACCGCGTCAACGGTCAAGAAACGATCGAATCCATTCGGATGATTCGTGAAAACCTACCGGCTTGTCACATTCTGCTGGGTATTTCCAATGTTTCCTTTGGCCTCAACCCCGCTGCTCGTGTCACCCTCAACTCGGTGTTTTTGCATGAAGCTATGCAAGTCGGGTTGGATGGGGCGATTGTCAGTGCGGCCAAGATTTTGCCACTGGCCAAAATTGATCCTGAGCACCAGCAGATTTGCCGTGACCTGATTTACGATCGCCGCCAGTATGACGGCGATATTGTTACCTATGATCCCCTTACCAACCTCACGACGCTATTTGAAGGCAAGAGTCTGAAGAAAAAGGAGGCGATCGCCAAAGACCTGCCGATTGAAGAGCGCCTTAAACAACACATTATTGATGGTGAACGGATTGGCCTCGACGAGGCTCTAGAAGATGCCCTGAAGCAATATCCACCGCTCGATATCATCAATACTTTCCTGCTGGATGGCATGAAGGTTGTTGGTGAGCTGTTTGGGTCTGGACAAATGCAACTGCCCTTTGTATTACAGTCCGCTCAGACGATGAAATCTGCGGTGGCTTATTTAGAACCTTTCATGGACAAATCCGACAGCAATGGTTCTGGGAAAGGTACTTTTGTGATTGCTACCGTGAAAGGCGACGTCCACGACATCGGCAAAAATCTGGTGGACATTATTTTGTCCAATAATGGCTATCAAGTCGTGAACTTGGGTATCAAACAACCCGTCGAAAACATCATCCAAGCCTACCGCGAGCACAACGCCGACTGTATTGCCATGAGTGGCTTGCTCGTTAAGTCCACTGCTTTTATGAAAGACAACCTGGAAACCTTCAACCAGGAAGGCATCACTGTCCCGGTGATTCTGGGCGGGGCTGCCCTGACCCCCAAATTCGTTAATGAAGATTGCCAGCATACCTACAAAGGCCAGGTTATTTACGGCAAAGACGCTTTTTCTGACCTGCATTTTATGGATAAGCTCATGCCTGCCAAGGGAGCTGACAACTGGGATGACTTCAAGGGATTTTTGGATGAGGTTGGCGATGAGCCAGAAGCGAGGAGTCAGGAGTCAGGAGCCAGGAGTCAGGAGCCAGAAGCAGAAATTCCGAATTCCGAATTCCGTCGAGCCGCGTCCTTCCCGCAGGCAACTCCAAATTCTGAACTCCGAACTCCGAATTCCGAATTCCCTGACGTTCTTCGCTCTGAAGCGGTGGACCCTAGCATTCCTCGGCCAACTCCTCCGTTCTGGGGAACCCGGATTCTGAACCCAGAAGACATTTCTTTGGATGAGTTGTTTGGGTATCTGGACTTGCAGGCTTTGTTTGTCGGGCAGTGGCAATTTCGCAAGCCTCAAGATCAGTCGCGGGAGGAGTATGAGGCATTTTTAGAAGCGACTGTGCAGCCAATTCTCGATACCTGGCAGGCAAAGGTAAAGGCAGAAAACTTGCTGCAGCCTCAGAT
>JBCBTQ010000079.1:22282-22588 GCA_039818605.1 Cyanobacteria bacterium J06639_14 | reverse complement strand
CTGGTAATAGCCAAGTCAGGCTCGATGAAATCGGCACCCTGGAAAATAGCGGCGCGGTAGGCTTCCAGAGTGTGTTCTGGATACTCACCACTGGCCCCTCGGTGCGCAATTACCAACGGTGTTTGACCGTTAAGGGTATTGAAGTCAAAGTCAGGGTTGTTAGGGGAGCGGACTTCATCAGAGGTTAGCTTATCCACGACCGGATCACCGGTACGGGCAAAGTCGGTGAAGAACCCGTCAGCACCCAATTCAACGAGTTGCTCAAATTCTTCTGCAGGAGTTTGAGGGGTGCCGTCTTCGGTCAGC
>JBCBTQ010000079.1:0-22272 GCA_039818605.1 Cyanobacteria bacterium J06639_14 | reverse complement strand
GTAGGGGTGAACCTGCAGGTCCGCGTTGTGAGCTAGGTCGATAAGGGGGAAGATCTCACCCGTGTTTTGAGTGGTGATTTCAGCCACACCATCGCCATTGCCGTCAACGGGTGTATCCAGGGGCTCCCGCAGGATGATGCTGTTTTTCCAAGGGCCGAGACCCTCAGCATAAGTGCCAATGAAGTCGATCGCGTCCTGATTGGCCAAATCAGTATAGGTGGGAGAACTAGAGAAATCAATGACATCTACGAGATCGCCGTAAATGCCACGCAGGCGCTCTTCATCAACGACTGAACCACCGCTAAAGGTCAAAGTCAGCTGAGGAACCAGGGCCGGATCACCTGACTCGGAGGAATTGAAATCCCAACCATCACCGGAATCGTTAGTGAATACCCAGCCGAAGTTCTGATCGGGGTTAGCGAGCCAGAACTCAAGATCTTCCGTAACGTCGATCGTTAGTAGCGTTTCATCTGTGGGCTGAGGAATCGTGAAAGACGTTTCACTGGATGCTTCAATTCCGTCTGCCTGGACGCCATCGCCCCCAAAAGAATTCCAAGTACTGCCGTCGTCCCAAGCTTCTAACATGCGGAAGGCAGAAACGGTTCCACCAGACGCACTGTTAGTGAAAACAGTTAGCGAAGCACTCTCTAAGGTCACACCCTCAGGCAATGCGATGTCATTGAACTGCAATAACGCTTGCGTGGGAAAACCGCCGTCGTCCAAGTCAACACTAATATCAGTTACGTCGCCTCCGGGGGTATCGGGGAACTCCGCAAAGATATTGTTATCAGTAGCGTCGGTTGAAACGGTGAAGGAAGTGTTCGCGACAAAGTCATAGGGAACTGAGAAACCGCCGCCACCTTCGTTGATGAAACGGCCTTCGGTGTCACCAAATAGCTGAACGACTGGAACGTCACCGAGCCCAGCCTCATCAAGCAAACCATCCAATTCAATCAGGTTGGCAACTTCAAAGGACTGAATAAAGATCCGCTCAGGATCGGTAAAGCCGGTTTCTTGCAGGGTTTGCACCAAGGGCTCTTCAAGCGATAACCCTTGCTCATCAAAGAAAGTGGGGTGCTTAGTTTCAGGGTAGATGCCGACCTGCACACCAGTGTCAGCTTCGACTTCTTGAACCAGCTCAATGACTTCCTGCAGCGTGGGAATCTCGAACAAGCCATCGAAACTGGAGTCCCGGAAGTCACGGGACTGCACCGCCCGGAGCTGCTTGATTTCCTCTAGCGTGAAGTCTTCGGCAAAGTATGCGGTAACTTCTTCACCATCGAGCATCTTGGTGGACATGCGCTCGGGGCCGAATACTTCAGCCACGTTGGTCGTATCGTCCAGCATCGGCTCGTGGCGAGCAATCAGAACGCCATCGCTAGTGATAACCAAGTCCGGTTCGATGAAATCGGCCCCCCCGGCGATCGCGGCTCGATAGGCTTCTAGCGTATGCTCAGGGAAATCGCCGCTAGCTCCCCGGTGGGCAATTACCAAGGGATCCTGACCATTGAGTGTATTGAGGTCAACTGGATTCGGAGTAGGAACCGGAGCCTCTAGCAACTCACCGGCACTGTTGAAGTGAAGGATGTACGGGCCAAATTCTTCGCCCACCCAGATATCGCCGTTATCGTCAATGACGAAGGACTCAATATCGAAGTCTGCCCCCGTTAACAATCGCTCTGTGGTGTCATCATTTTGAATGTCAAAGGGAATCAGACCATTAGGGTCACTCAGCTGTACGAATCCCTCAACTTCAACGGTCCCGTCGCCACCTTCACCATTGAAGCTAGGAACGGCTTGATAAATCCGTAGCAGATAGTCGGTACTATTGCTTTCGCCCCCAAAGCCATTATCAGAGAGAAACCAGAAGGTGTCTGCCTCACCACTGGGAGCAAACTGCACACCACTAAAACCCTGTACTGGCTGACCATCAAAAGGCCCGGTGCGACCATTGGCTGCGATCGGTTCAATCCGCAGAACCGCATCAACCGCACCATTATCAGCACCCGATGGAGGGCCTTCTGCAAAAGTATCCGCAGGTAGAAATGCAAATCCGTTTAATGTAGCCATGTCTATTTATCTGTGCGCACGCATATTCAGACAACATAAATAGGCTTCCATGCAATCTTTAAGAAATCGCTATTTTTGGTTAATAAACAGTTAATAGGAATATTAAAATTTGGACAGACATTTAGCCTATTCTTGCATCGAAATTTCTATATAATTTTATTCCTTAGAAATAAAGTTATTCGAGGAGGATTGATTATCACCCAGAAAGATCACCATCAGGAAAACCACCATCCTATCATCTTGCTTTGAATGAAATCATGCTAATCTCAAGTGATTTCTGAGCGCTCCAGAAAAAATGCGTAGGATATTTAAGGACTGTCGATTGATAAATGACAGCCATTTTTAAGACGTTTCAGAAACACGAACAGTCTTATTGTGAAAGGAGATTACTGCTAGTGATATGATCTAAAAGCCTGCTTTATATGCTGCCGTATTCGTTGTCTCAAAATTTTCCTGCCTCCATGATTTCACCTCATTTTTTTTGCCAAGGACTTACGAAGTTGCTAGCCACGGCAATGAGTCTGAATCTATTTTTTTTGGCAGGTGCAAATGCTCAAACTGAACGCATTGAGCTGATATTTAACATTTATGATGACCAGGCAACTTATGAGTCGATTCAACAACAAGCTGAGCGTCTCACTAGAGAAACAATTAATACAGAATTTGCTCAAGATCCGAGTGTTTCAAGCATATCGCTTTTAATAATGGCTGATCGTAACGGACAGCAGGTACCGTTATTTTCAATAAATGTGACTCGTATGGGATGGCAAGAAGATCCTGACCTTGATCGCTGGCTTAACTGGGTCACGCCTTATTTCAGTTCCAGGACTTTGCTGGATCTTGAAATTGCAGCCGCAGAAAATAGTCCTTCACCAGATATTCTACCTACGCCCATCGATCCAACCAACTTTCTAGAAGCAGATCCCGCTTTTGGGGATTAATTGAATTCGATGGCTAGGGAGACTGGCATAGAGGCAACGTATACGCTATCGACTACGCCAAATCTCCATCAGATCACTGCTTTAATGATGCATTAAGCAACTTGCTTACGCACAAATAAGCTGCCTGCACCCAGTGCAATCAGACCCAAAATCGTTGCTGGTTCAGGAACTGGCTTAGGATCACCAACGGTGATGCTGCCAGTTTCTGAATCAACATTGCCGAGGGAAACTTCGCTAGGCCCCGTTGGGAAAGTAGTGGAGTTATTTTCAACAATTAGGAATTCGAGATCAAGAACAAGTTCACCGGTTTCACCACCGACAAAGACACCCTGATCAAGACCATCTAGAAGACCAGGCTCGTTAGCCGTACCATCCACGTAGAAACCTGAGGTCGCTACATCAAAAACTTGAATTTCTGCACCTTCATCGCTGGAAGAGATAGAAAAGGAAGAGGCCAAATCGTTGCCACTCCAATCCCATGTCCAAGACTGCACTTCATCCAAACCAACAATGCCGTCATCAGCGTCAGCTTCATCGGCAACAAATGAGCCAGAAAGAGCACCGCCGCCTTCTTCTTCCCACCAGCCAGTGTATTCTACATCCCAGCTGAAAAGAGCCGCATTGGCAGGCGTTGCGATCGCAAATGCGCTAAGGGCTGCTGTTGCAGCGAGAGCAAAGTACTTCATAAAGTCACCTAAGAAACGAACTTTTAGACATCCACTTAAACAGTTTATATCCATCACTTAGAAATACAAGGTATATTGAAGCACTTCAAAAAAGCTTCATATTAAAAGTAACTTAACTCTGTTCATTCAAAGATTCAAATTCACTTATATGAATGAATATTTTGATGAGTACTTAACAATAAAATATTCTCTAGACCCTTGCCTAGGGCACTAGTTTAATATGACATATTTGCAGGATAATTTTGATCAAAATGAAGTGCATCTGTACGATTCAGAATCATCAAATAAACCATATAAAACAATTCGAAGATCCATTTCTTAAATGTTTTTTAATTCTGAATAATCCACAAACTGGCCTGATTTCCATAGAAACCATAGGATTCAACAGATCAGGCAGTACGGCCAGGTTAAAGTCACCCTAAATCTCTCATATTGAGAGTATTAGTAATAGCTGTGGAAATTCACAATCCTTTGAAATCTTGCTGTGTGCGTGAGTTTCAAGCTATTCAGGTTGAGGAGATTGTTTCTTCCTCAACCTGACATCTAGACTTTTAACTCATTTGGCCAATTTAGCCATGAGTTTATGTCCTTATTGAACTCTACGAACCAACGATGCCACCGTCCTTGCGGGTAATGACAATCGTACAATCGCGAGGAATCGTAATACCATCAGTTGGAGCCGGGAAGTTGGTTGCCAAAGGATCACCGTCACCAGGATGCTGAGTGTTGATGAACAAAGTCTTGCGATCAGGTGTATACGCAATACCTGTGATTTCATCACCACTAACACCTACAAAGAGACGGCGAATCTCGCCTGTGTCAGGATTCGCAACTAAGCACTGGTCTTGGAGTCCCTTCTGCTGACCACCATCAGTTTCAATGAACAAGCGCCCATCGGGGTCAGCCCATAGACCATCCGGATCGCTAAACGTCCGCTCGTCGCCTTCAGCGTGCGTCTCGTCAGCAAAGATGAAGTGCTCCCAGGTAAAGGTTGTTCCAACGTGATTACCTGAGTCCCGTGTTCTCAGAATATAACCATCGTTGTTGGGTGCCCGGAGGTTTACAGCATCCGCTACTTCACGTCGGCTGTTGTTGGTCAGCGCCCAGAAACAATCACCCGTTGGTCCAACAGTTACCCACTCAGGGCGATCCATGGGGGTTGCGCCCAAGATATCAGCCGCTACACGAGTAAATACCAGAACATCTGCTTGACTGCTGAATAGAGGCTGCCCCTGTTCGTCTGTAGCACTACGAATGGCAGGATTGTTGTAAGTGATTTCCATCCACTCGCCGGTATTATCGTCGTTGAACTTCGCAACGTAGAGCTTACCGTGATCGAGGGGACTCATACCACGAGCCCGCATGGAGCGCCAGCTAGCTGCCGACACAAACTTGTAGCAGTAGTCAAAGCGCTGGTCATCGCCCATGTAACCCACAAAACGACCACCTGCACCGACAGCCCCGCCAACACCTTCGTGCTTAAAGCGACCCATTGCAGTCCGCTTTACAGGCTTGGCATCCGGGTCTTCTGGATCAATTTCCACGATCCATCCAAAGCGATTACGCTCATTCACAAAGTCAGGATCAGAGGTATCACAACGGGAGTCAAAAACGGTGCCGTTGGTACCAGCCCATGCATACCCAAAGCCTGTAGCCGTTACACCGTAGCGCTCATCAGCCCCAGCAAGAGGACTCGCTTCACCCAATGCAGGATCCTCAGGAGTGTTAGCCTGGTCGACTTGGGAGTTGTTGAAGTAACCGTTAAAGTTCTCCTCACAGGTCAGGTAAGTGCCCCAAGGTGTGAAGCCGTTGGCACAGTTATTAACGGTTCCCTGGAACTCATTACCAGCAGGGTTTTGCAATAGAGGGCTATTGGCTGCAGGACCGCTGAAATCGACCGGTGTGTTGAAGTTAACGCGACGATTACTGGGGCTGTCCAGTACAATCTGCCACGTGCCATTAACTTTCTCAATTTCCACACAGGAAACGCCGTGGGCATGTTCCATTGTGCGAACATCTTCCAAAGACTCAGGAAAATCCTTACCCAAAACATGAGGGGTGCGGCCAAACTCATGGTTAATGCACAGGATACCCTTTGTATTGCTGGTGCCGTTCTCAGGGAAGAAGTGCATCCCGTCGTGACCAATACCTATCTGATTTAGTTGAGCATCAGCGGTAGTTCGGTTAACTGGATCACCAGCATATTCTGGAACGCCAGACTCTAATGGAGTGCCCCAAGGAATTAGGACGTCATATTGATAATCACTGGAAATGTAGGGGACTCTGCTATCCGCTGCAACTTCTGCGATCGTCACTGGGCTAAAGTTAATCTCAGGGTTAATGCCTGTACTCTGAGCCAGAAGAGAACCGACGAAACTATTTCCAGAAGAACTTGCGGCAGCGGCTTCACTGGTTAAACCTTTGCCAACAAGCGTACTTGCAAAACTTGCGGCAGATAAGACAGCACTCCGCTTGAGCAGATTACGCCGTGACAGACTTGCCTTCAATACATCGTGAAAAGGGCGATTGCCAGAACGATTACTGGGGATTTCATCATGAATCATGAACAGTCTCCTCTCTCAAATGGGGAAATTTCATCAACACGAAACGACCGCAAAGTTGCTTTGCGAACAGAACGAACGACGACTTGTTGCGGTAAACCTAAACTGCTTGTGAACAGCAAAAGCAATCAGTTAATCCAAATCATCCAGGTACCCCCGTTGGATTTCTCTACCAGTCAAACGTCCTTCGTCATAAGCCCGATCAATCGAGCTAGATGATGTGCGATTGACCGACGAAACTTGTGGAATTGCGGCCACGCGTTCTTCACCACCTGGCCTTTCCTCGTGGCGCTGAAGGAGTGCGTAGGAATTGCTGTAGTACTGAGTCCAAGCATTAACCTGAGGATTCTCTTGCCATTGATTTCGAGAAACAACCGTTGTCAAAATGGGAACCATTTCGCCATTACGGTTGCCCAAAACAACGACCTCCACTTTTAAAAGCTCAGAAACTTGACCGAACTGGCGATTGATAGCAGCTTCGACCAAACCCTCGGCCTGAATAATCAAATCACCATGAGTGACCTGACTATATACAGGCATATCAATAACAATACTTCCAGGTTCCGCATGCCCAGAGCGATAAACACCATCCACTAGCCAAACCATAAGTGCAGCTACCAAAGCCACCAAGGATTGACGAACCAGGAGCGGATCCAACCAGGAAATCAAAGATCTAGCTGGAATCATTGGAAAACAAGACGGCTAAAGCGTCACGAGCGAACTAACGGATTACACACTCGCATAATCCTCCCATGCATTTTTATAGAGAGGGTAAAAACTGGGTTAAATCTGATTAAAGCTAGAGTCAAAAAATACACATCTCGACGATTCATAAGCACAGGGAGAAGCCTGACGCTTAATTCACAAGTTCATCCAAAGTCTCTTATAGAGCCACTTTCAGGGCATACTCTCGAAACGACCTTAATGAACCTCGGGACGAATTCTTGAGATTAGGTTCTTTGGTGTGTTTACTTTATACATGATTACCTACGTATACATGATTGCCTACGTAGTTGATGCCATGTGTTGATGTGGCTGCACATCATCTGGTGCGACACTCACAACGAAGAAGCACACTCTAATCGACGTTCAAAACCTGGGGTTGTCGCCAAACAATGACGATTGTGTTTTTTCCATTGGTAATTATCACCTATTTCCCATAATGGGGATTAGCCATTTGGATTCGGTATCACACCTCATATTTTGCGGCTTGAATTACATATCGTTGATCGCAGTTGAAAGTTGAGATAATCGCTGTAAGCAGTCCTGATAAACAACTTGCGCTTGATCAATAGAGGCTGGGGAAACTGTTTGCTTGAGTTCTCGTTGCGTTCTTACAATTTGACCTGCCATAATCTTGCCTCGGTGGTCACCGACATGCTTAGCGCCAGTTGTTTTGAGGATTTGGTACTTTTCGGTGAATTCTGTTTTAGTATCCAGAAACTTTTGGAGCGACTTGAATACTAGGGGACTTTCATTGATTAGTTGATCGTTGCAAATGAGCAAGCTTCTTTCTGGCGCATCTATTTTTTCGGCATAGGACACCAGGGTTTTAAGGCGATTACAGTAATGATTCAGTGTTTTTTCTTCGGACCAATCAGGTTTAAGATCACGAATACTATTCAAGGTTCTCTGAGGTTCTCTTATCAGAAAGAGTATGTGTATGTTTGGCGATAACAATAAGTCAGTATCCAGCAACTTATTGTCGTGCAAAAGTTTATCTAATATATAAGTCTCTTGGAGTGTGAGCTTTGGCAAATCGCCTACGTTTCGATATTCTTGCCCTTCCCAATACACTTTACACATCAATCGCTTGAAGTCCTGGGGTGATTCATAGCGAATATGTGTTTCGCCGTAGCCCATGACTTCGGAATTCGCACTGAGAATATGGGTCAATAGCGAGGACCCCGATCGCATATGACTCAACATCCATAAGACCCGATAGGGGCGCTGCCGTAGCGCTATTTTGTAGGGATCAGGATTTTGGTATACCCGAAAGTGCAGATATTGCTTTACCCAATGATTTTTCCAGAGTCGAACTTTACCACGGAGGGTTTTGTCGGTGTACGTCATGGGTTTAAATAGTGCGGCACAAGCAAAATCATGATGCCCAGCTTTAAAGGCGGAGCTACATCTTAACCCTACTTTTACCCAATATAGAAGCCACCCGCTGACCACTGCGGACAGCGCCTTCCATGTAACCAATGAAGGCGTCTGTGTGTTCCCCAGCAAACAGCAAGCGGCCATAGGGACGGCGCAGAGCTGACCAAAAAGTTGTCATTTGACCAGGGCCATAGGCTGAATAAGAGCCACCTACCCATGGATCGCGAGCCCAGACATACGACTTAGCCATGGTTAGATATGTTTCCGCCCCTGGATACAGTTCTTCTAATTGGGTCAGTGCTGTTTGACGGCGATCGCGCTCGTCCATCGCTCCAAATTGACGGCCATATTTACCAGACACATATGCGGTCAAAATGCCCGGTTTACCGGATTGGTTAGCCGTGGCTTCGCTCACGAACCCTAATGGTAAATCCGTAATTGTAGGAACTGAATTAATGGGTGTTTTTTGCCAAAAGCGATCGCTGAATTGATTGATGATCTTGACGTGCGAACCATAGTTCAGTTCGGCAATCGCTCGCTGTAATTCTGGACTCAAAGCGGGTTCGAAACGGACACTCCTTAATGGCGGCAAAGGAGTGGCTACGATGACAAAATCACCAGTCACCTGCCCCTGTTCATGAATGACCTGCACCCCCAGAGCTGTCTGTTTGATCGCAGTTACTGGGGCATTCAAAATCACAGGCTGCGCCAGCGATTGAGCCATGGCCTGGGGCAACTGAGCATTGCCGCCCTGAATCCGATACATTTCTAAGCGCTGATCAGGGACTTGATTGTACAAAGCTGCCTGTTGAACCAAAAAGAAGAGCGATAGCCATTCTGGGTCGTCATACTCGCCTCGTAAATACTGCTCTGTCAAGGTTTGGGCTATGGGGGCTTGGCCTAATTGGGTAATCCAGTGAGACAAAACCACCTGGTCTTGCTTAGCAGCATCGGGGGCGAGTTCAGGATGATCTAAGTCAGTAATTGATTGGGCTAAACTTTCTAACTGTTGCCAGAAGCGGTCCTCATCTTTCCAGATGCGGGCTCCGAGAGCCTCTTCGATGCCTTGGTCGGTGAGAGGAAACCGTTGGCCCTGAATGTAATACATTCCCTTGCTTGCGGGGATACGATTCACCGGCTCCAATCGCAGACCAAATTCACGAATATAGCGATGCATTTGGTGATGCACCCGGAAGCTGTCAATATATTCGCCGCCAGCTTCCGCATGCTGGTTGGCAGTAAAGGGCGATCGCACAGTTACGACCCGACCGCCGACCCGATCACGAGCTTCTAACACCGTGACCCGCCAGTTCATTTTTTGCAGTTCATAAGCAGCAACCAGCCCTGCCAGTCCTGCACCAATCACAATGACATGTCCTTGGTTTGCTGCGAGGACTGATTTTGGCTCTAGGGACAGGGAACTTGCTGCAGCTATTCCCGATAGCAGCGATCGGAGAATCTGCCTGCGTGAATAAACCATGCCTGTTAAGGTCAAAATATCGGGGTGCTTGATACAGAATAGAGTATGAGCTTGTTGTTAATAGTGTTTGGTGGACAACCTCAGTGTGGTGAAACCGCCGATAATGCCATCTCTATCTGCTAGCTGCGATCGCCTTCCAAAAAGAGCTTGTAACCGACCCAGGCAACACCGGCAATCAGAACAGCCGTTATCAGCCAGTTAGCAATGACGACAGCCACAATACCCGCGACAGCAATCCCAGAAAACTTAACGATATTAGGTAGCTGCTTGTACCAAATTCGTTTCTGGGGCGGAGGAGCTTCATGCTTATAGGTCGGGTGTACCGGCGTTTCCTCCAGTTCAGCTTCTAGTTCACGCATACGAATCTGGAGTTCGCGGGCTTTAATCTCGGCTTCCCGACGACGGAGTTCTGCTTCCTTAGCCTTCTGATGAGGATCCATAATTTCTTGCAAAAGCTACGGCTTCGTGTCCAGCGTAATTGCAAGTTTAGGATTCCCACAGCGAATCGTGGACACTACCGCCGACCGCCCCGTCGCTTATTCCTATTAAACTGGGCACGAGTTCCCCACCAAATATTGGAAAATACAAAGCAGCGAATGCCGTTTCCACAAATTCATGGCCAAACGTTCTTCCCCTCGCCCTGATATTGCCTATATACCTACACCCAACGACGCGATCGATGCCATGTTGGAGCTAGCTCAAGTTAGCACCGATGACGTGCTCTATGACTTGGGTTGTGGTGATGGCAGGCTATTGATCCGAGCCGCGCAGCGTTGGGGCACGCGGGGCGTGGGGATTGACATTGACCCCGAGCGAATTATTGCCACCCAAGCCCTGGTAGAAACAGCAGGACTTAAGGATTCCATCACACTGCACCAGGGGAATTTGTATGAAAGTGATTTACGCCCGGCTACGGTCGTAATGCTGTATCTGCTACCTCATCTCAATCTGCGACTCCGGCCTCGCTTATGGGAGCAGTTGCGATCGGGGGCTCGCGTCGTTTCTCACCAATTTGATATGGGCGATTGGCCACCTACCCAAACCGTCCAACTCATTCCCTCTGAAGAAGATTCCATCCTTCACTTGTGGGTTATTCCCTAGATCCATCAGACAACACTGCGGGATAGAAAAATTGTGGCTTCATGGATCCATCCAGTACACTGCATGGAAAACTAGCCATGCATAGCCACATTCAGAAACTAACTTGGTAAGCGGGTGCTGCCAAACAAGAGATAGCTAAGCCCAGTACAGAGCCCACAATTACCTGTACAGGAGTGTGTCCTAGCAATTCCTTGAGGCGGTCTTCGTTGAACTCTGGTTTTTCGCGAAAGAGTTCATCAATAATCTGGTTCAGAATTTTGGCTTGCTTGCCGGCTGCTTGGCGAACACCCGCTGCGTCGTACATCACAATCACCGCAAAGACAGTTGTAACTGCAAACGCTGGACTAGCCCAGCCCAGCGTTTGACCAATTCCACAGGCTAAGGCGGTCACCAGAGCCGAATGAGAACTGGGCATACCACCCGTTTCAACTAAAACCCGAAAGTTAACTTTGCGATGGTGCGCAAAGTCAAATACGACCTTCAGGGCTTGAGCTATCAGGCAGGCAGCCAAAGCCACGATGAGAATCCGGTTGTCCAAAATATCGCTGATATCTTGCATAGTTTCTAAGGAGGTCATCAGTGGGTACGAGCAACAATAAAGTCAGCGATCGCCAACAACGGCTGTGCCTTCTGGCCAAAGCAGTTAAATACCTCATCTTTGGCTTCTGCAACTAATTGTTGGGCCTGCCGACGCGATTCCTCAATGCCCCAGAGGCTAGGATAAGTTGCCTTTTGTGCTTGTACATCTTTCCCAGCAGATTTGCCCAGCTCTTCTGACGTGGCCGTAATGTCCAAAACATCGTCCACAATCTGGAATGCAAGTCCGATTTTCTCAGCATATCTGGCTAAGGTCTCTACTTGCTCATCATTAGCTCCTGCAAGGATGGCACCAGACGTGACCGAAACCTTTAAGAGCGCGCCGGTCTTGTGGGAATGGATAAAGTTGAGGACTTCTACCGTAACGTCTGGATTTCCTTCTGATGCGAGGTCAACAACCTGCCCACCCACTAAGCCATTAGCCCCAACGGCTCTTCCTAGGGCAGCAACAACTTTGAGCAGTCGTTCGGGGGCAACATCTCGGGTTTGAGTCGCCACATGCTCAAACGCATAGGTCAATAGGCCATCACCCGCTAGGATGGCTACGTCATCCCCGTACACCTTATGATTGGTCAGCTTGCCGCGACGATAATCGTCATTATCCATGGCAGGCAAGTCATCATGGATCAACGACATTGTGTGAATCATCTCCAGGGCACACGCTGTGGGCATGGCCATAGCCTCGGTCCCATCGAGTAATTCACACGTTGCCAAGCACAAAATCGGGCGCAGGCGCTTGCCACCCGCTAGCAACGAGTAGCGCATCGACTCATAGATGGTTTCGGGATAAACCACTTCAAGGGAGGCATCTAGCGCTGCCTCGACTTGCTGTTTGCGATCGCGCAGGTACGCCTTCAAATCAAAGGGGGCAGAGGTTGTATCGGTCAAGTGAGTCGTCACCATACTCAAGATCCTGAGTTTCAAGACAAAAGGGAATTGCTGTGGATCAATTCCTGGAAGCGATTACCGTAGCTCTGCACCGTATTATGCAGAAGCATGGCAACCGTCATGGGGCCAATGCCACCAGGCACTGGGGTAATCGCGCTGGCTAATGGGCTAACCGCTTCATAGTCTACATCTCCGACCAAACGATACTTGCCATTTTCCGTTTCTACGCGGTTAATACCGACATCAATCACAACAGCTCCAGGCTTCACATAATCAGGGGTCAGAAAGCCAGGACGACCGATAGCCGCCACGATAATATCTGCTGTTTGAGTCAGTTTAGACAGGTTGCGGGTGCGGGAATGGGCCATGGTCACTGTGGCATTCGCTTCTAGTAGCATGGTGCCCATGGGTTTACCAACCAGGATGCTGCGCCCCAGCACAACTGCCTGCTTGCCCTCCAGAGAAATATCATGGGCTTCGAAAAGCCGCATTACTCCTAAAGGCGTGCAGCTCCGTATACCCGGCTCACCTCGGAAGAGTCGCCCCATATTGATGGGGTGTAAACCATCCGCGTCCTTGTCAGGTGCGATCGCATTCAACAGCGCAACCGCATCCAGGTGCTCAGGCACCGGCAGTTGCAGAAGAATACCATCGACCCGGCTATCAGCGTTGAGTTCAGCTATTGCACCAAGCAGGTACGCCTGTGAGGTATCACTGGGTAAATGCTGGCCAAAGGAGGCAATTCCTACGCGATCGCAGGACCGCTCTTTGTTTCTGACATAGGCCGCGCTAGCTGGATTGTCGCCAACCATAATGACGGCGAGTCCAGGAGGACGCCCGACACGAGGTGCCCAGTCTTTGATTTGTTGCGCCAGTACAGTTTGAGTCTGCTGGGCTAACGCTTTACCATCGAGAATCTGAGCCATCCGCAATCCTGAGTTAGTCTAGGGTTAAGGAACTAATTTTGACTTAATCCACATCCGATTTGAAAACGAGTGTTTCGCCCTAGTCAAAAACCGGGGAATCAGAATGTGGCTAAGGTATGTAAGCACAGGTAAGTTCCTACAACTAAGCCCGTGGCCAGGTAGATAGGCCCAAAGCCTATCCAACCCAGCCTGCATTCTAGTGTCTCAGATTTGGAGGCATCCTCATCTTCTTTATTGGAATGATGCCAATTATGTGGAGCGCTATTCAAAAAAGTATCTTGATCCTGGTCCCCGTGCTGATGGGATGCAGTGGTCCTCAAACACCCACTGCCTCAGACGCATCGCCGAGAATTCATCTTCCTCGCTCGCTCGCTCAGCTAGCGCAACCGGCAACAAACCTGCAAGACCTGTCGCCTAATTTGGTGGACAAAACCATTCATGTCGAAGGAGAGGTTCAACAACAGGCCCCACTGTTAGACAGTTGGCTATACCAAGTTGCTGATGAGACAGCTAGCATCTGGATTGCGACGGCAACGCCACCACCCGCGATCGGTGCATCCGTCCGCATTCAAGGGGTGGTGCGCTACCAACAAATTCAGATCGCTAGCAACGACATTAGCGAATACTATTTGCAAGAAGCGGCTCGCACGGTTAGGAATCAGGCTGAAGAGCCGGAGCGTGAAGAATCGGCGAGTGAAGGGACCGAAGTAGGGGAGTAATCCCAAATCCGAATGGCTAACCCCCATTAGGCGAAATAGATGATACCTGTAGGGACGCAACATGTCGCGTCTCCCCATTAGGGGTGGATAAACCGGATTTAGTGTAAATTTGGAGTTTGGAATTCGGAGCTCGGAATTCGGAATTCGGAATTGTGTTCCTGGCGCTGTTATAGCAATCACCAACGAATAACCATTAACCAATAACAGTCAACCATTAACCAATAACAGTCAACCATTAACCAATAACAATCAACCATTAACCAATAACTATCAATCCTCAACGAATATCCAATAGCGATCGCTGTCCCTATGGTTCAACGATTACAGTCATCCCGAGACGGACATATTCAAATAGCTCAAGGACATCTTCATTGCGGAGACGGACGCAACCATTTGAAGCCGCTTGGCCAATGGAGGAAACTGTCGGTGTGCAGTGAAACCCAATCACACCGTTCGCTTGCTCAGTAAATCCGATCCAGCGTGTTCCTTTCCGAGACTGGAGTTCGCTAACTAAACCCGTGGGCACCAAAATCCGATTGATAGCATGAACAACTCCGTTGCTGGCAGGCGCATCCGGTTAGATGACGCTGGCATCATTTTCATGGCCTTATCCAGTTAAAGTTTTGTAACAAAACCAAAGCTAATTTATTGGTTAGAAGCCAAAGTTACCAGCTATTTTTTGCCAAACGACTGAATTCTCTATCTAGCGCCTGAATAGCGCCTGAATCCTCAGCCTAACGATGAACTAGGCGCACAATCCAATAACTAATAGAGAGCGAGAATATCGCGATCGCTAAGCCCACCAAACTCAACCCCGAAACTTTCTCCAAATCGAGGATAATTAGTTTCCGTCCTACTGCTGTCAAAGCGGTGGCAATCACGAGTTCTACCTGTACAACATGTTCACGAATATAGGCCGTAATATTTTCAAGGATTTCGAGGGCGATTAAAACACTGAGAAATAGGCCAAAAATCTCTGTCAACGTAGTTTTAAAGAAGCCATCACTATCAGAAAAAAATAGTGAGTGATAGAGGACGATTGCCAGGTCAATAACTGTCACTAATATCACTACAATCATGGCAAGTGAAAGGGCTTTGGAAACAACCCCTTCAATTTGTCCTAACCGCCTTAGAAAAATATCGTTACGTAAGTTGTAGGCCAAACCCTGAAAAAGATTACGTCGCTGCCGAGACATGCTGCCTCCCTTCGAAGGACTCCTGTGAGCATAGAGGATTAAGAGCACTGGAGTAAAGTTCATCCACAGACATAACGCCCCTCATAACCCCAATCACGCTCTAACTAACGCTCATTTTCGATAGCGTTTATGCCAGGCATCAAGATATCAGGTGATGCGCGATGAAAGACATGGAATTTAAGTCGAGAAGGAGTGGGGGTGAAAGAATCCAGACATCAGGCATCAGACATCAGGTGTCAGGAGAGCACTGGATTCTGGATTCTGACTCCTGTCCCCCTACTCAACCAGAGTTTCCGACTTGAAATGTCCCTGCGATCGCTAAATTTTCTGATGAATTTTTGAGGGTTTTTAGGTAAGAAGTGTGTAGTTATGATATATGCAGTTATTTCCCAAGTTAAGGAAATTACATTAATGGCGAAAGTCAACTATCCCGCTCTGGTCGGAACGTTTGGGATTACCGCAGGGCTGCTGGGTGGGGGAGTTTGGTACCTCAACAAAACATCTCCAGGTCTATTGGGTAATGGTAGCCAGTCTGATCGAAGTGCAGCCGTTTCTCCTCGCGGCAAAGCTGAAATCACTGTTTTGGGTGACACCTTTAGTGGCTACAGTACGTTTCGTAATGCCAGCTTCCAATCAGTCCTGACTGAAGGCGGGATTACCCTCAACTACGAAGATGAGTTTGATCAAGCAGCTCGGGCTGCCGCTTTGGGTGAAGGGCGGGCCGACATCATTGTGACAACGCTCGATCAATACTTGCAACAGCAACCAGACGGGGTGGTGGTCGGACTCATTGACCGCACAATTGGAGCCGATGCAGTCGTCCTCAATACACCCAAGTACAGTTCACTCAAGTCTTTGCTCGACGTTGCCAATTTATTGCAGACAACTCAAAGTGAAGGCAAGTCTCTCAAGATTGCTTTTGCTGGCGATACCCCAAGCGAATATCTAGCCTTGGTTCTGGATACCAAGTTCGACGCCTTCAATTTGTCCGATTTTGAAGTGGTGCGAGTAGCCGATGCTTCAGAAGCTTGGGCACTAATGCAATATCCCGATGAAAATGTGCCGATCACCGTCCTTTGGGAACCTTTCGTGACACGGGCTCAGCAACGAGGCTACACCGTTGTCCTTTCCAGTAATGACGCCCCTAACTCTATTGTGGATGTCATCGTAGCCTCAGAAAACCTCGTAAGTTCCCAGCCTGAAGTCATTTCGGCATTTCTGGAAAACTATTACCGCCGGATTGACACAAATGTGCGCGAGGCGTCTCAGTTACAGGCCCAGATTGCTGAAGATGGCAACCTCTCACCTGCTGATGCTGGGGCTGTTCTCCAGGGCATTGATTTTTTCACGGCCAAGGAAGCTCAGACATGGATGGCGGATGGCACACTGCAGCGACGCATTAGTGCAATTGCAGCGGTTTTGGTCCTATCGGGTCGTCTCGATGAAATCCCGGCAAATCCCGAAAGCTTATTCACAGCCGAATTCCTCCGTGAGGCGGTGCAAAACACCGAAACCTTGATTGACCTGGTAAGACAGGATAATCCTGAATTGGCCGAGCGTCTCGCTGGCGGCGATCAGCAGACGGTTGCCATTCCTCAAGTCAGCGTAGCTGAGGTCCAAGCCGCTCCTGATATCGGGAACCTAAATGTGCAAGGCAAAGTAGAATTTGCGACAGGCTCAGCCCAGCTCACAGCAACAGGGCAGCAAACCATCGCTGGACTCGTTTCAGAGGTTCAGGAGTTTAACCCTGAAACCGTGGCCGTACGCGTTATCGGTCACACCTCTCAAACAGGACCGGCGGACTTCAATCAGCAGCTCAGTGAGCAACGGGCTCAAGTGGTGGTGGACTATCTGCGCAACCAAGGCCTACCGCATAACATTGTGGCCGAGGGTAAGGGGTTCTATTTGCCGCTGTCTGGGATTGACCCAGCAGATGCCCGCCAACAGCGCACCGAAATTCGTCTGGTGCGAGTGAATTAAGTGTGACGTGTGAGGTGTAGGGAGAGCACTTGAAGCGGGAGATTGGCGTGGTGAAAGCAGCCAGGAGTCAAGATCCAGGAGTCAGAATAGAACTGGATTTTCATTCCTAGCTCCTCAACCTACCAAGATTTTCTAGCTTAAACGGATACCCACTTGTAGAGAAATCTGTAGGTTTAGATAAAACCATGACCAAGCCCTGCTTGAATGCGACCCAACGATCGCACATTGCCGAGGCTCTGACGCTATCTCGTTTTCTTATTAGTGAAGCGAAAGGGGCTGACCCGGCACTCATACAGCGTCGACGGGAGCGAATTCGCACCATTCAGCGATCGCTGCAGTCCTGTGCCCACCCTATTTGTAAGGACGCATTGTCCTTATCCGCAATTCCCTTGTCGGTACGACAGGCATTTGTCCAGTCAGCCTTATTGGTATGCCGCTATTTTGCCGTCGGCGGCGTTGGCTGGCGCGGGACTTTGGCCTCTCCTACCCTGTCGAAATATCGACCTGATCCGATTCCTGCAAGCTGGAACTCGCCTGCTGGTGTACAAGCGATGGGCGATCGCTTTGCGCTACCGTCAGAGGTGATAAGTGCGATCACACATCATCTGGAACAGGTCGATCAGGAAATTGCTCAACAGCGACGATTAATCGCAGCCGTTCTGGAGACAGTCGGTCTCACCCCTGAGGCTCCCGCCCCTTTACCTTCAGAGTCGTTCGTGACGCTGTTTCAAAAGTTGTTTGGCGGTATTCAAGTCTTTCCGGATAAGCTGGCCGCACTCTTTACACCGACTCAATTGTATTTTTGCGTAGACTTCCCCTCCTCAGAGGTAACGGATGTTGCCTGGGCCGACCTCACGCCACCGCAACATCAGGTAGCCCTAAAACATCTCCATCAGCAGCTTGCTGGTTTTAGCTTTCAAAAGTTCAAGCGTTTTCCGACCTTTGGTCCTTGTAATCCGGCGGGCATTGATAGTGCCTGGTTAGAGCAGGTGTGCGATCGCCTCAATGCATCCCCAGCGCAAACTTGCCCCGTCACCCCAGACGCAGTTATTCAGCGACTGTCCCAAAGCATTGGCGTACTCCCCCAAAAAGATGCCGAGATGTTTTTGATTCACGATATTTGGGGGCATTACTGGCAGCTTCTTTTCAGTCAGTTTGAGGGCGACTATGCAACCCTGGCGGATTGCGGCGAACCACTGCGGGCTCAGGAAACAGCCTATACCCCCAAGGGTCCCCTCACCTGTCGTGAACTCTTTCACTTTGATGGTGCTGATGTTTTCTTGAATCCAGAGCGGGCAAAGCAGTTTTTCCATGGGGAAGTGCGGCAGCGTTTAGGACTATTGTTCACGCATTTGCTAGGGGAACTAGTTGCCGATATTGCTGAGTTCAAGTTCACTTGGACGAATCCTAATGCGGCTCACGAGCTGCCCAGCTCATCTGCCTTTACGGACTATCCTACTAACTTGGACCTGACGCTAGCTGATCTGGATTTTCTCTTTTTGCGCGTGCTGCAGCCGTTGTTGGAATTGCATTCTTCCCCAGTGAAAGATTCTCTGCTGGAAAGCGAATTGTTGGCTGCATTGCCAACTCAGCAGTTGTCATCCGAGCAAGTGATGCGCTTACAGGTGAAACTGAAACGGGCGATCGCGCAACTCCATGAAATTTTCCTTACCGAGTACAGCGCTACGTATTTGCCAACCCTGGCCACCGAAGAGAGTTTGTTTGCCGATATTGCAATTAACCTATTACATCTGCAAAACGTTATTAATACGCTCTACACGGATCCTCAATTCACTCAAAATGCGATCGTGCCCTTCCAGGATTTGCTGATCGTGTTTATTAGTCGCTATTGTTCTGGCGACAGCTACGCCGACTTCTGGCAAATCGACAATGTTTTAGCAGACTACTTCATCCCTTGCTGGCACCATTTGAGTACATCACTCGGGCAAAAAAACGTGACACGCTAGGTCGTTACACTGCAGTTATGACACTCCAACTTTTACCCGCTAATACTGATTATTCAGGTGACAGCTATACATTTTGGCTAGTACCCTGCGACAGAAATATCGCCACTATTCCTTTCACCCAACCACCCTTCCACTCAACCACTCTTCCATTCAACCACCCTTCCACCATCGAATTAGCCCGAAAACTTACGCTGTCGAGTACTAGGGCATCCCCCCGTGCGTCCCTACAGATTCCGCAATGTGTAGCCATGATTCGTGGAAATGGTACAGTCTATCTCTTTCACCTTTTAACTTGGCCTAAATTCCCAAATTCAAGTGGGCGATCTAATTAGCTATAGATTGCAATTGGTGTGATGTAAAGATCATAGCCTCTATTAGTAAACAGGTCAGGTCGACGGATAACGTTGCCTACAATGACAGCATCGAATGGCTGCATTTCAGCGGAATCATAAAGGGGCCTCAACTCAGGTGCAATATCCTTCCTGGGCACGACTGTGGATATCAGCACATCAAGTCCAACCAAATCGGAATCTGTATGCTTAAAGTAGACGTTGTAATGTCCAGATTCATTATCATTGAGCTGAACATTTAAAGTCTCCACCTTAAACGAAGTAGACATAATCACAGGGCGATCGGGCAGCGTTTTGAGGTAAGCGAGTATGCCCACTCTATCTTCGAATTCTAAGTTACTTCGAATCGCATCCAACTGCGATTCTTCAAAGATATAGCCTTCATTTTTAATAGCTTCAACATGAACATCGAAATTAGACAACTTTTGCGATCTTTCGCGCGTACATTCGAGATCTAAAGTGGCGCGATCGCCTTCAGTTAAGTCATCTCCCAAAAGATTATTTAAATAAAGCGCAAAGCGATTAGTAGCTTTAGGATCATCTTGTTCTTCTAGATGGATAATTTCTGTAGATGTTTCACTTCCATCGTCATTCACTTTGCATTCATACTTAAGCCTGTTGAAGCGATCCAAAACCCTCTCGTGATTAAGGTAATGAAAGGTATATTCCCTATGTTCCAGAAGCTGTTGACGCTTGTTCTTTATAAAACTTTTAGTTTGCGTTATTTTAGGTGGATTTAAGAGTCTATTAGATGCTGGAGCCGCTTCGACCTCTTCTAAATCAACAAAAAGCTCCTCGTAATCTTTGGAATTACTGATTTTCCCACCTTCTTTTAAGGCAAAAATTTTCCTGCCATTAATCGCCTTCAAATCATCTGGCTTTTGGATAATTTCTTTGCGCTCGACAACACCACGATATACCGGGAGACTCTCTATGAAAAAAATGTTCGGAACGTCACTTTCCTGCGTAATTTTCTTCATGACTAATTGCTCTAGGATTCTCAATTACTATGAGGGTTTTTAGGCTGGGATGCAAGCTTTTAATAATCTTTTAGTTGCATCACTAACAAGAAGTGGTTCCACTCAACCGTCTAACCTAATAGGCCACGCTTCTTTCACGATGTCTATCAAAAGAACATCGAAAGTAGCTATCTTTTATCTTTACGCAGATTTTTTCTTTAGACAATAAGTAAAGACTTGTTATCTAGAAACTCTGACATAAAGAGTTGGCAAGAAAGAGCTTAGTTCATTATCTATACCAGAAATAGTATGTAAAATCCGGATTTTTTGGGTACCGCGTACAGCTTCGTGAAGGTGATCGGCAAGGAGATTAATAAAAGTTTATAGATATCTGGAAACAGCTTTTGTATCCTTCACCTCAAGGTGCTTCCAAATAATGGTTTGGGCACGAATGCGTAATGCCGAACAAGAAGTCAAACAACTTCTTACCAAGAAAAATTATTGTATCCTTTGGCTGGAATATATCTAACCGGTGAATTCCGATCGCCAGAGCCAATGTTCGCGATTGAATTCTGCCTTCTAGCTACGACGAAAAAAGACCCGCAACTATTTCGACTAATGTCTCAACCACAGCAGCAGCAACTTTGCCCGTTACTTCAATGACAACTTCTCCGATTCCTAGTGACTCAGACAGTACTTCAATTGTGGATGCGGCAACTTCAGTCGTCACTTCGACCGTCGCGGGGGAATTAGCGATCGCCTCAACAGCCACATTTGCTAAGCCCTCGCCCACGATTTCCTCAGCAATTCCAGGCATCGTTGATGTTTGATTGGACTGGATTGGCTGATTGCTGACGTATAAGTGTTCTTGGAGCGGAATCTTTAGGGGGGCTGGCCAATAACACTCAGGACAGGCAGCCACACTTCTCGCCATTGAGGCGTGACAAGCGTGACACTGCATTAAGGGGACTCGGCTGGGTAACTCGAATAACTTCTGCGTTTCTGTGGGCTCTATTTGCTGAAATGCTTTAGCTTCACCGGCATCAAACCAGATTCCTCCACATCGTTGGCAGCAGTCCAAAACGAGTCGTCCATTATGAGCGTCCAGCTTTAATTTAGCCATCGGTAAACCGAGGCAAACAGGACATTCATATAGAGGTTCGATCGGCTGTGAAGGCAATGACTTTTCAGGCATCGAGAATTCCTTGGGCAGCATTTTTCTCTGATAAGTGTTGAATGTCGTAAAAGGCATAAACCAAAACGCCCGATTCGGTGACTTGTAGCTCAGCTAGTCCCTGCTGGGCTAGGGAGTTCAAGACACTGTTTGCCTGTTCGAGGGCGATCGCCAATTCAGATACCACTTCAACCATGGTTAACCGACCTGCTTTAGCCAACGCCAAGCGAAGGATTTCGGTCTGTAATGTTTTTTGGCGGCGGTTATTTTTGCTGAGAGCAAGTCTTTGCTTTTGCTTGGAACGTGAATGAAGCAACCCTAAGCCCGTACCCATGGGCAAAACAACCGCAACCCCAAAGGTTAGAGCGTTGACCAGCGGTTGATCCTCTAAATCTGCCTTTACGAAGCCCATCAGCATGAATAAAGACAGTCTGAGCAGGGCGGTGCCTCCCAGGAGTTTCGGCATTTTTGAGCGCACATCGTCAATTGATGTAGTTATACCAATTCTCTAGATTCCGGCTACAGATAAAGCCTCCAATATGGAAGCTCTTCCCGTTATCGAAGCAACCGTGTC
>JBCBTQ010000078.1:0-22964 GCA_039818605.1 Cyanobacteria bacterium J06639_14 | reverse complement strand
CGAACCCCTTCCCCCGGCGTTGGCGCAACTTGACCTCGGCACGTCTGCATCCTTGCGGTTACCGGGATATACGCCAAGCGAGGACAGTTTCAAGTTTGCCAACGAGGACGTGACCCAGGCCATTCAAACCAGTCGCCATCAGCCTGAATGGTTAGACAGTTTTACCCTATCCCTATCCCAGTTATTTGGGGCCCAAGTGTGTGTCGGTCAAGATGTCGAACGGTGTATCCTCACCGCAGCGGCCCAGAATTGGCTTGCCGCACAGATTGACCTTATGGCCCAGGGAGTCTGTGATGGCATCGCTGCCGCCAGCCTTTTTCTGTGGCAGCCAGCCAGCCAGTCAGCCCTCCCTGGGTGGCAAAAACTGTTGGCAGAGCTAACACCCTTTAATCGGTTTCAAGTTACTGCCGATAACCCGGCGCTCCAAACTTTTGTAGCCAATCAAGCTCTACTCCAAGGAGTGGATGAGGTTTATTTGCCCACCCAGGAAATTCGCGAAAATCTGACACCTAAAGAAGTCCTGGCAGAACTCGTGAATAACTTTCGTTCTGCGCCCCAAAATCCTTACACGATTGGCATCTATCGTCAGCAGGACGATCAACTGGTGGAAGGCCATTCGTTACTTCCTTATCGCATCGAACCCGGCCCCAATAACCAGTATCGGGTTTATGTTTTTGATAGCAATTTACCGGCTACAACCCGCGACGAACCCTACTTACTATTTGATGTCGAAGCCGACACCTGGTCGTATGAACCTGCTGACGTACCGGCATATGCCGGTGATGCCCAAAGTGAAAATCTGGACTTGACCCAGCTATCCTGGCGACTGCCTCCAGAAAATACTGCTGGGTCAGCGGATGCCTCCGAGCTTGCTACCGAGGGACCCTTCACCTGCCCTTTTTGCGGCACAGGAAATCAGACCGAGTCTTTAGAAGTTGCCCTCATTGGTCAGGGGCAGTTGCAGGTTTATCAGTTTGACAACTTGACGGGTGAATATGTTTCCGTGGCTCAAGCAACCGATCGGGTGCCCTTCAAAGGGGGCTTGGACCGAGCGGTCCCGGCACGTTATTCGCTGTTGGCAGAAGGGAGCGATCGCCCCTTCAAAATTACGATTACAGGCACAGTCACCTCGGTTCAAGAAGACCTCACCCTGCAAATTGTCGGCCCTGGTTACACCGCAGGGTTTGAGAAACTGCGACTGGCTCCGGAAGAAACCTTGACGATGTATGTCACGGCTAGCGAACGTGGCCCCGAGTTGGCCTTCGTGGCTCATCGGGGCCTTACCATTCCTCATTTGTCGATTTATTTGGAAGACGATTTTACCGCCTCCCCCGCGACGACGGCTGAACCAGAAACGCTAGCGGATAACATTAGCCGCGATCGCATGACTAACTACAGCAAGCATGTTAGCTACAGTTTCAATGTCAGTGATATTTTCCTACCCACGGGGCGAACGGTCGGAGTATCCGTTGATCGCACCCTAAAACGGTTCTACTTTGCCGATAATGATTCCACCAACGACGACTACACTCTGAACATTATTGGTCGCACTAAAGAAGAGCAAACGACCCAAATCGAAACGCGGGAAGACTTTCCCAACGGCGAATTTGAAATCACAACCCGTACCGAAAGGCGCACGCGACGTTACGAAGAATCGCTTCAAGTCAGTGGGGTTGAGGTCGACTATCAAAGCCGTGCTTATTTTGACTATGGCAACTGGGCTCAGATTCCAACGACTGAGGATGACTTGGCTGAAATCTCCACAACGATTGAGGTGCCAATTGCCTATGATCCGCTACCAACGCCTGCCGTGCTCGCAGGACCGTTATCTTTAAATCCACCGTCGTCCAATCCAGAACCTCCAACCGCTCAAACCCGTCTATATCGAGGCAATCTCATCAAATCGAACTATCGGTGATCAAGGCGATTTCGGGAAAAGACTTTACGGGTTCATCCTCAGGTTGAGACGGCTCCAGGACATGATGCGACTATTGGGCGATGACATGGCTTGGAGCCTAGTTCTGACGGCCTAAGGTCAGAGTTGTAAAAGGCGTTACGATGTTCTGTTTAAACCGGGAAACTCTGGCTGGGTATGGAGTCAAAATCCAGTACTCTCCTAATTTCTGGCTTCTGGCTCCTGGCTGCAAATTTCCCACTCCCAGCGCTACTTACTTTCCCCCATAGGAGGTAGTCGCCGCTTGACCAGGGATGACTGAATCATAGAGGTGTTTGTTTGGGCATAGGGAATAAGCTGATCGAGAATTCGTTCGAGTTCAGCGGCAGATTTTACAACCACTTTTGCGATGAAGCAGTCATCACCTGTGATTCGGTCACATTCGACAATTTGTTCTGTTGCGGTAATTAGAGCAATTACTTTTGGTTGCTGTCCAGGAAAGGGACGAATCCGAATATAAAACGCCAAGGCATAGCCAAGCAATTTGTGCTCAGTTTCAATCGTAAACCTTTCAATTACTCCCGATTCCTCCAACCGGTGTACACGTTCAGAAACACTGGGCGCAGACATGCTGAGTGATCTAGCAAGTTCTGCAATGGAGGTTCTTGAATCGGCTGTTAAGGCATAGATCAGTCGTATGTCTATGTTGTCCAACTTGGCTTCCCGTATCCGAAGGTTTTTCGTCATTATTTCCTCTGTTTCTTAGGCAAAGGCCCTAATTCACCTTTAAAGCAGTATGTCAATTAGCAAAATAGTGCTGATACGATTAGCGCATGAAAATATTAGGAATCGTCGTAACACGTGCCACCGCTGCACCCACTCACCTAGGACTAACCGATGTCATCATGAACAGCAGGCTGTTCATGACTTACAGGGTTCTTGGACATCGTATTACAGGCCCAGGAGTGGGTGCAGGTGTCCGGCGTTTGGTTGCTGCGATGGTTGCCGCATTTGTTTTAAGAATGCCCATTGGTTGTAAGCGATTGCCGTACTTTACTGGTCTGGGCCTCATTCTGGCAGGTATTGGAGTCGAAGTTAGTTCTTCCTCCATTTTCTATATCTGTAATCAGATTGCGATGTCCCGGTTGTAGAGAACCTTGAACAAACAGCAAAGGTTTCTGACAGTCGCCCCAGCAAAATGTTGGTTGACTTAAATCTATGAGGCCGGTCAATTTGTAAGACTGATGAAAGGACTTTCGAATGGAAAATAATTCACCTTCTCCTACTTGGGTCTTTAACCTTCACGATAAAAGTATGGGAATACCTCGCACGCTTGCAGAAGGTATCCAAACATGGATTTTTGCGGGCGAACAGGCCATGCTATCCGTTGTCAGATTTGAACCTAATTCGGTTGGCAAGGTACACAGTCATCCTGAAGAACAATGGGGTGTGCTCCTAGAAGGGGAATGTATTCGACTGCAAGGTGATGAAGAAGTCGCCATGAAAGTCGGTGATTTTTGGCAGACGCCAGGTGGCGTTCCACACACCATTCGAGTGGGTGCAAAAGGAGCCTTAGTCCTCGATATATTCAGCCCGCCACGCCAGGAATACAAGCGCAGTGGTGAAGGTTTTGGGCAGGCGCAAGTTTACGCAGAAAAGACAGCATAATGCGAGAGAATAACCTCAAAAAATTATGGCAAGAAGACAGGGTGGCGCTCAATGCCTGGCTCACTATTCCTAGTGCTTGGACTGTCGAGATAATGGCCCACACTGGGTTTGATGCGTTGACGATTGATATGCAGCATGGCTTGATGGGCTATCAAACTGCCCTGACTATGCTGCAGGCGATGTCGAGTACGTCAGCAGTTCCCTTGGTGCGGGTGCCATGGAATGATCCGGCATCCATCATGCGTCTGTTGGATGCGGGTGCCTATGGCATTGTTTGTCCGATGATCAATAACCGTCAAGAAGCCGAAGACTTTGTTCAGGCCTGTCGCTACCCGCCTTTGGGACAGCGTAGCTACGGTCCTATCCGAGCCAATGTTTATGCGGGCAACGATTACTTTGCTGCGGCTAACCAGACGGTACTCACCTTTGCCATGATCGAAACCCGCCAAGCGCTGGAAAATCTTGAAGCGATCGTATCGACGCCGGGTTTAGATGGTTTATACGTAGGTACAGTGGATTTAAGTATCAGCCTGGGATTACCCGAAAAGGTCGATATCACTTCCGCTACCGTTGAAGCCGCGCTCAAAAAAATAGTCAAGACAGCAAAAGAGCATGGTTTGATCACAGGGATTCATGTGAATTCACCCAATAGCACCCAACTCTTAACAGAATGGGGCTTTCAGCTGCTCACGCTGGCCAATGACACGCCTTTATTGCGGGGCGCTGCAAATAGCGTTTTGGAACAGACCCAACAAAAACTGGGCTACAGTCAACAATAGCGAATAGGTTTTAATGGACACGCAGGGAGAAATCACAACATCACAAATACCCCTCATCATCAATGATGTTGAATTAAACATTGCCGCTATTCACCGTGATGGTGATCTAGAACCGCTTTTATTCCTGCACGGCTTTGGCTCTACAAAGGAAGACTACGCTGACGTTGTGCATCATCCTGCTTTTGATGGTCATCCCTTCATTGCCTACGATGCGCCAGGCTGCGGCGAAACTTACTGTTCAGACCTGTCGCAAATTGCTATTCCCTTTCTGGTGAACACTGCTGTGAGTGTCCTGGAGCATTTCAAAACACAGCGTTTTCACCTTGTTGGGCATTCGATGGGTGGACTTACCGCTTTGATGCTTGCCCAACAATACCCCAAACGGATTATTAGTTTTGTTGACATTGAAGGGAATATTTCACCAGAAGATTGTTTTCTAAGCAGACAAATCATCGAATACCCCAACAGGGATGACGCAAAATTCTTTGCCGAATTCATTGAGCGCACCCGTCATGCGCCAGCCTTTGCTAGTGCCTTATACGCAGCCAGCTTACGTCATAAAGTTCGAGCTGGTGCTGTAAGAGGTATTTTTGAGTCGATGGTCAATTTATCAGACAATGGCGACCTCATGGAAAAATTCCTGGCGCTACCCTGTCCCAAACTGTTCATGTACGGTGAACAGAATGCGTCACTTTCTTACTTAGGCCATATTCAAGCTAAGGGTGTAGAACTGGCCGAAATCCCTGCTTGTGGCCATTTTCCCATGTATTCCAATCCCATCTTGATGTGGGAGAAGATGGCCAAGTTTCAGGGGCGTTCTAGTAATATCAACCAGCATTCATGATTTACCAAGGGCATTCTAGCCAAAAGCTAGGCAACCCTGCTTGGGCAATACTCAAGCACTGTTCGGAGGGTTCGTCGCCGAAGAGCGCAGTCTGGATTGGGTGCAAGCCTTGTCAGTAGGAACTTATCATCGCTCGGATGGGCCCCAACGCTGAGCTTATGCCTTCTTCACTTAAACCTGTTTATCGGGTTAGGATGCTTCCGGTTCAGGCATTGTACGTTTACGCATCGCTGACCATACATCAAAGGGAATACGCTCTTTGGCCAGTTTGATCGTGTCGCCATTCATTACCGTATGGCAGATAAATACGCCGCGCTGGTCACGTTTCCATGAGAATTGATATTTTTCAATGAGAATGTCTTCCCAGTCACCGGTAGCACTGTTGTAAAGTTGGCATCGATCCGGTGTATCAGGTTTGCGGTCTTGGTCGAAAGGACGCGAGTTGTAAATAGCCCAAGACTGGTACAGGCTACCAATTTCCCGCTTAAACAGGGCCACAATCAAAGACAATAGAAGCGTCCCTGCACCCAAAATCAGTTGATTCATCGCCAAGGTTCCTCTCTCAATTGCCAAGCTCAGTCAGCACTAATGTCCCTATTCTCACGATATTGTCCAATAGAACGGTAGCTTGTTGCTATAAACTTTCGAGGTATTTCGACGCCACCCCTTCGACCATACTAATGGACCTGAAAATAGGGTTGCCGTCGGGTGGGTCAATTCCTTACCCTTCCGTCAGAACTCCCTACCCGTCGTGATACGACCCACGTGTCGATTGCCCCTGTTCCCTTGGCAAGGGGGAATATCGGGTGAGAGTCGCGAGCGTAGCGGCTGGAACCCCCCCGCCTACGGCACCTCCCCTTACCAAGGGGAGGATGGGAAATGTGGCTGTACTTGAGATTCAGCAACTTGTGCCTAATGGACAGCTTGGCAAGGGGGACTATCGGGGGTGCGATCGCGAGCGTAGCGGCTGGAACCCCTCCGCTAATCCCTTACATCAGTTGATCAAAAAGGACCGCCACGATCGCGGCAAATAGAGTAATTCCCATTGCCAGCCAAGGGCTTTGTCCCTGGCTCACCGCAAAGGTAGTAATGACACCTGCGCCGAGTGCAGCCACGGTTAAAGATCCCAGCAAATCTTTTTCGCGATTCTTATACATGAATGGTAGGGCTATGAAAAAATTTCTTTGAGTAGCCCTTACGGTATCATCCAACACACAGTTATCTGTGGGTAGGGTAAATAGCTGACATCAAGGTTTAAGTTGAGAAAGAAAACGCAATATTTTTGCAAAGAAACATTGCGTGATGCGCCTCAAAATCTATTCTTCTTTCGCGTGCAGTTGTTCGAGTCCCCCCAAGGCTAGGAGCCAGACCACAACGACAACCCAGTGAATGAATACGATCGCCCAAAACGATCCGGTCATGCCATAGACGCCTGAGCAAACTGCTCCCAGCAGTACCACCAGAATCAAGAACCGTTGATCCCAGAAGGTGCCACGTCCTGGTGGATAGAACAATTGGGCATTGAGGGGATGGTAAAACACAAATGCGATTAGACTTAGCAGCGCCCAGAGTAGCCAACGATTCATGGCAATCCCCTCTAATGGATGAGGTAGCAGCAACACCCGAAAAATCCCCTCTTCCACCATGGCTGGCAAGATCAAAAGCTGCAGCATTCGGAGCGGCGCTAACCAGCTTCGCAGTGCTTCAATCGAGACTTTGAGAAAGCCGCTGTAGAACCCATAGGGAAGGGCGATCGCCCCGTAGAGTAGTAAAGCCCCTGCGATCGTCACCCAGTCGCGCCAGGTCAAAAAGGTGCTGATGGCATCACCCAGGCGTTTTGTGAGGGTGCTCACGACGGGCCACTTACCAAATAGAAGCGTAGGAGCCAGGGGGACAATTTCAGGGTTTCGCCCCCCAACCTGATTAGTGCGCAAGAACCAAAGCTGGGCACCATGCTCCCAAAACGTGCGGCTGAGTTCGTCGTGGGCACGGCGCGGCATCATCGATCGCCAGCTAAGTAATGTGTTGATGAGGCTACGGCTGCTAACGAAACCGTTCCGACTGTTCACCCCCGCTAGGGCCTCAGCATTTTGTTGCCAGTCAGGACGGACTACACCATAAGGCGCTAGCAGATTAACTAAATCCTTACCCAAATTAACGAACTCCCAGAATTTACCGGCCATCGGGTCATCGGGATGGGTATCTAGCCATAGGGAGATTTCGGGCGTGTTCAGTGCTTTTTGCTTAACGGCTTCAAGGGCGATGTAAAATGCCTGGCTTGAGTCCTGCACGCAGGAAGTCGCTGGCGAGACTGTCGCGACGCCCGTGCCATCGCCCGTGCGATAGCGTGCCGCAATCACCTGGGTTTCCCACAACAGGCTCTCAAAGAGAGACAAAGATTGGCTTCCTAAGTTAAACGGCTGGGTAAACGTATCGAGCTTCACAATGACATCAGAAATTGGTCTTGCCCCCAACCAACCCCGCTCCAGGTGTCCTGTGTATGCACTCCAGTCTAGGACTCCGGAAATGATGGCATTGGGATTGTGCGCGTAGATTTGGTGATAAGTAACGGCAAACTGAGGCTCGCCGGTAAACTGATCGCTTACTACCTCCGCGACTCCATACGCAAAGTGTCCGGTTATAGTCCCAGGAGTTCCGCTTTCGGCTAATTCCCCCCCAATGCCGCCAAACAGATGAATCACTAGACCCCGATCACCCATTTGCCATTCGGATAAAGCGATTGTTTCCGATGCCGCTGTGGGGGATAGCAGCGATCGCTCAATTTGCCCTTGCTGGTGCTGTATCCCCTGCCAGTTTTGCTGGTCAATGAAATTGAGCCCTGCTGTGTTGTCCAGAATTATCTGATCCGGCTGCAGTTGCATCAGCGATCGCGGCTGCAGTGCCTGAACGGTGAACACACTGTCTCGATCAAAAGCGCCATACAGGTACCATCCGGCTGATCCCGCCGGTGAATCCATCAGATCACGAGGCGTCGAGATAAACCGACCGTTGCGATCGCGGGGCTGCTGAGGAAAGCGAACCACACTTTCGAGGCCATCGAATTGCTGCGTCACGGGATTGTAGTGGCGCACCTGAAAATACTCACTAGGACAGGGCGTTGCTCCCGGACACGTTTTTGGCAAGGGTAATCGGGGCACCGTCTTTTCCAGTTGCACGAGCGCTACCTCACGCCCCCCCACCTGCACCGGCGCTTCCTGAATTCTCAAAACCGGCAGCGACTCAAAATCTTGCGTCGCTGCCTCGCCCATCTCAACGCCTGCCAACCGCACCAACACATCATCAATTGGGCGTGCTCCTGCCAGCGATTGAAGCGGCCCAACGTGCTGTCGTCCGTCCAAGCGATTGGGCACCACATCCCCTTTAACTCGCGATCGCGCCGCCGTGTCACCAAAGGCAACATCGACCGTAACCGCAGCCAAATAAGCTTGCAGTTCGGGTGTTTCTTGCCAGGTGAGCTTAACGACCTGGCCAATTAAGTTATCTTGAGGCGCGTGCTGCACCTCGAACCAGACCCAGTCGCCTTCATCTTGGTCATATTCGGTCGTGGTCGGTAGAATCAGACGTCCTACCCAGTCGGCAACGGGGTGATACCAGTTCTGCATGACAACTGGAACCGCTGCATTTTTAATCGGATAGTGACTAGGGCGATTGAAGGCGACCTGCTGCGATCGCTCATAGCTGGACGGTTGAGGATCCGGCAGGGCTGGAGGTTGTAATAGCTTTAACCCCAAAAAGAACACTAGACCAAGGAGGCTTAGTGCCAACAGGGAGCGTTTCCGATACCGATAACGACTCAGCCATTCCATTGCACATTTCTACCGTCGTTAGATGAAGCAGATAGCATCCTCAGTGGTTGGGCACACGAAATTCTCTACCGGGTTGTTGTAAAGATACACCTCAGATAAGCTCGGTATACGCCGTAATGCCCCCGTTTCAACAATCTGATTCCGGTTAAGATTGAGTTCCTCTAAGTTTACAAGGGAAACTAACGGAGCGATATTGGCCACCTGGTTAGAACTCAAATCGAGACGTCTTAAGGCTGTGAGATTACTGAGTGGGCTGATATCAACGATTTCATTGCCACTGAGATTAAGGATCTCTAGTTCACTTAAAGGTTGCAAAGGCATCAGGCCACTGATGACATTTCCCTGTAAATCAAGGTCCCTGAGTTGGCTCAAATTTTCCAAAGTCGGTAGCACTGTAATTTGGTTGTTACTCAAAACCAGCGCTCGCAACTCTTTCAGGGTCGTAAGCTGCTCAATATCCTGAATTTGGTTGGCGCTAGCTGACAATCGCTGCAGGTTAGCGAGTGATGCTAAAGGCCCAATATCGGCAATTTGGTTATTGTTCAGGACGAGTTCTCGTAACAATGGGAAAGTTGCCAGAGGGCGCAGGTCGCGCAGGTCGCGATTGTCCAAATTCAATAGCGTTAATGTCGAGGCACGGCGATTTGCCTCAGTACACTCCTCGGTTCCCAATACTTCCAACAAAACTGTAACCGTATGCTGAGAATCTGCATCTAACTGATCCCGAAATAGACACCAATCCTCTAACGAATAAACCTCCGCTTGGGCAATCAGTCTTGCCTCAGAAGCTGCCAACGGACTATTCAAGCCGGTCCAACTGAGGGCTGCTATGCATCCAACTGCAAAAGCGCCCAACCCTGCGATCGCGCGTGTATTCATCATGAGCGTATCGATGTAAAGCCATCGAGAAATCTTTCCTTTGTTCTAGCGTGATTTTTAGTCAATGAACATGAGAATTGATCCAGGCATTGGCAGGGGAGATCGTCGAGAGATAGGGAGGATCGGATAGGGCTAAGTTCGGCGAAAATTCTGACGGTTCTAGCAGTTTCGATGTAAGACTGCCGTTTGTCGGCTGGCAGCGATGTTATAGGGATTACCTGAAAAAACGTACAAGACAGACTCATCCGACATCTCTATAGTGAAGCTTTAAGTGAGTTGAGCGTTGCTGTGTATGGCCAAACCCCAAGCAAAACTCTGGCGTGTGCAGGCCTTGAACAATGTCGAGTGCTTGAAAGCCATCGGCATCAATCATGCCTTCGATCGCCATATTCACAACGGGTTTGGGCTCGCAGTCGTGGATCAGGGGCGGCTGGCTTACCGGACCGAAGCGGGTGATCACCTCTTGGAGCCGGGGGACGTGTTGGTGATTAATCCGGGGCAGGTTCATTGGGGTGGCACGGTGGATGGCGATCGCTATAGCTATCGGATTGTGTACCCAGCCTGTGAAACCGTAGCTCGAGCTATGCCCGGCCAGGATGATCCTCGACTGCCGTACTTTGCCAACAACCAGATTCGCGATCGCTGCTTGACTCAACGGTTGCAACACCTCATGACGGCCCTGGAGAACGATCCCATTACCCTGGCCCAAGAAACCTTTCTGACCCAGATTTTGGCCGAATTAGTCACCCGCCATGCTGATCAGAGCATCGATCCACTCACCCCCGAGAGCCAAATTGTGCAATGCATCCGCGACTACCTCGAAGCGTTCTACCGGCAAAATCCGTCACTGACAGAACTGGCCAACTTAGTGCAAATGAAACCTTTGCGCTTGTTACGGACGTTTCGTAAAGCGATGGGCTTACCACCCCACGCCTATTTGCTGCAGGTTCGCATCCATCATGCGAAAGCTCAGCTTGCCCAGGGACACGCGATTGCCGAAGTGGCTATCGACACTGGCTTCGCGGACCAAAGCCACTTCACCCGCCACTTTAAAAGATTTGTGGGCGTCACACCGGGACAGTATGTGCTGGGTTGTTGAGCGCGATCGTTAGGATCGTTGTGGCCGTAGCGACGTGATAGATCGCATCGCTACGTTGTAGGGATGGATGGAGGATGTTTCTGGAGGCGATCGCGACTGGCGGCTAGCTGTTCTGAGCTGAGACGGTTATCCTGTTCCGCCTGCATCAGTGTTGCCATCACGGGATAGTACAGGTCCGCATCGTATGAAACCAAGATGAGATCAACGCCCGCATTCAGGGCTTTAATCGTGGCTCCTGTGACGCTGTCGCGAGTGTTGAATACAGCTCCCATACTGAAATCATCCGTAATCAAGAGACCCTCATACTGCCACTGCTGCCGCAGAATCCCATCCACCACCGCTGCCGAAAATGACACTGGATGCCGGTTGTCCACTGCGGTTAGAATCGGGTGCCCCAGCATCGTCATTGTCTCAGTGGTCTGCATCACCTGCTGAAACGGAATCCAATCATCTTGGGCAAGCTCAGCAACTGGCGTATCGAGATGGGCCGAATTCAGATGGGTATCTCCCTCCAGCCGTCCTAAGCCGGGAAAATGCTTGAGCGTGCAACGTACACCATGACTGAATAGAGCCGCACAATAATGCTGAGCTACTGTTGCTACCACCGTGTTGTCATCCGAAATCGCACGACGATAGATGACAGAGAGGCGATCGCCCGGTGTGACGACTCCTTTATTGAGATCCACCACCGGGGCAAAGTTGAGGTTAATGCCCAGTGCTGCCAGTTCCCGTCCATGGATATCTCCATACTGCTGTACCTGTTGATGCTGAGATGCGGGTGTTGTCGCTTGACTCACCACCTCGGCTAAGGGCGGCAAGTGGGTTAGGGGTGGTGACAATCGCGATACAATTCCCCCCTCCTGATCGGTGGCAATCCATAGGGGGGGCAAATTCTGCTCCTGACGCAGAGCTTGTAGCGTGGCAATTTGCTGCTGGAGCTGTGCGATCGTCTGGCCCGCTAAATTATGACGGGTGATGAAAACCCCGCCAATGCCTCCTTTCTGCACAAGCCTATGGATCGCTTCAAAATCGCGGTAACCCACCACCAAGTGCTGTCCCAGTCGCTGTAATTGCATGCGATCGCCCGTCAGCACCGTCTGCTTGACCCAGCGATAGTGTCCTTCCGTCGTCAGCACAAACGTTAGCCCTGCTGCACACAGAACCAAAGGTAGGTGTCGAACACCATAGTGGATGCGGTTTTCAGTGTGTTTACGTGCTCCAGAACGCCAGAGATTTAGGCCTAGTAAGCCCCCAAACGTCAAAGGCAATAACCAGAGTAGTTCTGCCCGCACACTGGCTAAAAGTGGAGTTCTGAGCTTTAGCGCTAACCAGCTCAAGCCTAAAATTAAAAAAAATTGTATAACCTGCAAGATCCAAAACAGCACTGAATTCTTCCCGAACAAGACGGTTGTTTTCCAGGATAGGCCCGCAATCCTGTTAATGAGAGATATTGATAACTCTAGAAACTTATCCGCTGTCCCTAGCACTCGATAGCGGCAGTATGCGCATCATTCCCAAGGCTTAAAAGGCCCACTATGAGATGGTTTTGCATTTTGAATTTTGCATTTTGAATTCCGCGTAGCGGTACTAGCCAGATGTCTGTTTTTTGCCTAAGGATGTGGGCCTGTAATTTAAGCCGGGAAACTTTGGCCAGGAAGGGAATTTAGGCGCTAGGAGCTAGAATCCAGTGTTCTCCTGACTCCTAGCTCCTGGATTCTGTTCCAACCAATATTTCCCGCCTTAAGTTGATCGCCAGAATGTGTGCGTTAACAATTTGGAAATGCATCATGCTGGGCTGTGATTTAATTACCGATCCTGCGGAAAATCTCCAGGTTCCAGATGGACTGGAGCTTATGGCCAAATCTTCCCCAGATCTTCCCGATTGCAGCTTACTCTACATACATTTGCCAAAAGGCCCATCTATTGTCGGTCGGGAGGTCAACCATGCAGAGAAGAAAACAAATAGGATTAAGGAGTAGATGCGATAGAAAAAGGTGATAAACCGGAACCGATGAAGGTATAAATCGGTACAAGTGCAGGGTGTCCTTGACCTTCCACATTAAAGTTAAACAAGTTGAAATGTGAATTGCAGCACTAGTATTCAAATGCCGTGACTAGGTGTTAAATAATTATGTAAAGACTGACTTCAAGAGATTTTTGAGAAAGAAATTATTGATTGGAGCGTTGGCTCTAGTATTGCGATACCAACCTACGGCAGTAGATTCATTTCAAGAAATTACCTTGTTTATCTCTAGATATAGAGTCAGCTAAAAGAATGTCATATCGAAAAAATATAGTCATCATGAATGGGCAAATAAGGCAGTGGGGAGGGTAGCCTGAATGTTTAAAGGAGAGGCTGCCCAGCGATCGCCTCGAATGTCGTTGCGACTGGTCCTAACGCTCCCTTTTTTGCTCCAGTTGCTAGGCATTGTCGGACTGGTTGGTTATTTATCTTGGCGCAATGGGCAGCAGGCTATCTGTGATTTGGCCTACCGCCTCATGACTGAGGTGAGTGGTCGTATCGAGTCGGAACTGGCAGAGCATGTGAAGCAAGCCACAGAGGTTAATCGCATCAACGCAGCCGCGATCGCCCAAGGAATGCTGCCACTCGATACACCGGATCAGCTCAATGGTTATTTTTTAGAACAAATTCAAACTTTCGAAGGACTTACAGCCGTTTATTGGAGTAATGAGTCTGGCGAATATATGGGGGCTGAACGTCGTCCCGATGGAACCTATGCCTTGGGGATGACGAGAGATGGCAATCTGGAAATTTACAGTACCAATCGTCAGAATCAGCTGGCGGAACAACTCTATGTAGCCCCCTATGATCCCCGCGATCGCCCCTGGTATCAGCTTGCTGTTGCCCAACGGAAATCTACCTGGACTGAGATTTTTGTGTGGGTTCCCCTCGTTAATATGAGTATTGATACAGTGCAACCCATCTATGCTCAAGGAGCGTTGCAGGGGGTACTCGGGGTTTCCTTAGGATTACTCGATATCAATCAATTTCTACATCAACTCGATCTCGGATCGGGCGGTAAGGTCTTCCTGGTTGAACCCAAAACCGGAAAACTGGTCGCTACGTCTGCTGAACAAGTACCTTATCAGACTAGTTCGGATGGTACTACTGCCGAGCGACTTTCCATTAAGACAGAAGAATTACCACTATTGAATGCCTCGTCCCAATTTTTGGAGACGCGTTTTGGTCAGCTTAGCAATGTGGTGATTGACCAAGAATTAATGTTTCGGGTTAACGGTGATCGCTATTTTTTGCAGACAACTCCCTTAAAAGAAAGCGTCGGTTTAGATTGGCTATTGATTACGGTAATGCCAGAGTCAGACTTCGTCGCGCAAGTTAATGCAAATACCCGTAATACTCTGTTGCTCTGTGCTGGAGCCTTGCTGCTAGCCAGCGGTATTGGTATTCTCACAGCTCGTTGGATTGCCCAGCCGATTGCGCAACTCAATCAGGCTGCAAAAGACCTTTCTCAAGGGCGGTGGCATAATCCCGCGATCGCAGTAGGCGGAATTCAAGAAGTTGCAGAGCTAGCGACCTCCTTCAGTCGCATGGCAGCGAGTCTACAGGGATCCTTTTCCCTCTTGGAGCAGAAAGTTGACGAGCGGACGGCGGAACTGGCAGCGGCGAATCAACAGCTAGAAGCTGCTAAGGAAAGAGCTGAAGCCGCCAACCAGACTAAAAGCCGTTTTATTGCCAATATGAGCCACGAATTGCGCACGCCTTTGAATGCCATTTTGGGCTTCACTCAACTCATGCAGCGTAATTCTCAAGCACTGCCTACCCAGCAGACTCATTTGGATATCATCAGCCGTAGTGGTGAGCATCTCCTCAACCTGATTAATGATGTGTTGGCGATTTCTAAAATTGAGGCCGGTCACGTCACCCTCATGGAGACGCCATTCGATCTCTACCAATTGCTACAAACACTGGAAGATCTGTTTCAGATGAAGGCCGATGCTAAAAAGCTGAGTCTGAATGTGCTGCGATCGCCCCAACTGCCCCAATATCTGAAAGCAGATGCTAGTAAGCTGCAGCAGATCCTGGTAAATTTGCTCGGCAATGCGATCAAATTCACCCAACAAGGAGGCGTCACCCTGCGAATTAGCCCTCTGCCCTCTGTTCCGCCTCTGGACTCCCCGGATATTTCAGTTCAAACGTTTCCCTACTGGCTACGTTTTGAGGTCGAAGATTCTGGTCCTGGCATTCTGCCAGAAGCGCGAAAATATTTATTCGAGGCGTTTATCCAGGCTGATGCGGGTCAACAAGCCCAAGAAGGAACGGGCTTAGGATTAGCCATTTGTCAGGAATATGTCCAACTGATGGGAGGACACATCGAGGTTCACGAATCTGGGGCGGGTGGTGCCCGATTCCAGATTGACTTGCCCATGCAGTTGGCTAAACCTTATCAGGTGGTGCGGGCAACCCATCAAGTCGTTGGGTTAGCTCCCCATGAGCCGCCTTACCGTATCTTAGTTGTGGATGATCATCCAGCCGCACGACAGCTACTTGAAGAACTCCTCACCAGCGTTGGTTTCCAGGTTTATTCAGTCGACCACGGAGCGGCGGCGATCGCCCGCTACCAAGACTGGCAACCCCACTTAATCTGGATGGACATGAATATGCCCGTAATGGATGGGTATGAGGCTACGAGGCAGATTCGGGCTCTTGAGGAAAAATATAAGAATTCGGAATACCCTGCGGGAAGGGCAGAGCCCTACGGAATTCGGAATTCCACCAAAATCATTGCTCTTACAGCCAGTGCTTTTGAAGAAGAACGGGCCAAGATTATGGCAACTGGCTGTGACGATTTTGTCCGCAAACCCTTTAAAGAACAAGACATCTTTGGTGTAATGGCTGAGCACTTGGGTGTGGAGTATTGCTATCAGACTCACAGGCAGATTGCGATCGAGGCACGTGAAGGGCAATCGCCCCCCTTCCATATGATGTCCTTTGACTGGATGCAAGAACTGCAGCAAGCTGCCATCCAAGCGGATCGTGAATGGCTTATGCAGTTAATCATGCAAGTCCCCCCATCCCATGTAAGACTCCGAGAGAGTTTAATGCAGCAGGTAAACCAATATAACTTTGATGCCTTGGTGGAACTAACGGAGAATCAGATTCATGCCGAAGCCAGTTGATCAGCACTATCGGGCCGATATTCTGGCTATTGACGATACGCCAGAAAATCTTCAGTTGCTCTCGCAGCTACTGACCGAACGCAACTACAAAGTGCGCAGTGTGACAAAGGGCAGAACTGCTCTACGAGCTGCCCAAGCGGCCCCTCCTGATCTGATTTTGCTGGACATCAATATGCCTGAAATGGGCGGCTATGAAGTTTGCGAACACCTCAAAGTAGATGAACGCACCTGCGAAATTCCGGTTATTTTTGTCAGTGCTCTAGGCGAAACACTGGATAAGGTCCGCGCCTTTCAAGTGGGGGGGGTAGATTTCGTCACTAAGCCATTTCAAGTGGAAGAAGTCCTTGCCCGCATCGAAACGCATCTGCAGCTTCGCTCTTTACGTCAGCAGTTACAACAGCAAAACCAGCAGCTTCAGCAGGAAATCCGTAACCGCAAACGTGCCCAAGAAACTTTCACCAAAGCGTTTCGTTCTAGTCCTAGTCCGATTGCCATTACGACGTTGGAAGATGGGCGGTTTTTAGAAGTCAATCCCAGCTTTCTGCGCCTCAGTGGCTATATTCGCAACGAGGTCATCGGCTACCACGTTGACGAACTCAATTTAGGGCTTGATCCCACTCGCTACACCGAGGGACTGGCTGAATTGGAGGAGGCCGGTGTCCTCCACAACCGTGAATTTGAGCTGCGTACTAAAAGCGGTGACTATCGCACTGTGCTCCTGTCTGTCGAGTTGATTGAACTCCAGGGACATCGCTGTGCTCTCGCGATCGCCAACGACATTACCGAGCGCAAGCGCCTCGAAAACGAATTCATTTCTCTCGTTAGTCACGAACTCAAAACCCCCATGAACTCCCTCATTGGGGCCCTTGATTTGCTGGGCACTGGACAATTGGGCAGTCTCACCGACCAAGGCCAGCAGATGATTGGCATGGCCATTAACAATGCCGAACGCCTTGTTCGCCTTGTCAACGACATCCTCGATCTGGAGCGCATGAAGTCTGGCACCCTCACCCTGCACCCTAAAATTTGTCATCTTCCCTATACATTCCAGCAAGCTACCGCTGTCATGCTTGCCATGGCCCAAGAAGCTCAAGTTACCCTCGTGGTGGAACCCTGCAATGTCAAGTTGCGCGTGGATTGCGATCGCATCCAACAACTCCTGACAAATCTCCTCAGTAACGCGATCAAGTTTTCCTCCCCTGGCAATACCGTATGGTTAAAGGCACAAGTACACGAGCAGGAGTCAGGAACCCCCATTCCGAATGCCTCTCCCCATCTCCTCATCACCGTCCAAGACGAAGGCCGTGGCATCCCTGCGGACAAACTCCACCTCATCTTCGAACGCTTTCAACAGGTTGATGCTTCCGATGCTCGCGCTAAAGGTGGCACGGGGCTAGGGCTCTCCATCTGTCGCCAAATTGTCCAACAACATCAAGGGCAAATTTGGGCCGAGAGTAGCCTCGGCAAAGGCAGCACCTTCAAAGTTCTATTGCCCATAGGAGATAACGTTGATGATGGCGAATCGCCTGTTTGTGGTTAATCGTGTGTGTGGTGTGGTGTGTGGTGGTACGGGATGGGTGGTTAATAGTTCGTAGATTCAGCTAATACTCTGTAAATTAAATTTATCTTCGTGCCTCAGCCGTGGCAGCTTGATCCCCCGCTGTCGCTGCCCCCTTAAAAAAGGGGCTATGCAGAACCTGGATTGGAATGCCCCCTTTGCACAAGGGGGGTTGGGGGGATCAAGCCTCCATCGCTAAAGATGGGAAACTTAATTTACGCTGTACTAACCATCAAGTTCAATTAAGCAATAACCATTAATCAATAATCACCAACCATCAACCTGCCCGAGCGAGGCCTTGGGTGAATAGCGACCCTGGTAGTCACAAAGCTCTTGGCCCCAATGCCTCGCCCCGACCAACCACCAATAACCAACAACAAAGCATTATGACCAAACGCATCCTAATTGTGGACGATGAAGCAGATGTTCGGGAGATTACTAAACTAGGTTTAGAGATGGGGACTGATTGGACAGTGCTGACGGCAAGTTCTGGCAAGGATGCATTGGCGATCGCGGCCAGTGAAGCCCCTGACGCGATCCTGTTAGACATGATGATGCCGGATATGGATGGCCGTGCGACCTTGCAAAGTTTGAAGGCAGACGCCACAACGCAATCGATTCCGGTGATTTTTGTGACCGCCAAGGCTCGACAGTCGAATCTGGAAGATTTCAAAGAACTGGGAGTCGCTGGGGTCGTCGCTAAGCCGTTTCGGCCTTTAAAGTTGGCCGCCGAGATTTCTAAAATTTTAGGCTGGTAGTTCGAGCCGTTTATTGAGGTGTAGGGGGGACAAGTGCATGGAATTGAGTCCAGAGCCGTTCACCTAATCCCGGTTGAAGTCATTCGTTCTATTTCAACTACGAGCTAAATGCCGAAAGCCTGGATGTCCGATCGCAGGATCGGAACCATTCAACTCCTTAAACCGGAGGACTATCGGCCATCGACTTCTAGTTGTGCTTTTTCAGGGCTATCGATTCGCGATCACAGGCTGCAATCGGTGAATTGAGTTGTGCCAACAGTTGCCAGCACAATGATCTGCGAGTTGGGACAGCGATTCTAGACAATCCCTATTAACGGTAGCCTGTATCAAGCCGTTGGCAACATCGCATCAGGTAGCTAAGCTACTAGCAGCGATCGCACTTGCCGTACAAGGTCCTTCATCATGAAGGGTTTGCGTATCACCTCATCAGCTAATGTATAAACAATTTCATCGTCCTGGGGATTAATGGGACAGGCAGTAACGATAACAACCGGCACCGTCACCCCGTGAGATCTCAGTTCATGCAAAACTAAACGCCCATCCTTTGCAGCTAAGCCCAGATCCAGAAGGATCAAGTCAAAGTGGTCACCGACTACTTTATCCAATACAGTAGTGCCGTCGCGCAGGATTTCAGAGGGAAAACCGGCACGTTGTAACCCTTTCGCCATCAAAGTTGCGAGTCGAGAACCATCTTCCACAATAAGAACGCGATGGGTTGGGTTGGGAGTTGACAATGTTTTGAAAGCCGTGTTAGCGGGTAATGGCATGAGCTCTTAGCAACATAAGGAAAATTGAAAATCCATTAGCTGGCGCACGATGGCGCTTGCACCCACATTGCCAAAGTAAGACGTAAGTGTGGCAAACCAGTGTCTTTGCAAGACCTATGTTGCCAACATAACAAGATAACTAGGGCGACTTCTGACAACGATATTACCAACCAGGGTAGGTCTTGTCTGTGATAGAAGCACCATAGATATTTGAACCTGGCTGAATCTGCCCTTACTGAATCAGTATATTTTGTTCCTAGATTTTACCTAAGCGAGTTCAGTAAACCTGGATTTACCCTTATTTGTCAAGTCATACAACAGAAGGACAAATTAGCAACATTCTTTAAACGTGACAAAAACAGGGTTTTGGGCCAGTGACATGTAAGGGCTTGCTTTTCGTCGTCGAGCAGGGAACTAGGCTTTGCAGCAAAAAAGTTGAAATATCATGACAAAAGTAATTTCACCTTTTGGACAAGATCGCGTGTGACTAAAGGCTTGCTCACCACATCAGTGGCCAAGGAGAACACCTCCCCGTCTTGCTGATCTAATGAACGGGCCGTTATGACAATAATCGGCAAAGTTATGTTTTGTTTTCTCAGTTCTCGGAGGACTTCTTGGCCATCTTTACCCGGCAAGCCTAAATCTAAAAGCAAAAGGTCAACATCATTGTTAAACACTGCCTCGATCGCGACATTGCCATCGCTAACAACGATTGTGGAAAATCCTGATCGCCGGAGTCCTTTTTCTATAAACGCAGCAATCCTGGGCTCATCTTCGGCAATCAATATGCAATGCATGATTCTTCCAACAGCGCATCCTTCCTTTTCATAGGGTTAGGCTAGGCTTGTAGATGACATCTGCCTTCCTAGTTAGTTACACGTCATGACAAATGATAGGTAGTACAGTGACAGATATGAGCAATGCCTCTATGAGCAATGCCTCAAGAGGAGAAGAAAACACCTTTAAAGAGAATGTAGAAAAGCCACCATTATAAAGTTGTTAGCAAAAAGCTTTTCCTTAATGCTGTGCAACACTGCCGGGCTCAACTTCTGTTCGAAATCGTTTAACGTAATACCTAATGTAACTTTGCGAAACGCCATTTACATTAATTAAACGTAACGCCAGGATGAGAATTCCCTTAGGAAATTAGTCGATAGCCCATGCCACGGACGGTTTCGATGATCTCATTGCCGAGCTTTTTACGGAGATACCCGACATAAACATCGACCACATTAGACCCTGGTGCATAATCGTAGCCCCAGACCAAATCCAACAGTTGTTCGCGACTCATAACCTGGTTGGGATGGCGCATAAGGGTTTCCGCAAGGGTGAATTCTCGGGCTGATAGATCAAAGAGTTTGCCATTGACCTTGAGGCGACGAGTTCGGAGGTCTAGCACGATGTCTTTCACCTGGAGGGTCATGCCACTCTGGCTACGGTTGGTTGATGTCGAGGGTCTGAGTCGGGCGCGGATGCGCACCAACAGTTCTTCAAAACGGAAAGGCTTGGTCATGTAATCATCTGCTCCCATTTCAAACCCATTGACCTTATCTTGAATATCGTCGCGGGCAGTCAGAATAATAACTGGGGCCTGAAACCCTTGCCCTCGGAGTTCTTCTAGCAGTGATAGCCCATCTTGTCCCGGAATCGTGAGGTCTAGCACCATCAGATCAATCTGGCCATCCAGAGCGATTTCCCTGGCTTCATCACTATGGGTCGCCGTGGAGGTTGTGAATCCGTTGGCGCTGAGCCCCTTTTCTAAAAAGGAAACAATGCGTGATTCATCCTCAACAATGAGAATATGAGTCATGAATTGGATTCTCCTAAGGTTTTTCCAGCGGCAAAATCAGGCTGAAGGTTGACCCGACTCCGAGTTTGCTTGTGAGTTCAATGTGCCCGCCATGAGCCTCAGTAATAGCACTGACAATTGCCAGCCCCAGCCCGGCCCCTTCGGAACGACGGTAACTGTTAGCCGTACGAGCAAAGCGTTCAAAAATCCGTTGCTGATCGGTTTGGGCAATGCCTTCACCCGTATCCCGAATCCACATTCGTACCTGCCCCTTGGCGATCGTGGTGCCGAGTTCAATCGTATCGTTGGGCTTGGTATGCTGAGCCGCATTTTGAGCGATGTTGATCAGTGCACCCGTAAGCCGTTGACGGTCCGCGACAAACTTACCCCGACCCACCTGTGAAAGTTGCCAGTTGCGATCGCCCAACGCAGTTATTTTACTAAAGAGTTCTTCGGTAAAAGGCTCTAAATCAATGGTCTCTAGCTGTAAAAAGTCAGGGCGTTCTGATTTGGCAAGTAACACTAAATCGTTGACAAACCGTCCCATGCGATCCAACTCGTCCATAACCAGCTCTAGGGTTTCTTGCTGCTCCTTGGGATCATCGTCCATCAGTTCCAGATGGCCTTGAATAATCGTGATGGGAGTACGCAGTTCATGGCTCGCATCATTCAAAAAGTTACGCTGGCTATCAAAAGCGTTTTGCACCCGATCCATCATGGCGTTGAAGGTTTCTGCCAGGAGAGCGAGTTCGCCGCTGCCATCTACTTCTAGACGATGGGAAAGGTCAGACTCATTAATATTTTTAGCCGTTACGGCTAAATGCTTGACGGGCTTCAGTAATTGATGACTGCCCAGCCATGCGAGCAACAAGGAACACAAGACAACGACCATTGCAACCCTGACGAAGGCATAAACTCCCTCTAGCGTCTCTTTACGTTCCCCGGCAGACAGATGAACCGCCACAAATTGGCCTCTGAAAATGCCGTTGACTTTGAGTATGTGGGTCTTGTATAGAACGCTGCCAACGTCAGGATCTGGAACAGGCAAAATGTCTCTAACAGGTTCTCTTAAAGTCTTCCACTCCTGCATCAGGTCAGAATCTGGCTGAATCACAGCAGGTAGCGCTCTGGGGTTCGAGCGATAAAGCTTATCATCCAAGATGAAGATGTGGAAGTTATCGTCCTCGGTTAGGTCTTCTTCTAGAAAGCCTTCTAGAAACGCTTTTAAGGACTCAATCGTTGATGGAGACGTAGCTTCCCAAGTCTCGTAGGCTTCTTGAAATGTTTCCAGCTCTTCTCGGAGATCTTCCCGGACCCGGTTATCGACCTCCATAAATAAGAAGATGCGAAAAATTGGGATTGCGCCTGCCATGACGACTAGCATTGTCATGGCATACAGCAACAAGATGCGGGTCCGGGTTTCCCCCGTCAGGCGTTTGAACCACACGCGTAAGGGGGAAAATACAGAATTCTTTGAAACTATAGATGCAGGTTGAACTGAAGTTTCCACAACGTTTACAACCGTTTTTGGGGGCAGGATTTCCAGAGACTCGCCATTAATAGCTTTGATGCAATTAATATTCTGAGGTTCTAGCTATGTGACAGAATAACTAGAGGCTCAAAGCCTTTACTAGATTTTCAAGATACTTAGTAGCTGTAAGTCTTTTCTGATTTGCCATCTAGAGATACAGTAGGATATCGTTTTTTGTAAAGCTTAACACAAGAAGATTCTGTTATTTGCTGGACCTGTATATAAAGACTGACATCCTCAAAAAAAGCCAGGTTTCAAGACATTTTAGAAGCACCCCACACTAGCAATCTAACAAGTAAGTATCTAAAAGACTTGTCACTTCCTCTATTTGACTAGCGAGGAAAAGGTTTGAAGTTCCTTTATTAGGGGCAAACTTCGAGATCCTAGCATAGACTTCTATGACAATTTTTT
>JBCBTQ010000077.1:0-22980 GCA_039818605.1 Cyanobacteria bacterium J06639_14 | reverse complement strand
CCGGGGTGTGAAAACGCTATAGCCTATTATTATCAGGCTTTACACCCCTTTCTCTTTTCTTAAGTCAGTGCCATTGATCGTCTGATTCGTACAAGCCCACTTGTGGCTCTCTAGGCAGCATCAATGCACGGCATTAAAGTATCAATATTAACTAGCCAGGTTCAGTTAATCACTGAGAGCCTGGCTTTTTATTCTGTTTAAATTCACCTACTGTGAATTCAAAGGACTCACCCAAAAGTTCTTGTCGCAATAAAATCCTCCGGTTTCATCGATAAGACAAGTGCTGGTTACTTCAGCTCGTTTACTAACATCGGTTTCGGCAATTTCAACCGTCGCGTGAGTCCATATATAACGACGACTAGGTACTTTGACTTCGGCTTCAAAGTTACCGAATTCATCGGTACGAGCTCTGACAGTACGCTCTGTCGTATATTCATGAATTCCTAGCTCATGTCCATGAAAGGTTACAGTGACACGGGCATCATCGACAGGCGATTGTGAAGAAGTCAGTTCTACACGTCCAGACATCGATAGTTTTGCAGCTTGAGCGGCCAATGGACTCATCAACATGAGTCCGGTTGCTCCCAATAAAACGGCCAACCTTTTCACGCCAATACCTCTGGCAATAGAACACAGCCTTTAAAAGTCCCAGAAGATGCTTTTGTCGTCAGTTGTTCACGATACAAATCCCTGGTGCAAACCTGGCTTGCCGACTATTTTTGGGGATGATGATGTTGCCTGACTTTTGACAACCGCTGACGGCACCCATTCTCCTTAGCCTGCCCACATCAAGCTAAAGAGCCTGTGTTGGTAATGTGAATCGCTTTTCCGGCAGCCCCTCATATCTCAATTGGACGGTGGCTCCAAGGATTTGTTGCAAGTCAGCAAATCACTAAATTACAGCTTCTAATCTTTGTTCTCATCCCTCTGGGAGGAGACTAGAATGGTTTCTATTGCTACAGAAATCTGTTGTTTACCGACTGTGAATCACGATGAGTCATTCGCCGAACCCAGACCGCATTTTGTTCTTTGATACCACCTTGCGCGATGGAGAACAATCTCCGGGTGCAACCCTGAACGTGGATGAAAAGCTAACGATCGCGCGGCAACTGGCACGACTAGGCGTAGATATCATCGAAGCTGGGTTTCCTTTTGCGAGCCCTGGCGATTTTGAGGCGGTGCAGAAGATTGCAGACCAAGTTGGGACAGCCGATGGGCCGGTGATTTGTGGTCTGGCCCGAGCGACCAAGCATGATATTGAAACCGCCGGTCGGGCGATCGCGCCAGCAGCCAAAGGGCGTATCCACACCTTTATTGCCACGTCTGACATCCACATGCAGTACAAGCTGCGCAAGAGTCGCGAAGAAGTACTGGCGATTACAGAAGAGATGGTCGCCTATGCCAAGACCTTTACTCACGACATCGAATTTTCGCCTGAGGATGCCGGACGCTCCGATCCTGAATTTATGTACCGGGTTCTGGAAACCGCGATCGCAGCCGGAGCCACGACCGTCAACATCCCCGATACAGTTGGCTACCTCACCCCAACCGAATTTGGCGACCTCATCCGTGGCATTAAAGAAAATGTCGCCAATATTGATCAAGCCATCATTTCGGTCCATGGCCACAATGATTTGGGACTAGCTGTCGCTAACTTCCTGGAAGCTGTGAAAAACGGTGCCCGTCAGCTAGAGTGCACGATCAACGGTATTGGTGAACGCGCGGGTAATGCTGCCTTAGAAGAGTTAGTGATGGCATTACACGTCCGGCGTAGCTACTACAATGCTTTCTTCGGACGTCCTGCCGACTCAGAGGCCCCCCTGTGTAATATCAATACCCAAGAGATTTACCAAACCTCGCGTCTTGTCTCAAACTTGACGGGCATGTTGGTGCAGCCCAACAAAGCCATTGTGGGAGCCAATGCCTTTGCCCATGAATCGGGCATTCACCAGGATGGCGTGCTGAAAAACAAGCTCACCTACGAAATCATGGACGCTGAGTCCATTGGCTTAAATGCGAACCAGATTGTGTTGGGTAAACACTCCGGACGTAATGCTTTTCGTACTCGCCTGAAAGAGTTAGGGCATGAGCTAGGAGACCAAGAACTGAATCGGGCTTTCCTCCGCTTTAAAGAATTGGCAGACAAAAAGAAAATTGTCACTGATTGGGACATTGTGGCGATCGTCAACGACGAAACGCAGCAGGCTCCTGAACACTTCCATTTGGAGCTAGTCCAAGTTTCCTGTGGCGATCATTCTCGCCCTACCGCCACTGTAACCCTACGGACTCCGGACGGCGAAGAGCTGACGGATGCAGCCACAGGGACGGGGCCAGTCGATGCGGTATACAAGGCAGTTAATCGCGTTGTCAATCTCCCCAATGAGTTAATTGAGTTCTCCGTACAGTCAGTCACGGCTGGGATTGATGCGATCGGGGAGGTCACGATTCGGGTCCGTCACGAGAACCAAGTCTTTTCTGGACATGCGGCGAATACTGACATCGTTGTGGCCTCAACCCAGGCATACTTGAACGCGCTGAATCGTCTCTATGTATCCTTGCAGGACGGTAAAGCCATCCATCCCCAAAAGGATGATATGGAAGCCGCAGCGACAGCCCGAGTGTAAGCAACTAAGAGTATAGGCGGCAAAGCCGACAGGATTTGTATTTCACCAATCCTGTCGGCTTTGTCTGGTTCATGGGCTCTGCCTGTGGACCAGGTACCAGAAGTTCTGCCCCTATTTTGGGGAGACAGAATCTGCCCAGTGTTCAATTCCAGATGCCATATGGAATTGAGAAAGTAATGATGGACAAGTATTATCTACTTTGAAAGTCAGACTTTAGAGCATGACTGGCTGCATGATCATTTTATTCAAGCGATCCCAGTCTGGAGCGACGGCTAGCTGTCGTGTAGTGTCCATTAGATGTCATCCTGGTGAGCTATGGCGCGAATAGCGGGAAGGTATGAACTGAAATCACAGCTAGGAGCAGGCAATTACGGCACGACCTATCTAGCCCGTGACCAACATAAACCCAGTCAGCCTTATTGTGTTGTTAAGCAACTGCACCATCGTGCGCCCAAAATTCTGAGGCTCTTCGAGCAAGAAGCCGTCATGCTGGAAAAATTGGGGCAACATCCCCAAATTCCGGCCCTGATTGCCTATTTTACGGAGGGTAAACGATTCTACATCGTTCAGGAATATATCGATGGATACAACTTAAGGCAAGAGATTCAGCCTGGTAAAAAATTGAGTCAGGACTACGTCCTTGAGCTGTTGCAAGATGTATTGAACGTCTTAAATTTTGTCCATCAGAACCGCGTCATCCATCGCGATATCAAGCCAGAAAACCTGGTTCGCCGTCGAACTGATGGCCGAATTTGCTTGATTGATTTTGGCACCGTCAAAGAACTGAGTCAGAGTGAATTCGATGGACGAGGGAAGCTACACACGACCATAACGGTAGGCACGTCTGGCTACATGCCCATTGAGCAGAAACGAGGGAAACCTTGCCTCGGCAGTGACCTGTATGCCCTGGGAATGGTTGCGATTGAAGCGTTGACGGGGATCTTGGCCAAAGATTTAGCGATCGCTCCCGATACCCTAGAACCCCAATGGCAGGGGCAAGTTATGGTCGCAGCATCCCTGGCTGAATTTATTGATTGGTTAACGCAATGGCAGGCGAGTCATCGCCCCCATTCAGCTCAGGATGCGCTACGTCAATTGCCAGTGTCTGTGCCCCAAACAGAGGATGCATCGGGTCATTGCGGACCTGCTTTGACGGCGATCGCCAATCATTCCAGGAACAACGCCAACCGGGCAACGGCAATTAAGGAAGAAACCTTAATTCAGAATACGCTTTATGTCGAGAACTCTAAGGGCACACAAACAGGGCAGAACTTGACCGCAATTAGGTCTGGCTTAGCGCTAGGTCCCAGGTTCCTGACGCCCATTCTCGCGAGGATTTCTGGACCACCGTCGCCCTCCCAAACAATAGAAGCGATGGCCCATGTACAAGAGAATTTGACTGATGTCGTTTCTCCCGCCGCTCAAGAACTGACGACGCTGCCCGCTGTCGTCGAGCCACGAAAACTTCCCGTCAAGCCGATCGCGATGGGGGTAGGCGTACTGCTTTCTTGCTTAGTGATTTGGGGACTAGGCATCAAAATCGCTGAGCGCTGGGAACGCTGGGAACGACCCCAGATCACAATCGGTTTCAATCAGCCTCGTTATCCAGAAGTTGCGGTTCAGGAGTTAGTCTGCATCTATAAAGACTGTGAGATTGAAGGACGTTTGCGTCCAGCGGCGTTCAATGCCTTTTGGCAAATGTGGTCGGCAGCTCGCCAAGAGGGGATTCAGCTTTATCCCATCGGGAGTTTTCAGTCTGTTGAGGGACAGCGTGACGCTTTGGCTGGCTTGCCAAAATCACAAATCCAGCGTCAGATTCACTTTTCGGACTACCACACAGGCTATGGCCTCGCGCTAGGCGATGCTCAAGTGCCAGAAGCCAACTGGCAGATGACCTTTGAAACAACGGCAGCTTACCAGTGGTTACAAGCGAATGCGGCTGACTTCGGTTTTGAGCTGTCTTATCCAGCAGGCAATGCTGCTGGTATGGAGCCTGAACCCTGGCACTGGCGTTATGTTGGGGACAGCGACAGTCAAGCTATGTTCGGGACCAACTGATGCGCCATGTTGGACTGTCCCTTGAACTGGCCACGCTCTGACGACAGAGTGGGGAGCAAAAAATACGCTGGAGGCATGTCCCCGATCCCAATAGGCCCGCTCATGAACACGACTAAAAACCCAGTTCTCCTGATTCACGGAATTGGCGATACCGTCCGCGTCTTTGGCAAGATGATGGCTTATTTACGCGATCGCGGCTGGACGGATATCCATGCCATTAATCTGGTGCCCAACAATGGTAACCTGGGACTTGACCAACTCGCCCAGCAAGTTCAAGCCTATGTCAATACACACATGGCTCACGCCGTGAAAATTGACCTGGTGGGGTTTAGCATGGGCGGCATGGTAAGCCGTTACTATGTGCAGCGACTAGGCGGAAGGCAACGGGTACAGCGCTTTATTACCCTTTCATCCCCTCACCATGGGACCTGGACAGCTTATTGCCGCTGGAACCCTGGGGTCCGGCAAATGCGCCCCAAAAGCCAATTTTTACAAGATCTCAATCAGTCGGTTCATGAACTCAAGCAAGTAGACTTCACATCTTTGTGGACACCCTACGACTTGATGATTCTACCGGCTCAGAGTTCGCAACTTGCGGTGGGTAAAACCCTCAGTTTTCCGGTGCTCATTCATCCTTGGATGCTGACCGACAAGCGCACGTTAGCCGCAGTTGCCAGACTATTGAGTGAAATACCCGTAGCCGGACAGTCTATTGTCTCGCCGCAGTAAATTCTTGCGAAAGCTTACGCAGCTACAATTACTCTCAGGGTTCAATGCTACTGTGGCTTAGCGCCACATGTAGAGGAGCGTCTATGAAGACACGTGCTGCGATCGCATGGGAAGCAGGCAAGCCTTTAGAAGTTGAAGAAATTGACCTTGCCGGTCCCCAAGCAGGAGAAGTTTTAGTACGCATTGTTGCGACCGGAGTATGCCATACGGATGCCTACACCCTTTCAGGTAAGGACCCAGAAGGCTTGTTTCCAGCCATTCTTGGCCATGAGGGGGGTGGGATTGTCGAGGAAGTGGGGCCAGGCGTCACGAGTGTGCAACCCGGCGACCACGTGATTCCTCTATATGTGCCCGAATGCCGCGCTTGTAAATTTTGCGTGTCTAATAAAACCAATTTGTGTCAGGCCGTTCGCAGCACCCAAGGCAAAGGACTCATGCCCAATGGCACCAGTCGTTTTAGCAAAGGTGGCGAACCGCTGTACCACTATATGGGCACGAGTACCTTCAGCGAGTACACAGTAGTACCCGAGATCGCACTAGCGAAGATTAACCCAGCCGCGCCCTTAGAGAAAGTCTGCCTCTTGGGATGCGGAATTACGACGGGTATCGGTGCCGTACTCAATACCGCCAAGGTTGAACCCGGATCAACGGTTGTAGTGTTTGGCATGGGCGGGGTGGGCTTGAGCGTTGTGCAAGGCGCTATAATGGCCCAAGCTGGACGTATTATTGCCGTTGACATTAACCCCAAAAAGTTTGAACTGGCGCAGCAATTAGGGGCAACCGAATGTGTCAACCCTAAAGACTACGAGGTTCCCATTCAACAGGTCATCATTGAAATGACCGATGGTGGGGCCGACTACACGTTTGAATGCGTCGGTAACATCAACCTGATGCGGGCGGCTTTAGAAGCCTGTCATAAGGGTTGGGGGGAATCCACGATCATTGGCGTGGCGGGTAGTGGCGAAGAAATCAGCACTCGACCGTTTCAACTCGTTACTGGACGGGTTTGGCGGGGCAGTGCTTTTGGCGGAGTCAAGGGACGATCGCAGCTCCCTGGCTACGTTGAACGCTACATGGCCGGTGAAATTAAAATTGACCCCATGATTACCCAAACCATGCCACTAGAGGAGATCAATACGGCCTTTGATCTTATGCATGAAGGCAAGAGTATTCGCTCAATTGTCGTTTACGGTTAGTTCGTTGGGGATGAGATAACGCTTGTCCGCATCAGGGGTAACCTTTGTGAATTTAATATGACACCAACATCCAATGTGTTGAATCTCACAACTCATCAGCGCAGTTTTGGCGGCTGGCAAAATGTATACCGTCATCGCTCCACTGTTTTGAACTGTGAGATGAACTTTGCCGTCTATCTACCACCGCAGGCTGAAACACAATCCTGTCCAGTAATCTACTGGCTGAGTGGTCTGACCTGTACAGAACAAAACTTCATTACTAAAGCGGGGGCACAGCAGTATGCGGCCAGGGCTGGGCTGATTCTTGTTGCCCCTGATACCAGCCCCCGTGGGTGTAACTTACCGGGCGAAGAGGATAGCTGGGACTTTGGCACCGGAGCTGGATTTTATGTGAATGCCACCCAAATGCCTTGGGCCAAGCACTATCACATGTATGACTATATTGTGGATGAGCTGCCTGATGCGATCGCCGCCAACTTTCCCATTCGCGAAACGCATCAAGGTATTATGGGGCATTCCATGGGGGGCTATGGAGCCCTGATGATTGCCTTGCGGAATCCAGGCCGTTTCAAAAGCGTGTCAGCGTTTGCCCCCATTGTTGCACCAGCCCAGGTGCCTTGGGGCAAAAAAGCCTTTAGCCAGTACCTCGGCACCAATATTAACGATTGGCTGGCTTATGACCCCACTCACTTAGTGGCAGAGGTAACAGAGCGTCTACCGATCTTGATTGATCAGGGTGAAGCCGACTCGTTTTTGATTGAACAGCTGCAGCCCAGTCGGTTTGCCGAAGCTTGCCGCACCGTGAATCATCCCCTTAGCCTGAGAATGCGACCTGGGTACGACCATAGCTACTATTTCATTGCGTCTTTTATGAGTGATCACATTGCCCATCATGCCGATGCGCTGATTGTCAGATAGCGGTCATGCCGACCTTAAGCTTTTTGAATCAGTTCCGCTAAAGGGGTTACTTTCCAGGCAGACCAGGGCTATAATGACCAAACTGAGTGCTTAAACCTCAAATGGAAGTGTGGCTGAGAGGTTGAAAGCGCCTCCCTGCTAAGGAGGTAGGGGACGTAAGTTCTCTCGAGGGTTCGAATCCCTCCGCTTCCGTACTAAAAGTCAAATAATCGTTAATCGTAGGCGTGCAAAGCATGTCTACGATTAATTCTGATGACCGCAGGGATACTCTTTAATTGCCGTTCCCTGAAACATTAAAGGTATGGGAAGCGTTGAGTCTTGCGCCTCGACGTCAGCACGGTGTTATATTCATTTCGAGGAATTCCCTCGGCCATGCTGTTTTGTGAGCCGTATTGCGCCTACCGGCAAGAGCGATAATCGTGCTCCCAAAGACAAACAACCCGGCCTCTGGATGGGTGAGTGCCTCAGGTTGTATTGCCTAATATTTTATGAAACCGACCAAAACGTCTACTTCTGAGCCTATCGTGGTGGATTTTCTGACCCGCGATCGCCTCCAGCAACCGGGGCAAATTGGCATGTCCATGGCTCCTGGTAAGCATGACGAAGAAACCGCAGTGATTTGGCAGCGGGATCTCCCAGCTGATTTAGACCGACTGCGCGATCATTACAAGGTTGACCGCTTGGTTTGCCTTTTGGAAGCAGACGAGTTGCATCATCTTGCAATTGCCAACTTGCTCACTGAGGCTCAGGCCCGTGGCATAGTGACGGAACATTTACCCATTCCTGATGAGGGTCTGCCTGAGTCAATGGCAGTATTTTCCTCCCTGGTCAATCAAGTTGTTGGGGCCGTTAAGACGGGTGAAACAGTCTTGATTCACTGCAAAGGGGGACGGGGGCGAACGGGGCTATTGGCTGCAGCTTGTTTGGTGCAGTTGGGGAATGCCCCTGAGGCAGCGATAGAAACCGTTAGAGAAGTGCGTTCTGGGGCGCTCTCAGTGGCCCTTAAACGAGACTATGTATACGAATTTCATACAGCCCTGCAACAATAAAGCCTGATCGGCTGCAGGGCTCAATCAAGATTCTCGGCCTTAAGTGAATGGATACTCATCCAGCTAACCTTAGCCGCCAGAGCGGAGACTATCGAGCTTGCGTACAAAGAGATCGCTGAGAATGGTAATAACGCGGCGCTTACGGAGCTTGATGTTGGCATTGACCGACATCCCTGACTGCAGCGGTAGAGACTCTCCCAGAGCCTGAGTCTCCAGTTCAATTTCAGTAGGGAAGCGATAGAACGGGTTCACCTCGTCGGGTGGCAAAGCATCTGAGCCAATGTGAACAACGGTACCTTCGACATCACCAAATTCGCTAAAGGGGAAGGAATCGATACGCACATCAACCTTAAGGGGCTTTTCTTTATCGGCAAATTGTTGCGTCACAAAACCAATGTCGCGGTTTGTGATGAATACCCGCGCTACCAGTTCTTCGCCAGGCACAATTTCCAGAATTGGCTCAGTAGCATTGGCCACATAGCCAGGTTGATTAGCCTTAAGGTTAAAGACCTGACCTGACAGCGGTGCTCTGAGTTCTTGATTTTCCAGGGCGTACTCTAAACGATCAATCTGCCCGTCAATTTCTTCCAACCGTTTTTTGTTATCGACAATGACTTTGGAAAGCTGGCTATCGATGTTGGCGATCTGGTTATTGTTAGCGGCAATGCGCTCTTGTAATTGCTCGCTCGCCTCTGCTTCCGTTTGCGTCAACTGCTCATCTGCTTGGGTAATCGCGATCGCGATCCGTCGCTGCTCCTCAATCAGGCCATCCACCTCACTCTGGCGATTTCTGACCTCTTGTTCTTGTTGCAGTTTCTGCAAATCAGCAACGGCACCCGCCTCTACTAGCGGTACAATTCGACCTAAAATTTCCGTCTCTACCTCAAGGGCTCTAACGGCATTGTTGTACTGAATGGTGACCTGATCGAGTTGTTCTTCCAGTTGCGCTTTCTCTAACTGGTTGATTTCGATGCGAGAAGCAAAATTCCCCAAGGATGCTTCCAAACGAGCAATCTGTTGGGGGCTTAATGTCGTGGCCGAACCCTCTCCCAGAAGTACCCCATAGAGACGGTTTTCCTCGATGAGAGCAGCCCGGTTACTGGTCAGACGAGTAACGCCTGCCGACACAGTCGCAGGAGCACCTTCAATCTCAGGGAGTCCTTCCAACTGCAACTGATAGTAGTCATTTTCCTCGATGAGGCTTTCCTCTACCTCTTGCAGGGCCCGCAGTTCGGCTTCCGTCGCGGTCGGATCAATGGTGACTAACACCTGCCCCTGCTCGACGGTTTCTCCCTCTTGCACCAAGATTTCCTGAACAACCCCACCAACCGGAGCCTGAACGGGCTGCACAACACCGCGGGGTTCGAGTTTGCCTTGGGCCGGGATAGCCTCTTCAATCTTGGCTATGCAGGCCCAAGTAATCGAGGCCACCGTAACGCTAACAATACCCCACACGACATAACGCGCCCACCGTGGTGACTGCCGTAGAATAACTGGCCGGTCAAAGTTAGGCACAGGGGGTTGGTATTGTTGTTGAGGCGGCCCGTGACCATTTTGTCCATTACCGTTTTGGGAAACGCCGTTTTGTGAAATCCGAGGTCCAGGAGTCATATCTAAGTCTTCTTTTCTTATAGGTAGAGAGGCTGTTAGTGTGTAACGCGATAGACGGTGTCTTTACTCAGGCGTGTTTTGCTGCTGTTGAAAGAGGGTGTAATACCGGCCTTTGAGTTCCATCAGCTCTTTATGGGTGCCCCGCTCAACCGCAGCCCCTTTATCCATCACTAGGATACTGTCGGAATCTTGGATAGTGCTGAGACGGTGAGTGATAAAGAATACCGTACGTCCCCTAGCCCAGTCCTTAAGGTTGTCACAGACTTGCTTCTCGGTGTCATAGTCCAGGGCGCTTGTGGCCTCATCCAAGATCAAAAGACGTGGATTGTGCAAAATAGTGCGCGCGATCGCAATCCGCTGCCGTTGTCCCCCGGAGAGCGAGGAACCCCGTTCGCCTACGCGGCTGTTATACCCCAAGGGTAAATCCATGATGAAGTCATGGGCACAGGCAATTTGAGCAGCTCCAATGATAGCTTCGGTATCAGCTTCAGGACGGGTCAGGGCAATGTTTTCCTGCACAGAGCCCTCGAACAGCAAACTATCTTGGGGAACGATACCAACCTGCTGACGTAGGGAGTAGAGTTCCACCTTGCTGATGTCGTACTTATCAATCAGAATCCGCCCTGATTCAACCTCGTACAGGCGTGGCAATAGCTTCATCAGGGTACTTTTACCGGAACCACTTTGCCCCACAATGCCGACAAACTGCCCTGCCGGAAACTCCAAGCTGACATTGGCCAACTGCAGCGGACCCGAAGCGGCAAATCGAAACGCGATATTTTCATAGCGCACATTTCCCTGGATATCCGGCATCTGAATCTGATCGCGTCCTTGATCTTCAGCCTCACGGGGATTATCCAAAATGTCACTAAGTCGCTCCAAAGAAAGCGCTGTTTCTTGGAAATTTTGCCAGAGTTGAGCCAATCGCAGCAGCGGTGCAGTCACATATCCAGAGATGATACGGAAAGCGATGAGCTGACCTAAGCTCAACTCGCCTTGCAACACTAGATAGGCACCCACCCACAGCACCAAAAGTGCCGAAACCTTATTGAGGAAGTTACTACCCGCACCAGCAGCGGTCGAGGTCAGAACCGTATTGAAACCTGCACTGACATAACTGGCGTATCTTTCTTGCCACTGCCAACGAGTCCGCAGCTCAATATTCTGAGCCTTAACCGTCTGGATGCCAGACAGAGCCTCCACCAGGTAGGACTGAGTCGCCGCATTACGTTCCGCCTTCACGCGCAATTGACCGCGCACAATGGGAGATACGAGGATGGTTAACCCCACAAAGAAAGGAATCGTGGCCAGGGCCACCAGGGTCAACAACCAGCTGTAAATGAACATGACCACGATGTAGAGCACTGAAAATACAGCGTCTAGAACCACAGTCAAAGCAGTGCCGGTCAAGAATTTGCGGATATTTTCCAGCTCGTTGACACGGCTAGACAGTTCCCCGACTGGGCGGCGATCGAAGTAGCGGAGAGGTAGCCTGAGCAGGTGATCGATAATTTCCGATCCCAGCGACATATCGATGCGGTTGGTGGTATCGACGAACAGGTATGTTCGTAAGGCACTGAGTAATGCCTCAAAAATTGCCACGACGACTAGGAAAATTCCCAATACTTGCAGCGTATCGATACTGTTCTGGTTGATTACTCGGTCAATGATGACCTGTACCATCAATGGGTTAGCCAGGCCAAACAACTGAACAAAGAAGGAGGCTAGCAATACCTCAACCAGTACCCAGCGATATTTCTTTAGTGAGGGGAGGAACCAGCTTAGACCAAACCGCTGTTGGGGCGTCTCACGGGTCGTTTCGAGGAGCAGAACTTCACCATCGGCACCCCAGATATCCTCAAACTCAACGCGCGACTGTTCCGTAATTCCAGACTCGGCAATAGCTAGGACACGTGTCTTCGCGTTCGTTTCATAGAGAACCGCAAAGCTATCTTCCCAAGCAATTAAAGCCGGTGTCGGCAGGCGACCAACAGCACTCGCTGGCACTTTGGTCATCTGAGTTTTGAGACCCATGAATTCGGCTACTTTACCGGCTAAAGGCAATGAAAGTTGCCCCAAGCGATCGCGCTGATTGGTGAGAATTCGACGAATAATATCGCGCCGGAAAGGCATGCCAAAGTGCTGGCTCACCATTTCCAAGCAGGCCAGCATCCCCTCAACTTCTCCCCGGCCTCGGACAAAGGGATAATCCCGAGCCGATCCTTTGGCTTCAGTTTCTGCCTCTGGCAAATATTCAGGCGCGTAAGGGATGGCCTCTTCGTCATCCAACGCCGGGAGCAACGCCGACCCATTTTGTTGTACGACAGGCTTGTCCGTGGTGGAGGGTTTGGGCAAATCCGCTAACCCAATCAACCGGGCCCCTTGGGGACTAATGACTTCAATTTCATCCCCCGCCCACTCTAAGTTGAGGCGGCTACCCACCGGTTGATTTAAGATAGTGCCGCCGCTGACAAACCAAGTCAGCTCACCGGTGTGACCATTGCCCACGTCCAGATCGAGCTGTGTCTTACCGTAGGGTATGTACCGGACAAAGCCGGTTTGCCGAACCTGGCGAGCCAATTCAGCGACGTCGCCAAAGTCAACGGCCTGGTCTTTTACTTGGCGAGTTAATAAATCGAAAACTTCTGATAGATAAAGCTGGTCACGGACGGCACTGCCAAAAGTTGGATGCTCGTCTAACGCTTTTTGGAATTCAATGCTAGGAATTTTGAGCGCGACTACTTCAGTAGAAGCGATCGCAGTTTCACAGGGTGTTCCTCGAAGAACTCCAACTAAACCCAGCAAAGCTCCTTTTTCAAGCAGTTTAAGGGTGACGGGCTTTTCAGTCCGAGGATCATCCCCTAGTAAACGGGCTTGCCCCTCAAGAATCAAAATGAGTTGAGGCAACGCATCGGGACGCACAATGGGTTGACCAATGCGGTACCTCAATAGTTGACTGCCTTGCAACATACTGGCCAAAGCCGGCGCAGGCAATCGATCAAACGGAGCGATGTGCGTCAGTGACGTCTTCAATGATTGGGAAGATGCCGTCATACCCTTGCTTTCCGTTACTTTCATGGCCTTCTCACATATAGATAAAGGCTGCCCAAACCAGTCCGTCTTTCGACGTACTGTAAACAACCCTTCAAGACTCCTCGACTACATTCCGGTTTTCATTACCGAAAGGATGCATGCATGTCCACAAAACTGAGCAAACAGCCTTGAAAGATTTTGGGTTTGTTAGTCCGCTATCTGGTGAGAACTTACCCAGTGTAATTCAAGACTTTGTACTTCTTAACTGCAAGAGATAATGCTGTTATCAGACTTCAAATAAGCTTGACGACCCGCCAATGAGCTTTTCATTGGACATTTGCACAAATCCGGAGGAGATGTGCTTAGACCACGCTCTTCTGTCCTGCTCAGGTGAGTCCATGACATTTTGGTCAGGTCTAAGGGGCAGAAATTGGGTTGAGTTGGATCCAAATGTAAAAAATTCTGGATGCTGTCCCAACTAACATTTACCGCTTGAAGTTGATCGCCGTCTATCGCCATGAAAACCTGTCCTGGTTGGTAACTTCTTTCTCAAGAATCACCGCCCTCACGGAGCTACCCATTAGGCAGAACTCCAGCAATGCTTTGCTCCGCAGGGTTTGTCGGGTCTGGTTGTGAGCCTTCAGCGAGGGCAAAACACGTCAACCCTCTCATGACACCCGGTCGATTACTCCTGTCCCCTTACCAAGGGGAGGACAAGAAACGTGGCTGTACTTGAGATTCCGCAACTTGTGCCGAATGGACAGCCCCCTGAGGAGGTGTAATGGAGGGATGATTTCAGGGCGCAGAATCTGTTGTTTTGGTAAGCAGAATGGGCATTACAGCCGTCTTGGGCCGTGAGGCTGTCGGCTTCCACGGCCAATAATTCCTGTCGAGTCAGTAAATTCCTGTGCAGTCAACAAATTCTGGTTGTATCCTTAGTCGCAACTACGTGATTTATAGGGTTAAATCAACGATGACTCAGGAGAGTCTTTATGTAGCAGAGGATGCTGAAGCTAGTGTCATTCTGCGAGTTCTCAAAAGCGACTGGAACTTAGATGATCTTGACCAGGCAATTCAAGGGTTTTGGGATAGCCTGAAGCAACTTGACTTCACCTCAACAGCGACAACAGCGGCTTCGATGCAGAGTCGTAAGTTGGATCAACGGACCCTGCAATTCAGCTTACGTGAACCAGAGCAGCTATTGACCTTAGTCAAAGGCATCAGTAAGCATCTGGCTGCTAATTCAATTGCGATCCAATTAGTCATCATCCTGGGTCAAACAAAGTTACAAATTCAGACCAAAGACGCTGGGGATGTGTTGGGCATTCTCCCCGCCATCGAGACCCTCCTCCCAGCCACTCAGATTTTTCAGGCCAGGGCTGAAGCCTACACGCTCCGAGGCGGTGAATTATCGCCTGTGGAACAGGCGAATCTAGAGTTGTTACGATACCGTCTGAACTTATCCCCTGAAATAGCTGAAAACATTATTTCTCGTGCTTTGGGGCCGTATCGCGATCGCGAGGAGAAGCTGCAGAAGTATCGTGAGGTGCTAAGTGCCGAAATCAACCGTCAGTCGCCCCTCAGTGAAACGACTTGGGCTGAACTCCGAAGGTTGTATCAAGCTTTGGGGCTGGCGAACGAAGATGTAATTCCGGTCAACGATGAGTATGTTGCTCGGGTTCAGGCAGAGGTTGTTCACCTGCAGCTACAAGAGGAGGCAACGCGCTTGCAGGAAGAAACCTTGCTGCAAGAGGAGCAAATTCAGCGTGAAATCGCGGATCAACAGAACAATACTGAACGGTACCGCCAAGAGTTTCAGCGAGCGATCGCGAATACCTTATATCCCAGTGAGTTTGATCGGGGGCGACTGGAACAAGCTCGTCAGCTCTGGGATTTGGATCCTGAAAGGGTACGGGCGATCGAACGCGAAGCAACAGATGAGCGCTACGGTCCGATTGAATCAAATTCAGGGTTAGATTACTCTCGCCTGAGACAATTGCTCTGGCTGAACCAATGGGAAGACGCGGATCAAGAAACAGAGCGCTTGATTTTGACTTCCTTGAGCCGTGATATGCACCCCCTAGAAGGAGATGCTATTTTGCAGTTGAATTGCGTCGATATGCAGACAATTGATGCGCTGTGGGCGCGCTATAGTCGCGGCAAATTTGGCTTCCGAGTCCAGCACCAAATTTATGTTCGGAATGAGCGACGGGCTGATGATTTCCTTGTCGCAGTTCGCTGGCAGGAGGCTACAGCAATTGGCAACGTTAATCTGTTTCCGCGACGCAAACCTTATCGTGAGTTGCAGTTTGATGCAGAGGCAGAGGCGGGTCATTTGCCCACTTGGCGATGGGGGTCCGATGCTTTAGAAGGGGCCTATATCGTGAGCGAGGAAATTGTCGATACTTTTTTCTTACACCTGGAAAAATGTATGCCGACACTGGGTTCTGCCCCAACAGTATTGTTGGATGGAGGAGAAGGTAGATGATAACAACAGTACTGGCCCAGCCCAACTATCAAGAATTAGAGGAGGCTTTGGAACAGGAAAACTGGCAAACAGCTGACAGAATCACCTTTGAAATCATGTTGGAAGTGACCGATCGCCGTCAGGACGATTGGCTCGACCAAGCTGCGATCGCTCGGTTTCCCTGCGAAATTCTCCACCAGCTTGATCAACGCTGGTTACGCTACAGCAGTAATCATTTTGGTTTCAGTGCTCAACTGCAGCTCTACATCCTCGAAGCTGATCGAACAGCCTTTGCCTTTAGCCGCCAAGTTGATTGGATGTGGACGCTAGCCAGCTCGCGGCCAATGGGCTTTTTTCGATTCTACAATCAACTCAACTTTTCCCTCGATGCTCCGCAAGGGCACTTACCAGCCCTCTGGTTCTGGGAGATGCCGTGGCATATGTCCTGGCAAATGGGTGGCTTTGGCACTGGACGAGGGGCCGGATTTGGCGATGCTAGTCTGTTTGATGCTTTAATGCTGCGCTTGGAAAGGTGTCAAAAAATTTAGGTTGGGTTGTTCGCCCTATATCTATAAAAAATGGAAGATCAGGCCGTATCGGTAACGTCCATATGGAGTGAAATGTAATTGATTGACTTCTAGTAGGTGATACAAGTTGCGTCAATTAGATTTCTGACGGACTGACCGCTTCAATTTGTGATTTCCAACGAAAATACCGGCAACAAGCGACCCGGAATACTGGCTGACTCGCGATCGCCGATGGGTTGAGCCCCCACCGCTCGATAAAATCCTGCGGCATTGGGATCACCTTGAATCATGAGGGTAGTCCCGCCACACGCTGCAATGTGGTGCTTAGCATGAGTCATCAAAGTACGCCCGATACCTGAGCCCATGTGTATAGGATCCACAAACAGAGCTTCCAACTCAAATTGTGAGTTCGACAAACGTTCCACCCCGTAAAAACCAGCGATCGCTGAGGATATTTCGGCGACAACGAAGTGGAATACGCTACTGTGCATCTTTTCTGGCGTAATCGTTAGCTCTTCCCTGCAAGCTTTCATGAATTCATCAGAGTAACCCCAGGATGCTTTTGATCGCATCGCAAGTTCACTGAGAACGGTCGCGTCTTCTGGCTGAGCGTCCCGAAGCATAATTGGTCTACTCATTGCCCTACCCACTATCTGCTCAAAAGCCGATTAGACACATCAGATATAGTCCTGCTCCAGTGAGTATAGTGCCTCTTATAGTTTGAATAAAACGAAGTGAAACTCAACAGCAGCAACGGTTCTGTTGGGTTATGCTCAGGCTGAACAACCTGGGTCGGAATGAGGTTCTCAAGCGTTTTATCCGTCAACAAGGGGTATCAGACTCCACCACCACCACTGGTCGCTGACTAGTTTCTAAAACCGTCTGTGACACCGAACCAACGATCGCCTCCTTGTAGGAACGATGTCCACGTTTACCCATAACAATTTCAGCCACATCATAGGCTTGGGCGGTCTGCTGAATGGCTGCGGGAATAGGTCCAGAGGCCGTGATGAACTGATGCCGAATATCCGCTAAACATTGCATTGCTAACTGCCGGAGAGAATTGACATTCTCCAGTTCATCCCCTCGCAGGACATAGAGCACAATCACGGTGGCGTCACTTCGACGGGCCAGATCAGCCGCCTGCTTGAGTACCTGGGCAGCCAGTGGTGAGGTATCCACCGCAGCTAACAGCACAATGGAACGATCGATCGCGACTTTGGTCGGATCCACTTCGCCACGCTCCAGCAAACGCGGCGCAAACGTCGGAATCGCCCAGGCTCCTAACGGCGCGGTCACCAAAATTGACAGCGCCGCCAGCGCCAGAATGATTTCGCCACCGTCCACGCCTTGCGCCAGGGGGATCGCCCCGATCGCGGCCTGTACAGTCGCCTTAGCCGAGTTACCGGGCAGCAAAAACAGACGCTCTTGCCAGGTCCAGTTACTGCCCAGCGTCGATAGATACCAACCCAGCGATCGCCCCACCAGTGTTCCGATGGCCAGCACCAGCAGCCCTACCAGCAACACATCGCCCAAAACTGTGAGCTGAATGCTGGCCCCCAACAGCACAAACAAAACAATCTCAGCAACTACCCACAGACTGTTGAAGCCGCCCCGCAAGCGTCGAGCTAGGGGCGCATCCAATTCAATCAAGAAAAAGCCTGTCGCCATCACGGCTAGATAGCCTGAGAAGAGGGGGAAATCCTCAGCCAGTACGACCAAGAGCAACGCGATCGCGGCTGCAACCAAGGCATCCTGAACCGCATTTTGCGTCCAGTTTTGTTGGGTCAGCAGTGAAACCAGGACTCGTGCCGTGAGCGCACCCAGCAATACCCCGAGCGCAATCTGGGCAATAACCTGAAGCGGTAATAGCTGCAGTGGGCTAAGGGTAATGCCACCGGGTAGCGTTGTCCCGGTGGCATTACCCTGTGTTAAAAATGCCAGCAGCAAACTGAAAACCAGTAAAAGCAGCACATCTGATAGGGCGCTGCCGGTCAAAATAGCATCAGGAATCCCTTTTTTGACACCCCACCCCAGGCTTTTCAGCCGTAGCATTCCCGGCACGATGACTGCAGGGGATTCGGCTCCCAGCACGCACCCTAGCAATAACCCCGTGGCAATATCGAACTGGAAGAGCCCGATGGCCGCTAGAGCTACCGCGATCGCTTCCCCCGTTGCGGGCAAAAACCCTAAACGCAGCGCCACAGTCCCTTGCTGAGCCAATTTCTCCCGGTCTAGCCCTAATCCCGCCTTCATTAAGATCACCATGACGGCGATCGTCCGCAGTGCATCAGCCGCCCCTAGCACTTCGGGGCTGAGCACATTGCCCACCTGTGGTCCCAGGAGAATACCCACTAACACCATGCCCACCAGTGCGGGTGCTTGCAAGCGCCGCGCCACCTGCCCGGCGAAGAAACCCATCAGTAGAATCCAGATAAAACTTGCTAGCATCACACCGCACTGACAATGAAGGGATGGTTGTGAGTCATTCTCAAGCCTTTTTCTGTTTCCCGCTGTTTTTCATTAGCAGAAATCCGCAACGTCATTTTTGACAAAAGTGTTAGATTTCTCGCATTTTGCCATCCCTGCGGTCATGATTAGGGAGTTTGAGTCAAGCCTTGGTCGCTCTACCACTGGCAACCTATGAGAACTTCCTAATCTGGCTATGCAAGACTTTAACTGGAAAAAACTGCAAAACGGTTCTGATATCCGGGGTGTGGCGATCGCGGGTGTTCCCGATGAACCCGTCAATCTCACTCCCGAAGTGGTGCGTCGCCTAGGGCAAGCTTTCGTTGTTTGGCTAGCCTCGAAGCTAGGAAAACCCGCAACAACGTTACGGTTATCGGTCGGTCGCGACAGCCGAGTTTCCGGTCCTATTTTGATGCAAGCCTTTATGGAAGGAATGGCAACTCAGGGCAAGCAAGTATACGACTTTGGCATGGCTTCTACGCCGGCAATGTTCATGAGTACCGTAACGCCAGGATTTAACTGCGATGGAGCTGTGATGCTCACGGCTAGTCACCTGCCATTCAATCGCAATGGCCTCAAGTTTTTTACGGCTCAGGGCGGGTTGGGCAAATCGGATATTGCGGAGATTTTGACCCTGGCTGAGACCAATGATTTCTCCACGGAGGTTACAGCCAGAAGCATCCGAACACGCGATTTTATCTCTGTCTATGCTGAGCAATTGGTGCAGCAAGTCCGAACGGCTGTCAACCATCCCGACCATTTCGATGAGCCTTTACAGGGGTTAAAAATTATTGTCGATGCGGGGAATGGTGCGGGAGGGTTCTATGCCAGCAAAGTTCTAGAGCCGTTGGGAGCAGACACCAAAGGCAGTCAGTTTCTGGAACCGGATGGTATGTTCCCTAACCACATCCCCAACCCAGAAAACCCAGAGGCGATGGCATCGATCTGCCAGGCGGTAGTTACTCACAAAGCAGACTTTGGCATCATCTTTGATACCGATGTGGATCGCTCCGCTGCGGTCGATCACCAAGGGCAGGAACTAAACCGCAATCGCCTGATAGCGCTGATTGCCGCGATCGTCCTGCGCGAGCATCCGGGGTCTACTATTGTCACGGACTCGATTACGGCGGATGGTCTCACTCAGTTTATTGAGGGTGATTTAGAGGGCAAACACCATCGCTTCAAGCGCGGATATAAGAATGTGATCAATGAGGCTATTCGTCTCAATCAAACGGGCGAAGAGTCTTGGTTGGCGATCGAAACCTCAGGCCATGGCGCGATGCGGGAGAACTATTTCCTTGATGATGGAGCCTATCTGGTCAGTAAGCTTTTGATTGAACTAGCCAAAGCAAAGCAAGCTGATCAGGTTATCACCGATCTGATTGCCGCCCTTGAAGAGCCGCAGGAAAGTCGAGAAATTCGCATCAAAATTGGGGCCGAAGATTTCAAAACCTATGGCAACAGCGTGATTGATCAACTGAAGACGTTTGTGGTAGAGCAGTCCGACTGGGCGATCGTACCCAACAATTACGAGGGAATTCGCGTGTCTTGTCAATCGCCTGAGGAAGACGGCTGGTTCTTACTGCGTCTCTCGCTCCATGATCCAGTTTTGCCCTTGAACATCGAATCGAATGTTGCAGGAGGGGTGGCGAAGATCGCTGAACGATTAGCCGCCTTTTTCGGCGCGATCGAGTCACTGGATGTATCCGCTTTTGCCTAGCTAGGGAGTTCTCTGGTACTCGGCGGCATAAGTTTTCGGACTAATTCGATAGCCTGTATGTCGCCATCAATCTTTGCCCTCGTTAAGACAACGACGCTATCTGCTCAATCGCTTTAAGCTGCTGATAGAGCATTTCAATTCGCGGTGCTTCTATGTCGGCCCAGCGGGCTGCTTTTAGAGGATTACCCAAAATCGCCTCGGTTTCCAGGGGACGACCTTCATCGAAGTCAATTTTCATGCTGGTGCGATAGGGTTTCATTTGCGCCGTGTGAGTCAGCATTGTGTCGATCAATCCCGTATCGAGGGTGCGATCGCCTTGTGGGGTAATTTTTGAGGCACACGTGTTAGCGGCTGTGACAACTTCATGCATTAGAGCCGCCAGAAGCTCACGTGTATGGCTATCTGCCATCATTTCAGCCGTCGTCGCATTGAGTACGACTGAGAGACCATTAAAGGGAATATTCCACACTAATTTGCGCCAACGCGCCAGATACAAATCTTCGGTCACCTCAATCGCGATACCTGCAGTCGTAAAGTTCTGAGCAATCGTTTCGAGGGCCGGTGTAATACCGGCTGGCTGACCCTGGGCATCATACACTCCCAGAAGGATGCTGCCGTAGTCTAAATGAAGGATATGGCCAGGCCCGATTTTATTGGAGCAAATGAAGCACAAGCCACTAAAGATAGGGGTATGGGGCGCAATCTTGGCGATCGCACCTTCAATATCCAAGCCATTCTGCAAGGTAACAATGACGGTCTCTGGCCCCAGCAGTGGCGGCAAAAGGGCCGGTAATAGGTGCGTATTTTGAGTCGTTTTAAGGGCGATAACAACTACGTCAACGGGAGGGATATCGTCTACTTGGCAATAACTCTGTACCTTAGGCAGGATGAAATCTCCCTGCACCGAATCTATCCGGAGCCCATGCTGGCGAACATGGTCGTAGTCTCGATGGAGCAAGAAGTGAACATCTTGACCGGCACGTTGTAAGCAAGCTCCATAGTAGCCGCCGATCGCTCCAGTGCCCAAAATGGCGTATCGTATCGTCCTTGAACCACCCGCAATAGCCATATCATTGCTCTCCACATCCCCCATTTATCCATTTACGCATTTGCGGGGGGCATTTGCGGGTTAGGCGATCGCCAAATTTGCCAAATCCCCTGAGAAATCAGTGATTTCAATCAGTGCATCGCTATTGACCTGGTAACCAGCGACACCATCGTTGAGGGCCAAAAAGGTCCGCGAACTGAAAGAAAAGGTCGCAGCTCCCATTGCCACAAAAGAACTGTCAGACAGTACGGCTTGGATACCTGCCTCATCTAAAGTCGTAACCGTACCTAGCTGCTCAACATCGGCAGCGCTCACTGGATTAATGCTCTCAATGACATCAATGCCAATTTCTAAATCAGTAATAACGTCGAATGTATTGGTTCCTGAACCACTGGCCAAGAACGAGTGTTCCAGGGAGGTATAGCGAAAAGTATCACTCCCAGCATTGCCCGTTAGCGTGTCTCCCTTCTTGCCACCGGTCAAAGTGTCTAGGCCATCACCGCCTTCCAGCGTATCGGTACCCTTGCCACCACGAAGAGTGTCATCACCTTGTCCCCCTCTTAACTGATCACGACCAATCTGACCCCTGAGGAAATCATCACCTTTGCCGCCGCCCAACTGGTCATTGCCATCCCCACCAAAGAGAAAATCATTATCGATCTGACCACTCAGGATATCGTCACCCTCTTGGCCCTCAAGCGTGTCGCTGCCATCACCACCGAAGAGGGCATCGTTGTCGGCTTTACCGTCGAGGGTGTCACTCCCGTCACCGCCCTCAAGGCGATCGTTGCCTTGGCCGCCACCCAGCGTGTCACTCGCGTCACCGCCTTCAAGGCGATCGTTGCCTTGGCCGCCACCCAGCGTGTCATTGCCGTCGCCACCCAGCAAAGTATCGTCACCTAACCCACCTGTAAAAAAGTCGTCTTCAGCCGTCCCTAAGATGGTGTCACCTTCATCAGTGCCGGTTAAGGCTGAGTCAGTAACGATAACGGAGAAGGTATCCTCAATCACTTCTCCCAGCAAGTTAGTGGCTTGGATGGTAATTTCAGCCGTTCCAACTTGTCCTGGCAAATAATCGAGAACAAGCTGACCATCAGCAATGCTGGCATCTACAAGCTGGGGATTAGAGTTGTCGCTCACAGCAAACTCCAGCTCGTCCTCTTGAGTGACGGTAATACTGCTATAGCGAATAAAGTCATCATCCTCATCGATCACTGGAGAGGAGGGATCTTCAACCAGTAGAGGTAAGTTCTCAAATGCCGGGTTTATGCTAGTTCCATTGAAAATATCGACGTCGGCGATCGCATCCAGTACCGCCAGATCGGCATCCGAGAGGACTTGACCAAACACTGTGAATCCACCATTTTGACTATCCAGACTGGCCGAATTATCTTCAAGATTAAAGAACCATTGATTCGTCGCACTGTCTGGATCATTGCCCAGTTTAGCCATCGCGATCGTCCCCTGCACATTGGAGCGATCGGAACTAAATTCATTTTGCACAGGGGGATCGTCTGGCACTGAATCCCCA
>JBCBTQ010000076.1:0-23318 GCA_039818605.1 Cyanobacteria bacterium J06639_14 | reverse complement strand
CACGCGATAGAAAAGTGCAGCTACAGTAGCGGGCAATTTCCAGGCGAGCCTCAAAGGTATCCTGGGAAGTCAACACCAAGATTGATAGATGAGGATAAGTCTTCACCAAGTTCGCTAAGAACAGTTGCGTTTGATTGGGGTCTACCATTACCTCCATATCCAACAGGACCACATCTAAACGATGTTGGGATAACTGCTGTTGGGCCTGAGCCAAACTATCGGCCTCCATAAATTGAAAAGTTAATTGCCCAATCGATTGCAAATCAGTCAGCAGGTTAGCCTCTGAAGAAACAACCAAAAGCTTAGGCAATGAAGTTTCAGACGCGACTCCCTTACTTTGAAATACATCATTGATACTGGTTCCAGGTTCATCCTCTGCGACTTTCAGAACCATTTCTAGATCTTGTCGCAGTTGATTAATCCAGGTAGAAAGCTGAGGACCACTGATAGAAACGGGAGTTGCCTGCAAGCTGGTTTCAATCACTTGGCTCAAACGCGATCCTTCGGCTAAGCCAAACATACCTAAAGATCCCACAAGTTTATGGGCCGCCTGTTGAGCTGCCTGCTGCAACTCATTAGATAAACTGCTCGTCTGTAAAGCATCAGCCGCCATCGCCAAAATTGCTAGACGTTCAGTAATCACACCACTGAACTGCCCCAAGACTGCGATCGCCGCTGCCCTAGCGACTTGAGCCGTGTCTGTAGAAACTTTCTGATCGCTCGCGGAATCTGGGACATCGACGGCTGGAGACGATGTTTTTACAACGATTTCCTGGGGCATCGCAGGAGTGCTTTGCTCTGATACTTCAGTGGGCCGGCCTGTACTACTTGGTTGCCCCGTAGAAGCTACGAGTGGCGCAGGCATCAGGCGATACCCCATGCCATAAATATTCTCAATAACCTCATCAGCCCCAGCACTTTTGAGTTTGCGACGCAGGCGTTTAATATGAGAGCGAATGGTTTCTTCACCGGGCATCTCATCGAAGCCCCAAAGGCGTTCCAACAACGCAGCACTACTAAAAACCCGTTGGGGATTACGCAGAAAAAGCTCTAATAAGCCGTATTCCTTAGGGGATAACAATATCTCATTCGCGCCAAACATCACTTGGCAGGTACTGGGATCTAGCTGCAAAGCACCCCATTGCAAAATCAGGGATGTGACTTCTCGAGGCCGACGCAGAAGGGCTCTAATGCGAGCAGAGAGTTCTTCTGTCGGGCAGGGCTTGACAACATAGTCATCAGCCCCTGCATCAAGGCCTTCGATCTTATGGGTACTATCGCCCTTAGCCGTTAATAACAAGACAGGGCCTTCATAATCCGCTTGACGCAGACGCCGACATAACGTGATGCCGTCTATTCCTGGCAAGTTCACATCTAAGACGATCAGATCATATTGGGTAGCCTGGGCATAACTCCATCCCATCTTGCCATCGGTAACCGCTTCAACAACGTAGTTTTGGGATGCCAAATCAGCAGTTAAACTGGCCACCAGTATTTCATCATCTTCAACTAAAAGGATCTTCATTACAGTCTTTGAAGTATGAAACTACGCCGTTCTGTCCTATCCACAGGATTCCCACTTACTAGCAGAGAGCGTATCAGCAGGTTCTCCGCCTAGTGAGATCTTGACAGAAAACATTTCAAGGTAGTCCTTAACAGTACAAATAAGCAAGAGAACTTGTAAAGTGTTAAATTTGCTTGCAAAAGCTTTGAGGATAGCTGCCGAGGCCTCCATCCCCAATCAAGGGAGAAAGTCAGGCACTAGAATTCAGCAAGCACCTAGATTCTGAATGCTTCCGTAATCGATTTTAACCCTATTGGGCGGCAAAGCGTTGGCGCTGGCGTTGGGCCATCCAGCAGGTGATTTCCCAAACATCGGCGACCGGCATCCCTGTGTAAGGCAAAGTTTGCATGTAGCCATCGTAGAGAAACTCAGGCATCATCGTGGTTTGCGCCATGCCCTTTTCACGATGTTTGGCCCAAATTAAATTCCACCATCGCTCGTGGGCTTCCAGGGCCTCTTGTGATTCAGGCGCACGGGGATCGGCCACCTGGGCATGTTGCGGGTAACCGACACGACATTGAATATGCTGGGCTCGTTCGGCACAGAGTTCGAGGATGGGCCACTCAGTATCAATTAAGCGTTCACAAACGACACACCAATGGCTGAAGTCGCAGGTCAGTTTCATGCTTGGAAACTGGCTCAGCAGGTCGCGCGTCACCCAGGGATTGTAGAGCGATCGGCTGCGATGGGTTTCGAAGCTGATAGTGATTTCGGAGGCTTGTTCTAAGGCTAGGGCGCGGCCAAAAAAGTCGACGTTTTGCTGCCAGGACCAGGCGTCATAGCCACACATGGTGGAGACAAACAGGGCTCCCATTTCATGGGCGTGGTCCACTACCCATTTCAAGTCTTCCAAGTGATGGTCCAGGGTGCGATCGCTGCGGGGAATCCACCAGTCTTTAGGACTCGCTGGATCACTACCTGTGGTGGCCTCGGCAATGAAAACCAGGCCGTTCGCTTGTAGGTGATGACGCAGTTGCGTTCTTTGCTCGGTAGTTGGCGGAATCGGCCCTTCAATGCCGTCAAACCCCTGTTCCAGGGTTTGCTGAATCAGCGCGTCGAGGTTGGCGGGGCCTGTCCACCATGAGCGCAAGACTAAGAGTTCCAAAATAAATTATTAGGGGCAATATTGATTTTCCGTACATTTACCACAATGCTGAACTGGCAATGGTTTGAGGGGTACCGTTTAAGTTGCAAAATCCTGTCTGGGGAGGGAATCCATGCAGCTCTGGATATTATGCGGAAACTTGCTTGCGATCGATGCTCGCTGTTAGTGCTGTTACTTAGAGTAGAAATACCGGCAATTTCCTCTTATCACCTCTAGGAGAATAGATATGCAGAAACTTTCTCTCATATAAGTTTTGTTTGCAATCCACGCTCCTTTATTCAATCAGGGTGTCAATAACCAGCACCAATCAATATGTATATATGTTTGGTAAACATCCTGAGTAAAGTCGATTTTCTGAGGTAGGACAGTCGATGTCATGAGCGATAACCGCAAAATCTTACTGTTGTCCGCGAACCCGAAGGGCACCTCCAAGCTGCGCCTGGATGAAGAGGTGCGGGAGATTGAGGAGGGCCTGCGCAGGTCCAAGCAGCGATCGCATTTTACAATTGAGACTTCGACAGCCGTGCGTTACCGCGATCTGCGTCGCGTCATCTTAGACCATGAACCCCATATCGTCCATTTTTCCGGCCACGGCGAAGGGCAAGAAGAACTTGTCTTTGAAGACGAAACGGGACGGTTGAAATTCGTCAATGCGGTGGCCTTATCCGGGCTGTTTGAACTGGTGGCTGACCAGGTGGAGTGTGTGTTGCTGAATGCCTGCTATTCGCAGGCACAGGCGATCGCAATCGCTCAGCACATTCCCTATGTAGTTGTTGGAACGCACCGCCTTTTTCAAATACACTGCCACCGACAAAAAATCACCTTTAAACGCCCGCTTAACATCGATATCACCCCAATTTTGCGAATAAAGCCCTTGCGCGATAAATCGGTGAATACTCGAAAACTGCCAATCCGTAGGCGCTGAGCACAACCCATGATGAACCGGATTGTAATGGATGTAATCACAATGCTGAGAAAAGTCCGTTTCATCCCGAATCAAGTGCTCCCAAAATCGACGTTGCCAAAGAGTGCGTTCTTTTCGCTTTTGACGCGATCGCGATCGGTTGGAATCAAGCTTTAAGCGGGTTCAATAATGACGAGTAACATAGGTTTTGACTAAACGAATACGCTTCGATAAATTATGTTCATCGGGTGGCAATGTTAGCAAACAGTGAAAGTGATTGGGGAGCAAGACAAAGGCGTCAATTTGGAAGGGATGCTTTTGTCGAGTTTGGGTAATGGCTGTTCTCAAAGCATGACGCGCGAGTTCACTACAAAGCCAGGGTTGGCGTTGATAGGTAACTTGGGTGACAAAGTAGGTACTGCCAGGAATTTGGGGTCTTTGGTAGTTGGGAATGGAGAGAGTATGGGGTGACAGGGCGATCGGGAACATAAGCTAAAACTCACCTACTTTGCGTATTTGGGTGTCTGTAGCCCTTACCCAGCGAGATACAACCGCGCAAATTAAAAAGCACACAGCTTACCGTGGATGAGATGGGCGTTTGAGGAGGAGGGGTGCGTTCCAACGAACAGGCAAACCAGAAAATTACCTGTCAATCAGGAACACACCCTACACTGTTGCTGCGATCGCCCGTCGAATCAGATAAACGCTTGTGATGAGAGTTGATGGCAATTCGCGAGTGAAGAGGCTTTGCTAATACTCATCGCGGTGGGATGGGATGATAACGAGAGACTTTTAATCTACTTCAACAAGAGGGCGTAGATAATTTCCTATCATAAAAATACGTACTCCTCACTCCCCTATGCCCAACCCATTTCCAGGGATGAATCCCTATTTGGAACAACCTGATTATTGGTCTGATTTTCATAATCAGCTAGTAGCGGCGATCGCCCGAAGTCTAGTGCCTAAGCTGTTGCCCAAGTATCGCGTGGTGACTGATAAATGGGTATACACCGTAAGCAATGCCCTGACGTTAGCAGTCGGACGACCTGATGTCAGTGTTCAGCAACGCCCCGATCAATCTGCACCGATTTCTACAACAACCCAAGCGACTGCCCAAACGACTATACAACCCGTAAAAGTGAGAGTGCCCGTGCCGGTTGAGATACAGCAGTCTTATTTGGAAGTGAAAGATGCTGCTACACAAGCTGTTGTAACAGCGATCGAAGTTCTTTCCCCCGCCAATAAACGGGGCGAAGGGCGCAATCAATACGAAGCCAAACGACAGCAAATATTGGGAAGTCTGACAAATCTAGTCGAAATTGATCTGTTGCGGGCGGGACAATCCTTTTTGCTGGAACCTGACGCTGTTAAAAGTCACTATCGTCTATTGGTTAGTCGTGCTGCTCAGAGACCGCTAGCTGATTTGTATGCCTTTAACGTAGCAACCTCGATTCCTCCCTTTCCTGTCCCCCTACGACCAGAAGACGATGACATTACCTTAGACGTTCAATCCCTGGTCAACGAACTCTACGAACAACTGGGGTACGACTATTTCATTGACTACAGCCAAGCACCCCCTACTCCCTGGAAGTGGAAAGATATTCAGACACTTACCAGATTCGAGGCATAAAGTCTGGAGTATTGCTAATCGCCACGCTATCACCCGATTGCTGAATCACAAACAACCCCTGATTGTACGCATAGGCATCCACATCTTTGTCAATCTCAATCGCCGCCACCGCACCATAAAGTCTGTAGCTAGCATAGTGAGGAAACGCCTCCTTAAACTGCTCCAAGCTGCGGAGAACCTGGCGCACGCTATCTTGAGTCAGTCGTGACTTCACTTCAATCGCTACCGCCACATCATCATCCACCACCAAAATATCGATCTCTAGATTTCGGTTGCCTCTGGCTGAACGTACTCGCTGATATACCTCTTGCACCGCCATACCCTGCTCTTGAAACAGCCGTAACGCAGCAGGTGCAACGATATTTTCAACAAATCGCCCCCAGCGGCTACTCAGGTTATTCACTGCTTGATTAGTTTGGGCCGCGATCGCCTCCGCTTTAGCCAATCGTTCTTCAGCCTCAGCCGCACGTCGATCCGCTTCGGCTCTTGACTCGGCCATGCGCCGATCAAAATCAGCCCTGGATTCAGCCAGGCTGCGCTCGAACTCAATTCGGGATTCAGCCAGACTGTGCTCGAACTCAATTCGGGACTCAGCAACTCGCTGATCGGCTTCAGCAGCGCGTCGATCGGCTTCAGCGGCGCGTCGATCGGCTTCAGCAAAGCGACGATCAGCCTCTTCTTGAGAGCGTTGGAAGAGGGCATAAATATCTTCGAGGGTGACCGGATTGGACATAGGCCAAGATTCAGACAAACCAGTGTTGGTAAGATCTTAGCCTGAGGAGCATGAACACCAGGATTCATTCTGGGCAAGCGGAGTATTCGCAGACCTTCTTCGATATGCGATCGCCCCTCTAATCAGATGCGCTTGTGATGATATGTGGAGAATATAAGTGGGGATGTGGGAATGGGTGATAAAAAACACTGGAAGCGTCGAGGACGCATGATCGTGTTTTGCTTGGATGTTTAGCTAGCGTAGGGTACGTTCCTTTGTGTGATCGCCCCCTCTAACCTGATGAGTGATTGTAATGGGAGAACAGGAAGATTACACCTTTAACCGTGTGATCGCTGACCAAATGTAAGGAACAAAGTCTGGAGTATTGCTAATTGCCACACTATCGACTGCTTGCTGAATTATAAACAGTCTCTGGTTGTATGCGTAGGTCTCCCTTCTTTATCCAGCTCAATTGCAGATACGGCACTATCGAGGCGGCAGATCCCATAGTGAGGCAACACCACCTTAAATTGCTCCAAGCTGCGAAGAACCTGACGAATGCAATCCTGAGTTAGGTGTGATTTCAATTCAATGGTTATCACCCCATCAGGTTATTGGCATATCCATAGGAAAAATATATTGATTTAGTCGAAATAGTTATGGCAAAGAAAGTCATTTAATCTTTGGTGTATCGCCATTTACAGTTCTCACCTATAGGCATGCATAAATGTATTTTGACAGCGTAGAGGTATCTGTCAGCGACGCAGTATTCATCCAGCCTATCTAGGCACAAAATTTTCAACGGCTTTTGGGCAAATCTTGCGGCTTGTATTAGAGCTGGTACGGCTGCAGCATGGTTGAGCTAGTCGTGGATACTTGGTTTGCCCTCTAAAGCCTGCCGTCTGTTTGAAACAACATCTACTAGATGGTGAGGATTTAACATTTATGGTGCTTTCTCGAAGACAGTTCAAAAAGCTTCTGTTGGGTACAGGGTTAAGTGCAACCATTACCGCCACGCTGGGGAGTTGTGCTGCCGATCAAAGCGCAGCCCCTACTTCCGAAGCGGCCCCAGATAATGAAGCCGCCCCAGCAGCAGAAGACGCGACTGCGGCAGAACCAGCCGAAAAGATTACGGTCCGCTTGGCGCAGAATCTCTCACCGATTTCTGGAGTTGCCATTGTGGCCCAGGAGAAAGGCTTTTTTGATGAGCAAGGACTAGCGGTTGAAGTCAGTAACTTCACGTCAGGGAAGCAATGTCTGGAAACCGTGATTGGCGGGGGAGCTGATATTGCCACCACGGCTGAAGCACCCACAACAGCAACAACCATGGCGCAGCAGCCGATCGCGTTTTTGGCTCGCATGGAGTATTCCGATCTCAAAACCCTAACTGCCACTAGCGCCAGCATTAAAGCTCTGCCAGATCTGAAGGGTAAACGCATTGGCTTTACTGCAGGCACAGGGGGCGAGGTATACACCATGGCCGTGCTCAAAGAAGCGGGCTTGACTCCGGACGACGTAACCCTCGTTAATTTGCGCCCCCAAGAGATGTTGGCAGCACTGACCGCTGGCAGCATTGATGCCTACAACACCTGGGAACCGCACATTAGCAATGGTGAAAAAACCTTGGGTGACCAGGCTATCCAGGTCGATACCAAGGGAATTTATTCAGAGACCTTCAATATTGTCACGATGGTGGATTATCTCGAACAAAACCCCGTGGTAGCCGAGAAATTTATGCAAGCGCTCCTGGATGCCGAAGCCTGGATGAAGGCTAATCGGGAGGATGCGATCACCTTAGTAGCCACAACCGTTGATATGAAACGGGAGGATCTGGCTCCAATTTGGGATGATTACGTTTATGAGGTGGTGCTTGATCAAAAGACTCTCGATATTTTGGATGCCCATGCGGCTTGGCGGCTTGCGAGTGGCAACCACCCCGATGGGGTAACGAGTGTGCCTGATTTTCAGACCATTATTTACCCAGAACCGTTGCGAGCAGTTGCTCCTGATCGGGTTAAAATTCCTTGATTTCAAGGAGGAAACGAATGTCCCGCGTAAACAAGCGGCAGGCGACTCTGAATCGTTGGGCGCTCATTCTTTCGATTCCTCTATTTTTAGGGGTTTGGGAGTTAATCTCGCGAGCGGGGATCGTCAATCCTGTCTTATTTCCACCCCCCACTCTGGTCGCGATCGCCCTTTACAAATGGGCCTTAAAGGGAACCTTACTCATCGATGTTGCCATGAGTCTCTCACGCGTACTGGTGGGCTTTAGCGCAGGGGCGATCGCAGGCATCCTGGTGGGTATCTTGACCGGACGCTATCAATTTTTGGCGAACCTGTTAGCCCCTGTCTTTCAATTACTGCGGCCCATTCCACCGATTGCGTTTGTGCCGATCGTGATTTTGTGGTTTGGGCTTTCCGAGCTGGGCAAATGGTTCCTGGTTTTTTGGGGGGTCTTTTTTACCGTGTGGATTGCAGCTCACCTGGGGGTGCAACGGGTCGATAAAAACCTGATTCGAGCCGCCCAATGTTTGGGAACACCGGAGCAGAAAATGTTGCCAGAGGTTTTATTACCCAGTGCTTTGCCCTATATCTTTGTGGGTCTGAGAACCTCGATTAGCATTTCTTTTTACACGCTGGTAGCGGCTGAGTTGGCGGGCACCTTCTCAGGCATTGCTTACCGGATCGATATTGCCCAACAAAATCTGCAGGTTGGCCAAAGTTTAGGAGGACTGATTATTCTGGGAGTCATTTCAGCCATTGCGGATCGCCTCTTCGGGGCTTTCTCGAAAAAAATTGTCTGGTGGACATGATGGCATCGCAGGAGTCGCAATCACCGTCGCAACCCAACACCTATGCTGGCAGTGCGCATGCTGCCGCAACGCCGCTGAAGTCAATAATGGTCAAGCATCCCCCCAATGCACAGTCATGGGGACACATTTCCATGCAGCAATTAGGGGTAGTGTTTGGCACCGGCAAGCAATCCTTTCTGGCCGTTGAGGATTTTTCCTTAGAGATTATGCCAGGGGAATTTGTCTGTCTGATTGGGCCATCCGGCTGCGGTAAGTCCACGGTGCTCAATAGTATTGCCGGTTTTATCTTGCCGACCCAGGGCTCGGTTTGGGTGGACAATCGCCTGATTGAACAGCCGGGGGGCGATCGCGGCATGGTGTTTCAGCAGCCATCTCTCTTTCCTTGGCAAACCGTGCTGCGAAACATCGCCCATGGTCCTTTGATGGCAGGGAAGTCGAAGGCCGAGACTGACCAAATCGCTGAGGGATTTTTGCAGATGGTGGGGTTAGCCAAGTTTGCTAAGTACTATCCGATGATGTTGTCGGGGGGGATGCAACAGCGGGTAGCGATCGCCAGAGCATTGGCCAATTCGCCCCAGGTGTTATTGATGGATGAACCCTTTGGAGCACTAGATGCCCAGACCCGGTTCATGATGCAAGAAAATCTTTTGCATCTGTGGGAAGAACTGAAAACAACGGTTGTGTTTGTCACTCACGATATCGATGAAGCCATTTTTCTAGCCGATCGGGTAGTAGTGATGAGCGCCAATCCGGGCCGTATCCTCCAAGACCTAAGCATTCAACTGCCCCGTCCTCGCTCCATTGACCTATTGTTAGACCCTCAATTTGCAGCCCTCAAAAAAGACTGCTTTGATTTAATTCGGAAGGAGAGCCTATTGGCCTTTGAGCAACAGACTCTGGGGAGTTAAAGTTGCCCGAAAAATTAAGAAGTCAGGAGCCAAGAGCGTTGGCTTTTAGTGACATACCTTACCTTGGCAACTTACACTGTGCATCGCTCCGTCAAAGTCTCCTTGCGAGCAGTCATGAATTCAACAAAGGCGCGAATTCTAGGCGCAACAAAGGCACAAAAGTCTGAATGTTGGACAGGCTCTTCATCGGTGTTGAGTTGTGAACATATGACGAATCCCCATGCCTGAGACGAGCAGAATTACCTGATTTGGATGATAGCCTGCGCGATCGCACAGACGAAGATATCCTCAACGATTGCACTGCTAACCAACTGCATAACATTAGACCGTTAATGATTCAGCGACTTGTTCCATCGCTGCGGCAAACTCAGACAAGACCGCCGCCGATACCTGCAGCTTGTTACCCGTTTGGTCGCCAAATCTATGCATCAGGCCATCAGCACATTGGCGATAGAGCATCCCGATCTCAGCATAGCGATGCGGCGTGATTCCCACCTCAATCGAACGTCGATCAGTTTTTGATGGCCGACGCTCCACAAAACCAGCCTTCTCCAACCTATCGATTAGCGCCGTAACAGAGCCACTAGTCAGCCCAATGCGATCGGCAATGATCCTGGGCGAGAGTGGCCCCTCTTCCAAAAGGTTGAGTGCGCGCAAATCATTACGATGCACACCGAGGTGCTCAGCGATCGCGTAATCAATAGCATCGATCGCAGCATGAATTCTTCGACCAGCCATGATTACAGCTTCAAGATTTTGAGAGTCAGCCAAAATATTTTACCTTGACGATCAAGATACTTTGCGTTCTAATTATATTAAGCGTGAAGTACTTGCAGAAACACACAGTCTTCACCAACGTCATTATCAACCCCGAATGGAGAAGTCAATGGGAATTGTTCTATCTGGAATTGTCTTGCTTGTTGTTTTGTTGCTTGGGTTGGTAATCTTTCTGCCTAATGTTGTTCGATATTCGGAAAAAATCGTCGTCAATGCCCCGATCACTCAGGTGTATGACAATATCCGATGGCAAGAAAAACTCATGCAGTGGTCCGCTTGGCCTGAAGCAACTGGCTCAACCTGTGCGGTTGAGAATGCGGATGGCAGTCTGGGTGCTCGTACAGTCTTTTTCGATAAGGGAAAACGCTTTGGCCACCAAGAGATTATTGGGCTAAAGCCGCATACGAAGGTCTCCCTAACCCTAGTGGATGACGGGCCCCTGAAGCACACCCCTTATCTTGATTTCGACTTATGTGCCCTTTCCGCCACCCAAACAAAAGTCACGTTGAACTTTACCAATACCTACCACCGTCCCTTCCATTTGCCTGCCAAGCTATTTGGCATCGTCAGATGGACTCGCAATCTTCAAATCAAAGACCTTGAAGGATTGAAAGCATATTCAGAAGCGTTAAGGCAAGTCGATTGTTTTTAGGGCCGAGGAACTCGTACCGCTGTGCGGAATTCAAAATTCAAAATTTAAGTCCTCAGGATGTGGACTGTTCAGGTAATCTGAATGGTTCGCTTTTTTCTGTCGTAGAATATTAGTTATTTACAGGTATGATTGACATTTAATTTATCTATGCAACCGGATTAGATTTAGGCAACCACCAAATAGCAAGGAATCTGTAAGAAAAAGTCTAAAATCTACAAATTATTAGTAGATCAACGTTGGTAAAATCCCTAACTACTCACATATATAGAAAACCAACTATTGCTATTTAGTCTTTAAGCCATAGCTAGGTTGAGGATGCTGTCATCAACATCTTAATATGCCGCCGCACGATATATCGTTGCTGCTCTGCCTGAATTTGGTCAGGTTTAATCACACTTCCAGTACCGATACCATCAACTAAAGCAATAATCGCGTTAGCTTCAGTTGCCAAATCAAGATCATCACGAATCAAATTTTCTGCTTGCAGATCAGCCAACTCTTGGCAGATGATTTGCTGCAAGCGTTGATAACGTTTTTGATGTTCTTGAATAAGATTTTTGCGTCCCACAGCATAGCCCAAAAAAGCAACCCAGACCTGCCACTCCATCACACTATTCGCCTCTAAAGGTAAAGCTGAAACAATCATTCGCTCCAAACGTTCAATACCTTGCAACCCTTGGGTAGAAGCCTGCATATTCTCCAAGGCCCTTTCAAAAGCAAGATCTAGTGTAAAAATCGTCAGCTCATCTTTATTGCGGAAATAGTGGGTGACCATAGCAGTCGAGGAGCCTAACTCGTAAGCGATCGCCCGGATACTAGTGCGGTCCAACCCTTCACGCACAATCACCTTCCACGCGGCGTCGGCAACTTCAATACGACGCTGGTCATGACTCATAGCAGTTTTTAACGAGTAATTAATGATAACACTCGCTATTTATTATAACAGTTGCAACATTAACATGATTATTGTTATAACAGTTGTAATAAGCCGCCGGTTGATGTTTTATCTCATTCAACTTAGGTGTGCTTGAGAACTTGGGCAAATGTCATCACCCTTTGTCCAGATGTGTTTATCTAATCGTCATCTAGTTTTGGATGATGGCAAATATCGCAATTAGCAGCCACGTTAACCACAGCCCTTGAAAATTCACTGTTGCAATCAGTCGATTTGAAATGATTAGACCTACTGTTGAATCCGACTACGATGGCTTAATTGCATTAGCAATTGCTTCCGGCCTTTTCGAGCCCGATCAAACCGAGCTACTTGCCGATAGGTTGCGATCGCCTGGAAAAGACGATATTTGGTTTACAGATGACGATGGTCAGAAACCAGTTGGGGTAGCCTACATGGCTCCTGAAAAGATGACACACGGTACTTGGAACCTTTACTGGATTGCGGTTCATCCTACCCTACAAAAACAAGGTCGAGGAAAAGCCATTTTGAGCTATGTCCAACAGTGGCTTATAGATAGGGGGGAGCGAATTCTCTTAGTTGAGACTGCAGGTACTGACGATTTTGAATATGTCCGGAAGTTTTATGTTGACAATGGGTTCGAGAACGAAGCCCGCATTCGAGATTTCTACGATCTTGGTGTCGATAAGATTGTATTTCGCAAATTATTGGCATGAAATACTCCATCCCACCTACATATCCGTCATCTCTGAATGAAATTCTCCCCTTGCCGATACATTAGCGACTGTCTCGCCCCCAATGAGAAAACCCGGAACGAAAATATGGGGTTATAAAAGGGACTTGGTCGCGAAGTCCTCACCAGAAGTGCGCTGCGGGAGAGGACTCCAAACCAGATTATGGGACTTGTTGATGCACTGTAGCGAGAAACTGCTGTAGTAGCTTTATAAAGTTTGCCGTTTCAATTTGACTCAAGTCGGCTAAAAACTGATTTTCTCGTTCGAACAGTACAGGCATAACTGCATCAATCCGCTCCACACCTGTATTAGAGAGTTGGACAATGACACTACGGCGATCGCCCGGATCGCGCAAGCGGGTCACCATCCCCTCTTTTTCAAGTCGATCAATACGATTGGTCATGGCCCCCGAAGACAGCATTAACCACTTATACAACTCAGTCGGCTTGAGTTGGTAAGGAGGACCCTGACGCCGCAAAGTTGCCAGCATGTCAAAAGACCACACCGTTAAACCAAAGTCAGCCAGCACCGTTTCACGATGTTTCTCTAGCAATTGAGCCAACTGCAAAATACGCCCAATTACCGCCAGGGATGAAAGATCCAGAGCGGGGGCTTCGCGCTGCCATTGGGTCAGAATTTTGTCGATATTATCTTGAGTCATGAGCGCATCATATCTCGATATCAAGATACTCGACATTTATCTTTTCTTTAAGCATCTTGATATCGAGGTGATTTCTCAAAACATTCTCTCTTTTTCCAACCGCTATACTTGGCTGTAGCATTCCATGGCTGCGTCTCACTACACCACGTTCGAGGTTGTTAATCGACTACAACTGATTGGGGTAGAGTGCTAGATCTAAGTTAGGTTAGCCCCGTTCCACAATCGACAAAGCAGATCATCAAGCCAGACCTGTCACGTCAGCAGTGTCTATTTCGTCTTCTGAAATAAGGACCGTAACGTTTGCGTAAGATGAGGTAATGATGATTGCCACAGTAAAAAATGGTGTAGCCCAACCCCATTCTGTCGAGCAGGTTGAGACTTTTAACCAATATCGCTCGCTATTGTTTGCGATCGCCTATCGGATGCTCGGCAGCATCATGGATGCCGAAGATATGGTGCAGGAAACTTTCCTCCGATGGCAGCAAACATCTGGGCAAGCCGTTAAATCGACCAAAGCCTACCTCACGACTATCATCACCCGCCTATGTATCGACCAACTGCGCTCGGCTCGGGTTCAACGCGAACAATATGTTGGGCCTTGGCTACCCGAGCCAATGGTTGCGGATCGCGACAATGATCCCAACGCTATGGCGGAGCTAGCAGACTCGTTGACAATCGCATTTCTAGTCTTACTGGAACGATTATCTCCATTAGAGCGAGCCGTCTTTTTGCTGCGCGAAGCATTTGGGTACGATTACGAGGAAATTGGTCAGATTGTTGAAAAAACACCTGTCAATTGCCGCCAGATTGCGCGACGAGCCCGACAGCATCTGGCCACGCAGCGATCGCGATTTAAGGCTTCACGACAGGATCAAGAACAGCTCACCCATAAATTTATGCAAGCTTGCCAACAGGGTGATTTACAGGGATTGCTGGCTTTACTCGCTCAAGACATTACCCTCTGGTCTGATGGCGGGGGCAAGGTTGTGGCCTGTCTCAAGCCTTTACATGGCGCAGCTAAGGTCGCTGGTTTTCTGCGCGCAATTTACCGTCACAGGCAAAAACTGGGTCTTCGCTATGAAGTCAAGCTAGCTCAAGTCAATGGTCGGCCCGGTATTATTTACAGCCTCAACGGTGAGGTTGCAAGCATTGTAGCCATTGAGATTACTGACAATCAGATTCAGTCTCTCTACTTTATGAGAAACCCCGATAAGCTGCAGCGGAGTTTTTCACAAAATGTGGTTGAGATGCTCACACATGAAAAAAGTGGCTCGTAAGTGATGGCGACTCCCTTAAGGACGTCAGGAATTCGGATGGCATACTCAAAATAAGCGAACGGCCACTTGTCTGCCTCCAGCTATCTTAAATCAACTAATTCTTGGTTACTGCAGCCCTGAGTCTACTTCTCAGGGCTGCGTTTTAGTAATCGCAGCTTGATCCTCAGCGATCGCGGCCCCTACCTGTAGCGACGCGGCATGTCGCGTCGCTACAGGTAGGGGGTGGGTAAACCGGATTTAGTATGAGCCCATAAAAGCCTGATTTAATAGGAGTTTCCAAGATTCATATCAACAAACTCCAAAGGTTGCTGAAGTAACGATTTGCAGGCCTCATCTCTCTTCATAATCCAGGGCCAGCGTGACAATATCAGAGTACTTCGGGAATACTTAGCATAGCTGGCTAATGCTGATAAGTGATATACAGCTTTTGTAGGATTGATGATCGAGCTGGCACAATAATTTCGGCCTGGGGCAATTGAAGTCTGTCTGCAGCAGTATCTAATCGAGGAAGTGTTCAATGGGGGATAGTTTTGAAATATTGGCTGTGGACGATAGACCAGCCAATTTAGAGATCTTGACGGACACGCTCTCTGTTGCCGGTTACTCAGTAGCTGCTGTTACAAGTGGTGAACGTGCTCTCAAGCGATTACAAGCTTATATGCCTGATTTGATTTTACTTGATATCCAAATGCCTGGAATTGACGGCTTTACAACCTGTCAAAAGATCAAGGAAAACCCAGATACTGCTAGTATTCCAATTATTTTTATTACCGCATTATCAGATTCAGAAAGTATTGCAAAAGGATTTTCACTCGGCGCAGTTGACTATATTAGCAAGCCGTTTCAAGAGCCAGAACTTTTAGCACGGGTTAAAACTCATCTCAACCTCCAATCCCTTAACCAGAGTTTAGAGCAAAAAGTAGCCCAACGCACAGCTGCATTGCAGAATGCGTTAGAGGAACTGCGCCAGTCCAGGCTCCAAATAGTGCAACAGGAAAAAATGTCTGCCCTAGGAAATCTAGTTGCTGGCGTAGCCCATGAAATCAATAATCCAGTTGGGTTTCTGAATGGCAGCATTAGTAATTCCAAAGAGTATATTCAAGAACTCTTTGAGCATTTAGAACTCTATCAAAAGTATCATCCTGAAGCAGATCAAGCAGTACAAGAACATGCCGAAGATATTGATTTAGACTTTCTCTGCGAAGACTTACCTAAGTTACTGAATGCGATGCAAGGCGCAACAAGTCGTATCATGAATATCAGTACTAGCCTTTGCACTTTCTCGCGCGCTGACACTGAACACAAGGTCAGGACGAATCTACATGAAGGACTGGACAGTACTTTGCTGATTCTCAAATATCGACTCAAAGCAAATGATCGTCGGCCAGCGATTCAGGTTGATAAAGACTATAGTAATCTTCCCTTAGTTCGATGTTTCCCAGGCCAGCTAAATCAAGTCTTTATGAATCTTCTAGCCAATGCGATCGACGTCTTTGATGAAGCAGCCCAACAAGCAACATTCACCGATCTTGAAAAGAGACCTCAGATAATCACGGTTAAAACCACATTATTAGCCGACAAAAATGTCGTGAAGATCTACATTTGCGACAATGGTGAAGGTATGAGCGAAGATGTGCAGGCCAAAATATTTGATCATCTATTCACCACGAAAGGAGTCGGTCAAGGGACTGGATTAGGTCTTGCGATCGCCTATGAAATCATTACTGAAAAACATAACGGTAAGATCGAAGTACATTCTGAAATCGGCAAAGGTAGTCGTTTCACTATTCATTTACCGATCGACTAGTACCGCTACGTGGAATTCAAAATTCAAAATTCAAAATCGTCTCATAGTGGACGTTTTAAGCGTTGGAATGATGCGCATACTGCCGCCGTCAAGTACTAGTCTCGTTTCTGAGTCGGCTGATAAATCGCAGACAAGACACTCAAGCTTCTTCTGAATGTAATCTCATCCTAAATCAGGGTGATCCATCCCCTAATTCAGAAATACGACATGTCGTGTCTCGAGAGGAAGCCTCTGTTTTCCATAACAGGGAGGCATGCGGCTTGCTGCCAGACTTCAGCTTTGTGTCATGTCACTGAGGTCAATCCTAAGCCATCTTGATGGGACAAGCTCAGGGCGCTGCCTGATTACAGCGCCCTGAGCGACATGAGTCTCATGGCAATGTAGCGCTAATCCTTAAGCACGCTCACTGTCTAAGTCTGTCATCTGCTCTTCGTGATAGCGGCTACCAGCCACTGCATCCTGAGGCACAGCTTGCTCGATGCGGACCAGATCATCTGTTGTCAAGCTCACATTTAGAGCTCCGAGAGACTCCTGTAAGCGATCGCGCTTCCGGGCTCCCACCAGTGGAACAATATCATTGCCCTGAGACAAAACCCAGGCGATCGCCACTTGAGCTACTGTTGCCCCTTTTGAGTCTGCGACCGCCCGCAGCGCTTCCACTAACGCCAGATTACGGTCTAGGTTCTCGCCCTGAAAGCGAGGCAGGACTGCTCGAAAATCACGCGCCTGCTCCGACCGCTGTTTTGACCAGTGACCACTGAGTAAGCCGCGCGAGAGAATACCATAGGCTGTGATACCAATGCCCAAGTCCCTTGCTGTAGGCAAAATCTCGGCTTCAATACCGCGTGAAATGAGAGAGTATTCGATCTGCAAATCAGCGATGGGGTGGACGGCCTGAGCCCGTCGTATAGTATCCGCCCCCACCTCCGAAAGACCAATGTGACGGACGTAACCGGCTTCCACCATTTCCGCGATCGCGCCAATCGTGTCCTCAATCGGCACATTTGGATCGAGCCGCGCCAAACGATAGATATCAATATGGTCGGTTCCTAAGCGATTGAGTGTGTATGCTAACGAGTTCTTGACGGCTGCTGGCCGTCCGTCATAGCCGAGCCAGTTACCAGCCGGATCCCGGAGGGCTCCAAACTTAACACTCAGCAGGGCCTGATCGCGATTACGTCCCTTTAAGGCTTCGCGAATCACCAATTCATTGTGGCCCATGCCGTAGAAGTCGCCAGTATCCAGTAGCGTGATACCGGCATCAAGTGCGGCATGAATTGTGGCAATGCTTTCGGCCTCATCTGCAGGACCGTAAAAGTCAGACATGCCCATAGTGCCAAGTCCCATGGCAGAAACAGCCGGGCCACTCGTTCCGAGAGTTCGTGTTTGCATAATGTGTTCCTCGTGAAAAGCTACCCAAGTGGGCTTGATTTCATTAAGCCAAAGTGTGCTGTGAGGAACCATGCACATCTCTCAGGCGATCGTGTCGATTTCTAAGGCGTTAGGTTGCAAGTGGTTGATCGCCAATATTTAAACTTAAGAATGCTCCACCTGCTGTCGAAATATTGATGGACTGGTTCCAGTTTGCTTTTTGAAGAAGCGGGAAAAATGCGAGGCATCTTTGAAGCCAAGGGTGTCAGCAATTTGTTGGATAGATTGGGATGATCGCGCCAGCAGTGCTTGAGCTTCAGCGATCGTTTTCTCCGTAATCCACGTGTTAACGGTCTTGCCAGTTTTACGTTTGATCACTGTACTGAAATAGTTGGGGTGCAGATGCTGCATAGCAGCATAATCCTGAACTTGATACAGGACGTCTTCCATCCCCGTCACAAGCGCGCGATAGTGAGCTTCGAGATTGTATTTAAAAGTACGCACGATTTGGGTATCGCTGTCGGCTTCGGTTAGGGGATTATAATCAGTCCAGAAAAAGTCCTTAATCTTCAACAATAAGACCATCATTAAGTTGCCAATAATTTTAAACTTATAGATAGATTGACTGTCATACTCTTGTATGATCTGCAGAAAAAGATTTTCAAAAACCTGAAATATTGGATCAGTCAAATATTGAGGTGAAACGACTTCAGCGATCAAGAAAGGAAAGTCATCGAGCATATTTTCACAGACATGCTGTTTTAAAAAAGATTCGGCAAATGTGATGATGTAGCCTGTAACGGGCTCATGCATTTCAAAGCCTTTGATATGGCCTGGATTGGTAAAATAGAGGGTATGTAATTTAGTGGGAAATGTATGACTATCAAGAATGTAGCAGCCTGTACCACTGCCAACGAGAACAATGGTGTAATAATTCACTCGAAATAGCGGCGATTTGTAAGGAGTGTTGGGGTGTAACTCCTCAAGCCGATGAATCGTAAAGTCGACTGCTTGTTCTAAATGCCCTCCGGTTGCAGCATAGAACTCCGCAATTGAATTATAAATCTGAAAGGTTTCTGACATTACTGATAGGGGACGGAAAAGGCACCCACGATCGCTTTGAATATAGCCTCAAATTTCGGCTTTGTGTGATGAAACGCTTGCACATTCCAATCGGGAACTGCCGCTATATCAAGTTGCTTAGGTGCCAAGTAAACGGGATAACGGACCTCAATCTGCAAGGCTTCGACATCATGCATGCTGCCATAGTGTCGCGTAATATAACCGCCGTTGAAAACTTTATTACGAACAACCTGATAGCCGCCATTCGCAAATGCTGACTCAACGGTAGAAATCAGGAATTCTGAACAGCTTTTATCGTTGACATTGCCTAAACAAACATCATCAGTTATGGGACCCGCAAAACTGTGCAAATCCAACAAATAGACGTGGCCAAATTGAGCGATCGCTTGTTTAAGCAGGCGGGCCAGTTGCAGATGGTATGGTTGGTAAAAGTGCTCAACGCGATTTTTGATATCGGTTTCTGAGGGACGCGATTGATACAACGAAACGTTAAAGGCCGTTTTCTCAGGAATCACGGAACTCCAGAAACTGCCAAACAGCGGCTTCCGAGCAGAACGATTGAGATCCACAACATAGCGGCTGTAGGTGGCTTCGAGAACGGTAATTCCCAAATCCGGCAGAAAGTCGTACAGCTTATCTAGATGCCAGTCTTGATGCGGCAAATAGGTCTGATAGCGTGGGCGAAGGGCCTGAACCATATCAGCAGGAATCTGCAGGCCACTGTGAGGAATGCTAGCCACAATCGGACAGGGCTCAGCTTTGGGCAAATGGAGGTGAAAAGGTTGCATAGTGAACGAACTGCTAAAGTCTACGCCTGCGCAATGCTCGTTCCATCACGTTCGATAAAACGCTGCAGCGCTAATCGGGCAGCCCCTGTCATACCCGCCTGATTCCCTAATTCAGCGACCAAAATCTGAAGTCCTTCCCGAGAACTCGGCAGCACTCTTTGCTCAATTTCGGCCCAGGTGGACGGTAGAAATAGATCGGCACCAGCACTGATACCACCACTGAGAATGACAGCTTCTGGCGTCAACACATACAGTAAACTCGCCAGTCCGATCCCCAAATATTGGCCATACTCCCGCCAGTAGGCGATCGCTCGTTCATCCCCCATGAGCGCCTGAGCGGCCAACTTCCCAGGCTCACAGCCCATCTCTCGCCGCACTGCCTGCACTGAACAATGTTGCTCTAAAGACCCATGATTACCACTGTTACAGGGAGGGCCCTCCGGATCTAGCGTAATCAATCCTAATTCACCGGCAGCTCCGGTGCGGCCCACAAACAACTCACCATTGAAAATAATGGCACCTCCCACCCCAGTTCCAAGGGTCAGCACAATCAAGTCGTGAAAAGATCGCCCGGCCCCCTGCCAAGCTTCTCCCAAACCTGCACAATTGGCATCATTTGCCAGGACTGTCGGCAAACCCGTCTTGGCCTCAATCCAGCTTGCTAACGGCACCTCTTGCCAACCCACAAGATTGATAGCGACCCGCGCAATTCTGCCTTCCACGTCGGTAGGACCTGGAGTCCCGATGCCAATTGCTCGCGCTTCGCGATCAGGATCAATCGCGGCGATCGCATCCAGCATTGCCGCCAACACGGCCTCCGGAGTCGCAGGCTGTGGCGTCGGCACCGTCAGGGACTGCAAACACTCCCCTGCAGCCGTAAACTTCCCAAGCTTGATCGCAGTCCCCCCCAAATCAAGCCCAATTACCAAAGGAAAATTCGCTACCATCCTGAATCCGCATCGGTTATGGAGGATATTGTCTCAGATTTAGTGAGCGCGCGTTGTCGATGATGACGGGGCATCGGTCGATAGTTCATGGCTAATAGTTCATAGTTCATGTTTTTTGGTGATTGGGCAGGACATCCTACAGCGGTCACCATCTAATACTTGGCCTTGACGATTAACCAACAGCCAACACCGAACAATGCTTCACCGCTAATTTCTTATGTGAAAGTTACTAGCTCGTTTTATATTGTCTTAAGAAAGTTAAAGGGCATCACCCAAGACTTGTATATTGGAGAACATTGAATGACCTTCCTCAAGTGGCAGCCCTCAGCCTGGATGCGAGATCTAGCAATGATTGCGGGGGCTGTGTTGATTGCCAGTGTACCCGCTACAGCGGCACGCGCCAATGTCGACGGTGATGCGCCTCAACCGCTAGAGCAAACTACTGAAGCTCCTTCTGTAAGCCAACTACCCGGAACAAAATTTTGTCCGAGTGATTTAAGTGCGGCGATCGATGGCATTGTGTATCGCCCTCAATTTGAAGGGGCTAACTGGGGCATCTCAATCAAACCTCTGTCAGATGACACCGCTCTCTACGCTTATCACTCCGAAGATTTACTGATTCCGGCTTCCAACATCAAACTCCTCACTACCGCTGCAGCGCTACGCATCATTTCGGAGCGGGCTCCACAAGCGCTCCCTGAATTCCAAGATCGGTTTGATGTTATCAATCGCTACAGCGATAACTATCGTGCCGATGAGTTGTTGCAGGACATCGGTGGGCAGCTTGCCGTCAATCGGGCTCTGGAACCCCTGGGTATCAGTCCTACAGACTATGAGCAAGTCGATGGTTCTGGCCTCTCGCGCGGAAATAAAGCCAAGCCTTCAACCTTCGTGAAACTGTTGAAAGGTATGTACGAAACCGACGAAAGCGGCATTTTCTATAACTCGCTGCCGGTTGGTGGCATCAGTGGTACGTTGGAGCGTCGCTTCCAAGACACGCCTGCCCACGGTCGGGTTCACGCGAAAACCGGCACACTCCGAGGCGTCCGTGCCTTATCTGGCTATGTCGAAACGCGTAACTACGACACTGTTGTATTCAGTATTGTTGTGAATCAAGCTGGGCAGTCTGGCAGGGTCATGTTGGATGCGATCGATGAGATGGTGCTGAACATTGCACAGGTTGAGCCGTGTTCTTAGAAGCGTGGAAGAGTAAGCACGCTCCTACGCCCCATCTTCAACTGATAGCAACTGCAGTCGCACCATCTGCGATAAGGGACTTTCTGGATCGCCCAGTTGTACTTCAAGGGTCTGATTCGTTAACGGTTCTAGGTGAGCCAGGAGATGGCGCAGGTTAGGCGTGCTGGACCCACTATCGACATAGACGCGTTCGGCAAGTTTGTTGAGGCGACTCCAAGCGTTGTAGAGCTTAGCGGTTGCTTGTTCGAGCTGGGCGGCTTGGTTGACGAGGTCGGCAGTAGCATTCAGGCAGCCGATACGGAGGGCTTCTTCGAGGGCTTGTTCAAGGTCAAGGTTGTCATGGTTCAGCGCCTGGACTTGTACAGCAGCTTCGAGATATTTGGCCAGGTAACGGGCTTCGGCGGTCACTTGTTTCAGAGTGTCGATATCGGGATTTAGAGTTACTTCGGTTCTGAGAGTTTCTTGATGAGGCGGCGGTAGCTTTTCCATCTCCTTAACGAGTGGTGCGAGATAGCGCGCAGGAATCGTGTTGTTAGCTGCTTTTTCTTTGATTTCAGTCGGCAGCAGATCGGAGGTCATCGCGGTCCACTCATCGGAGATTTGGCGGACCTCGCGGCGGGTAATCTGTTCGCCTCGCTGGGCCGCATCGCTGACGAGTTGTTGGACTTCTGGTGCTGCTTGGGCGGTCTCGACAAAGGCGCGTTTACTGAAGTTATTGACGTCTTGGGGCTCCAAGAGTCCTTCTTGAAGCAGGGTATCAGCGCTGTCGGCCAGTTCAATCAAGGAATATGCCTGACTCTTGGTGATTTCGCGATCGCGCAACCAATTCAGAAAACCCGTTCCCCGACCATCGCCGCCCCGCTTTTCACGATCGCGCACGGCTCGCATAATACGCCCCCGCCAAATATCTGTCTGGAGGTCGAAGCGATCGCAAACCTGCCAGGCTGCGTCAATTTGCTGCTGGAACTCATACTCTGATATAACCTCATCCTCGGGATTAGGCAGTTGGAAGGTGAGATCAGTAGAAGGATCAAAGGCAGCGGCGATCGCTTCTGAGGAACGTTGCGCAGGACTCATAGATTTTCAGTAAACAGCACAGGCTCATCATTCTCCCATAGTGTTCAGGCGACGACAGCGGCCTGGAGTACCGCAATTTCCCCATGCGCAATCCTCCTGGGTCAAACCCCACCCATCCATCAGAACTCCCCACTCGTCGTAACAAGACCCACGGCACCCCACCCGAAAACCCAGCTTTGCTTTATTTAGGAGCATCGCACCAGCGTCATGAGCGATCGCTCCTACCTTGTTTAGGTTCCTATAGTGGAGGCTCATAGTGAAATCACCGTATACTCGCATCAAAGATGCAATACGGTTCGACCTATGTCTAATCGCAACGAAACACCGACTCTGCTACTGTCGCTGCTGGTTACGGTGATTCTCCTGGGAGGATTAGGCATTTGGGGCTGGCAGTTTTT
>JBCBTQ010000075.1:0-23443 GCA_039818605.1 Cyanobacteria bacterium J06639_14 | reverse complement strand
TCACCGATCAAAACGACTAGCAGAGTCGCAATCACAATTCCCTCAGGGAGAATAATGCCTGCATTCAACTGAGCGGCAATATTCGAGAAATCCATCCAGCGACTACTCCAACGAAGTGTACGTGCTCATGCTAAAGACATTAGCAAAGAGGGCGAACAACAGCAGCCCCCTCTTATGGAGAAATTACTGTGATCACCAGCGATTCCGACATCCCCTGGCATATTACCCCTATTTAGCGAATTCCGAATTCCGAATTCAAAACTTATCACCGCTCACTTAGGCCCACAGCAAAGCTATCGATGCCAGCATTACAGCAATATTCACCACCTTCTCACCATACCCTGTCGGAAAAAACAATCCTGAAATTACGGGTATTCCCTAATCCAAATAAGCTAATTTCGATTTATTGATCTAGAGAGATGTGCTAGGAGTGAAAAGGCGGCTTGCACTAAAATCCTGGAATTGGATTGCAAAGATGAAATCTTAGTTAACAATTCCCCTACAAGCCCCTATTTCTTGGCTACTGTCACGGAACCGTAAGAACTACGCAGCGATAACCCATGTCCACCCTCGTCATTGTTGAGTCACCCACCAAAGCTAAGACGATTCGTAACTACCTGCCCAGGGGATACCGGGTTGAGGCATCGATGGGGCATGTACGGGATCTGCCGCGATCGGCTAGTGAAATACCGACTGCGGTTAAAGGTGAAAAATGGGCCCAATTGGGCGTGAATCCAGAGGCTGACTTTGAGCCTATCTACGTGGTGCCCTCCGATAAAAAGAAAGTGGTCAAGTCGCTCAAGGATGCTTTGAAAGAGGCTAATGAGCTGGTCCTCGCGACTGACGAAGACCGTGAGGGGGAAAGCATCAGCTGGCACTTGCTACAGGTGTTGAAGCCGAAAGTGCCTATCAAGCGCATGGTTTTTCATGAAATCACGGAGGAAGCGATTCAAGCCGCGCTGGATAATTGCCGCGCTATTGATGACCAACTGGTGCGCGCTCAGGAAACTCGCCGTATTTTGGATCGCCTGGTTGGCTATACCCTTTCTCCCTTGCTTTGGAAAAAGATTGCCTGGGGGCTTTCAGCTGGACGCGTCCAATCAGTTGCAGTCAAGCTGTTGGTCGAACGAGAGCGGGCTCGTCGAGCTTTCCGGCGCGGTACTTACTGGGACCTAAAGGCAGAACTGTTGAAAGAGCAGGAGTCTTTTGAGGCCAAGTTGGTGGCGCTGGATGGCAAACGTCTGGCAACGGGCAGTGACTTTGATGAAAATACGGGCCAAATTGCTGCCGGACGGGATGTGGTGCTGTTGGATGAAGCCCAAGCGACGGCGCTGCAAGTCCGGCTGCGGGAAAGTGCCTGGACCGTTTCTAATTTGGAGGAGCGGCCTTCGACGCGCAAGCCTTCAGCTCCGTTTACAACATCAACCTTGCAGCAGGAGTCCAACCGAAAGTTACGCTTATCTGCTCGCGACACGATGCGAGTGGCTCAGAGCCTTTATGAGCAAGGCTATATCACTTACATGAGAACCGACTCGGTGCACTTGTCACAACAAGCGATCGCGGCAGCCCGAGACTGTGTAGAGCAAAAGTATGGCCGCAATTATCTCAGCCCTAAGCCCCGTCAGTATGCCACCAAGAGCAAAGGAGCCCAGGAAGCGCACGAAGCCATTCGCCCGGCTGGTAGCACCTTCCGTACGCCTCAAGAAACTGGCCTGAGTGGTCGCGAACTATCCCTATACGACCTGATTTGGAAACGTACGGTGGCCACGCAGATGGCAGAGGCGCGCCAAACCCACATTACCGTTCAGATTGAAGTGGACAACGCGGTTTTCAAAGCTACGGGTAAGCGGATTGATTTCCCTGGCTTTTTCCGTGCCTATGTGGAAGGGTCCGATGACCCCACGGCAGCTTTGGAAAACCAAGAGGTTCTTTTGCCTCGGTTGGCCGAAGGCGATAGCGTCAACTGTAATGAATTGGAGGCGATCGGACACGAAACCCAACCCCCCGCTCGCTACACTGAAGCAACCCTGGTCAAAACTCTAGAAAGTGAAGGCATTGGGCGACCGAGTACCTACGCTAGCGTGATCGGCACCATCATCGATCGCGGCTACGTCACCTCCAATGGCAATAGCTTGACACCGACCTTCACAGCTTTTGCTGTCACCGAACTGCTAGACAAGCATTTTCCGGACTTGGTGGATGTGGGTTTCACCGCCCGTATGGAGCGCACCTTAGACGAAATCTCCACGGGTGAAGCAAGTTGGTTACCCTACCTAAAAAGCTTTTATGCTGGTGACAAAGGACTCGAAACCCAAGTTCAAGAACAAGAAACTCAAATTGATCCCACCGAGGCCCGCACCGTCGATTTGATTGGTTTAGAGGCGAAAGTCCGCATCGGACGCTATGGCCCTTACGTGGAAACCGAAGATGAAAGCGGCCCCGTCAAGGCGTCGATTCCTCTGGATGTATCCCCCGCCGATCTGGATGCCGAGCAAGTCACGCTGCTACTCAAACAAAAAGCCGAAGGCCCCGAAAAGTTAGGTTTGCATCCGGAAACGGGGGACCCGATTTATGTGCTGATCGGTGCCTATGGGCCTTATGTGCAGTTGGGCGAAGCCACCGAGGAAAAACCCAAGCCCAAGCGGGCTTCCTTGCCGAAGGGGGTTAGTCCCGAGAATGCGACTCTGGAGATGGCTGTGGGGCTGTTAGCCTTGCCGCGACTGTTGGGGGTCCATCCCGAAACAGGAGCCTCGATCAAGGCCAGCCTGGGGCGCTTTGGTCCCTATGTCGTCCATGATCAGGGTAAGGATGGCAAGGATTACCGATCGCTCAAAGCTGAGGATGATGTCTTAACCGTCACCCTGGAGCGCGCCCTAGAACTACTAGCCCAACCCAAAGGTGGACGCGGACGCCGGAAGGCCGAGCCCTTAAAAGAGCTAGGCCCCCATCCGGATGATGGAGAGTTGGTAGCTGTCTACAAGGGACCCTATGGTCATTATGTGAAGCACGGTAAGGTCAATGCCGGTTTGCCAGAAGGCAAAACCCCTGATGACATGACCTTGGAATTGGCTCTGGAACTGATTGCCGCTAAAGCCGGTACAAAGAAGAAAACTACCCGGAAGAAATCTACTACCGGAACTAAAGCCAAAGCCAAAGCCAAAACAGATACGAAAAAAGCCGCTGCCAAAAAGACAACTGCTAAGAAGACAACTGCCAAGAAAACCACTACTAAACAGGCTGCTGCCTCAAAATCAACCGGCACTAAGAAGACGACAGCGAAGAAGACAACTGCAAAGAAAACTACTACTCGGAAGTCGACGAGTCGGAATAGTCAGACAGAGCCGGTGGTGGAGGAATAGAGGGTAGAGGGAGTTGAATTCTGAATTCAACTCCCTCTAGCGTTTAAGTATTAAGCCGGATCATCCACTGATCTCGCCGGGGTATCAACCGTGGTTTGTCCAGTATCATCTGTCTCGTCTTCAGCTTGCTGTGCTTTGATGGCGCGGCGGCGTTCTAGCAAGATGCCTGTTAGTTCTGTGGCGACCACGGTCGCCAGAAACCCATCATCGACCCAGCCAGCGATGGGAACATCGGGTATGACATCGATGGGACTCAGCAGGTATACGATCGCACCGATGACGACAAACCATCGGGCAATTGAATTGTTGAGTAACCGACGAATCGGGTCACCCAGGATGGAGCGATAGAGGCGTTTAAGGAGTGATTGCTTCACGATTGGGTAGGAATGTAGGGTGGCAGCTAGGGCTAGGCGAATTTCGGCAAACGCGATCGCGACGGCAGCCTCTTCAGTTTAAAGGCATCATTAAGGCATGCACCCCGATCTGAGCGATAAAGTTTGCCTAGAATGGAGTCATCCTGCATAGGGTCAGGATTTGGGGCATATCCGCCAGCATGCGAGCGAAAACAGCTTGGAAGCCTGGAAACCCTGATCATGTTTAGCGTTGCTTGCAAAGCTTTAAACAGGATCACACTACTTACAATAATCGTTTGCGTCATGAGGTCTTGGTTGGTATGAATCGATTGACTCGCTGGGTTTCGACCCTTGCTGGAGTTGCTATTTTCGGTCTGGGAGCGGGGGGCTGTTTTCCGAGTGGCTCCACGAGTAGCAGCGTGGATGACGACACCCTGACGTTTACGTACCTTGAGGGCAACCGCGACAGCGAGAACTATCTGCTCGAAATTCGGATCAATGGTCCTATTCTCAACAGCCCTTCTAGCAGTGGCTTTTTTGGGCTGGATGCCAGTGTCACCTACGCCTACGAACTGCAAGACTTGCTGCAAAAAGCGATCGAAGACACGCGCATTCAGGGGATTTTGCTGCGACTCTCAACCCCGGGTGGCACGGTGGTGGGGTCTACGGTTCTTTACGATGCCCTGGCCAATTACAAAGCGGTGACTGAAAACCCCATCTATGCCCACGTTGAAGGGCTCTCGGCATCCGGGGGCGTTTGGTCGATGGTGGCGGCGGATAAGATCTATGCGGCACCGGGTAGTATTGTCGGCAGTATTGGTGTGATTGGTCCCACCCTGGTGTATTTTGATGAACCCTTTGCGGTCGATGGGGGCCTTTTAGGGGGTGGTGTGACCACGCGGAACGGCATTCAGCAGTTTGTGGTGTCTGCGGGTAAAGGCAAAGACCTGGGTAATCCGTTTCGGCAACCCTCGCCAGAAGAGTTACAAGTTCTGCAGCAGAGCATCAATAACGAGTACGACAATTTCGTCACGCACATTGTGGATACGCGGGGGATTTCGGAGCAAACGCTGCGGCAAGAAATGGGGGCCTATGTGTTTGGCACGGAGCAGGCCAAACAGTACAACTTGATTGATGACACCCTGGGGCGATCGGAGGTCATTACGGCATTGGCTAGTGAACTGGAACTGGGCGATAACTATCAACTAGTGGCCATTAGTCGTCCGGAAGCGAGTCTTTTTGACTTGCTGTTTGGCAAGCTGGATACAGAGCTGACCTACGAGCAGCAAAAAGCCGTCATTCAACAGGATCTCTGCAATCTGGCAAACTACAGCATTTTGGCTTATCACGGTGACGTGCTAACCCTTTGCCCCGATCGCTACGCGACCCCGTAGAAGACCCCATACCTGTTACGCTCCCTGCCAATCGACTAACGCTTTATGACTTGGAACAGCGGTTGCAGCTCCAGCAGACCCGCGATCCTGCGTTTTTTGCCGAATGGCGGGGCGAATTTTCCCCTTACGGAGGCTGAGCAACAGCGCTTGAAGCGGATTTAAGCAATGGTTGCAAATCTAGAGCAACGGCCACTCCTGGAAAACACAGTTAAGTTGGCAGTCCTGGCTCCGCTACTCGATTTATCGGGCTTGTTTTTACCTACCTTTTACGTCAGTACGGAAGACGCCATCCATATCGAAGCGATCGACGGTAGCCTGGTTGTGTAGGGAAGTACTTCGCTCAACTTTATGCCCATGTACGTTGTATGGAATACCTATCAAACAAAGTGTCGCGGCTAATCAAAACCAAATCGTGATTGATTGACTGCGCTACGAGAATTCTGTCAAAAGGATCACGGTGATGAAGAGGTAAGTGACGATATTGGACCAAGTCAGCAAATATAATCGGCAGATTGTCAATGCCTGTTTCCATCATGCGAGCTTCAATGTCTCTGAAGGAACCTTTGAGAGAAAGCTTTCCGATATTCAACTTGATCGCTATTTCCTAAAGGCTTACAACACTAACAAAAGTCACATCCGCAACTTCAATAAGCTCTTTAGTAGCTGCCGGTAAATTTGCATCGTCGGCAACAAACCAGATAAATGTATGGGTGTCGAGCAGCACTCGGCTCATTCCATGTATTCCTTCAGATCTTCAAGTGGTTCATCAAAGTCATCTGGTAAAGGTAGGACAAACATATCTTTCATGCTCCCAGCAGAACGTCGTTTCTTAGGTTTATTTTGCATCGAAGTAGGGTGCGAATAATTTTGAATTAAGTATTTTGCATAATGTAAAACTTCCTGTTTAAGCGATTCTGGCATCTGAGTAAGTGTTTGCAATATCTCTGTATCGACGGTCATCTTTGATGCCTCCTTGCTCCTAGATACCTGTCTGTCTAGATGTCATCAATCATAGCTGCGGGAACAAATGAGAATTAGTTTCTCACCCGCAGCCTTCACCGCTGCGCCGTTCATTTCTTCCGCTGCTTTACCCGCACTCGATTCTAGAAAAGCCTTGAACGCCACCGAAGCAATAACACCAGCCGTCAACGGATCACTCATGGGGAATTTGGGGGATATCAATTTTTTTCTAAGATAGCCAGCCTCAGTAGTCTCTGGCATCCCTCAGGTGAAACTTTTGGAGTACTACTTAAGGTAGGAAATTGGGGTGACGAAAGAATTCCGAAGCCAGGAGTCAGGAGAGCAGAGCGCAAGTTTTGAATTTTGAATTTTGAATTTTGAATTGTTCCGAACTCCCTACCCCGCCGAAGTTTCCCGGCTTAAATTACACGCCAAACTTTCTGTCCCCCAGCATTGGGCCTTCAGAGTAGGGCTGATTCATTCGGGAAAGAATAATGGGCTTGCGCTTTCAAGGGTGTAATTTAACTGATGCAGCAGCCTGAAAGGCTAAACCGATTTTCGCCTGAGCCAACCCTGAAGTACGCCTCTTCAACCCTACCCAGCCATAGAGCCTTGAGGGAAGTCGATCGCAGTCACCCACCAATAGCGTTAAATTATCAATGTGATAGCAACTTGCGGGGTGTAACCCACCACCACCCGCCCGCTGTTGATTATCCAGACTTACCCAAAACAATTGCCCCAAACAGCACCCCATCCACCCTCCTACCCATCCACCCATCCACCCTCCTACCCATCCACCCTCCTACCCATCCATCCCCACGCCAAGGAGCCACTACGATGCCAACGGTACCCACCCTAAAAGCGCCGATTCTTTCCCAAACGATCCAGTGGATTCTGGATCCCGTGAGGTATCTGGAAGGGAACTTTGCTCGCTACGGCGATATTTTCCAGGGCGCTTTATCGTGGGGCATTGCCGAACCCTTCGTCATCGTGAATGAGCCGAAAGCCGTTCAGTACATCCTGACCCACGACACGGGGAAAGAGTTCACCTCGCCTGGCGATATCAACGGTATTCTAGAACCGCTGATTGGTCGCCAAAATGTCATGTTGCTCAGTGGTAACCAGCATCGGCGGCGGCGACAGCTAGTTATGCCTCCATTTCATGGCGACCGACTCAAAGCTTACGGCCAGACCATTCAGCAAATTACTCAAGCGACGATCGCCGAATGGCCCCTGGATAAAGCGTGCGATGTCCGCACTATCATGCAGAAAATCACCATGCGCGTCATTCTGCAGGTGGTATTTGGTCTGAGCCAGGGCGATCGCTACGAGCAGCTTGAACAACTGCTCAAGATCCGCCTGGACCTGACCAGCACGCCCCTGACCTCAGCGATCGTGTTCCTTCCCTGGTTACAAAAGGATTGGGGTCCCTGGAGTCCGGGGAGGCGCATCCGTCAATTAGCCGAGCAAACCGACGCCCTGCTGTTTGCCGAGATTCGCGAACGGCGAGCGAATCCCAACCCAGACCGGATTGATATTTTGTCCCTGCTCTTGGCGGCTAAAGACGAGAACGGCAACGGCCTCACCGATCAAGATTTGCGGGATGAACTGATGACCCTGCTCGTGGCAGGCCATGAAACAACGGCCACGGCATTAACCTGGGCCTTGTACTGGATTCATGCTCAACCAGAAATCAAACAAAAATTGCTAGCTGAGCTAGACACCGTTTCTGCCCCCACCGATGCTTCCAGTTTCCTATCCTTGCCTTACCTCGGAGCGGTCTGTAACGAAACCCTACGCATCCATCCGGTTGCCATGCTGACCTTCCCCCGTCGGGTTGAAATGCCCCTGGAGCTTTGTGGCTGTCAGCTCACGCCGGGCATGTTGGTCATGGGCTCCATCTACATGATTCACCAGCGCGAAGATATTTATCCTGAGCCCCAGCGCTTCCAGCCCGAACGATTTTTAGAACGGCAGTTTTCGCCCTATGAATTTATGCCCTTTGGCGGCGGTGTTCGACGCTGTATTGGCGCTGCTTTAGCCCTGTACGAGCTAAAGATTGCCTTAGGAACCATTCTGACTGAGCTGGAATTGACCCTGGTGAATCAGCGCCCCGTACGCCCCGCCCGTCGAGGCGTCACCTTGGGGCAAAAGACCCCGGTTAAAGTCCGTAAAGTTGCGACCCGCACACCTTCAAAGGCCCTTGTCGAGGTTTAGCCACTGTTTCTAATGATTGCGCGATCGCTGACACGGGTATTAGCGCCATTCGTATGACATCAGCGCGACATGATGGCCCACTACCCATCTACCCATCTACCCTCCGACTCTCCTACCCACCAACGGCGTGCCTACCCGTTTTCTACCCGTTCTCTACCCATTTCCCCCATTTACTCTCCCTAAAATGCGATGCGGACATGAATCGAATGAATCAACTGGGAAATGGAGAAAATAACCCTGCCGCCGCCAACTCGCATCCCTAGGTTGCGCTTAAGGCAATCGACCCTGACCACGATCGCAGCGACCGGAGGCATTGTCGTACTGACGCTACTGACATTAACGACCGCAGAAAAACGCCTGCACCAGATGCGGATTGAGACAGCTTTTGTGACTCAGCCCATGGAACCCATCGTGGCGACCGATGGAGGCACCCTCAAGCAAGTCTATGTGCAAGAAGGTGAAAAAGTTGCCGCCGGGACGCCTCTGGTTCAAGTCGAACGCGATTTGGAAATTCAGGCTGAAATGGCGCGGTTAGAGGGACTGATTCTGGCTCAAAGTCGCGAGCGACTCCGTCTTCAAGAGCAGCGAATCACCCTAGAACGCGAACAACAACAGGCTCAAGTCAATCTTGCAACTGCTCGGGCCGCAACTCAATTAGAACAGCAGCAGTTGCCCGCCCGATCAGCCATTGAACAGTCTCGCATCGACGCTGCCCGTAGCGAAGTAGAAGCCTTGGCACAACAGCTTGAAATTGCTCAGACTCGCCGCGATCGCTTTGCCGAACTCCTAACCCATGGGGCTACTTCCCAAGTTGCCTACGATGAAACCGTGGCTGAGGTAGCCCGTTTGCAGGGAGCTTGGCAAACTGCGCAAGAAAACCTGACCATTGCTGCAACTGTTCTCGAAGGTACTCAGCAGGGTGATTTTGTGGAGCGTGGCCAACTGCAGGGACAACTACCGACCCTGCAGTTGCAACAGGCGCAGGCGCAAGAGCACCTTGGGGTGATTACCCATCAAGTGCGATCGCTCAAAACCCTACTGGAAGACCTGGAACAGGAATTGGCAACGCTGCAAACCAGACACGATCAACTCCTGTCGCGTCAAGCATTAGGGCCTGAACTCGCCAAGGTCTACACCGCTCCGGTGGAGGGGATTGTCATGACGGTGCCGCGATCGCCCGGCAATTCAGTTAATCGAGGGGCTGCGCTGGTGGTTCTACAGCATCAGGAAGGAATTCCCCAAATCATGGTTTACCTGACTCAAGCGCAGGCCCAACAATTAGCGGTAGAAGAGCCCGCGCAGGTTTATGACCCGATTACAGGGAATGAATATTTTGCTGATGTTACAACCCTGGATTGGACTGGGGGAAAAGTGGAAGGTATTGTGGACCCCTTTGCGCCTACTTACACGGTCAATCCTGTGGGTCCTGGCAATATTAGTGCGCCGCAACCAGTTCTGATCCACCTCACCCTACAACAGGAAAATCTGGAGATCCCCAATGGTTCACCCGTTGTCGTGACGTTGAAAAAACAGCAGGATTTGTTGCAGCGGGTTGGCCAGGTTTTCCAATTTCGCAATCTTGGCTGAAGCCCATTGGCAATTGGGGATTTTGAATATTGGATTGCAAAATAATCGACTCTACAGGATGCGTTACATCGAGTTCGATTTTTGCTTGAAATTTCATGGTTTTATTTCTTCTCTCCTTCACCGGAGTACTTTTAAGTGCTGCGATCGCCCTAAACTTCTCAGACCAATTTGCCCAGCAACGACAACAGGTTCAATGGCGGGTACACATCAATGGTATTCGCGGTAAATCTACCGTTACCCGCTATGTAAGTGCAGTATTTCGGGCCGCCGGTTATCGTACGTTTGGCAAAACAACGGGGACAGCAGCGCGCATTCTCCTCCCGGATGGGAAGGATTTTGATTTTGGTCGTAAGGGCTACGCCAACGTCAATGAGCAAGTCAAGATTCTGAAACAGTTTATTCGTCAGGGGGCAGAGGCCGTGGTTATGGAATGTATGGCGGTTAACCCGGTTTATGCGGAATGGCTTGAAGAGAAGGTCATGCAGGCCCAAATTGGTATCATCACCAACGTCCGCCTGGATCACACAGACTACATGGGTGAGACCTTGCCTGCGATTGCGCGATCGCTGGCCGTGACAATTCCCACCCAGGGCCTGTTAATCACTTCGGAAACCAACCCAGAGCTGCTAGAAATCCTCTCTCAACAGGCACAAGCCAAGGGCACAAGTCTGTTAACAGCCTATGCCGACCTGGTAGAAGCTCAAGATATGCAAGGGTTTGACCACTTCGCGATTGAGGAAAATGTCGCGATCGCCCTCCAGGTGGCCCAGTTTTTGAAAGTTCCTCGTCAGACGGCATTGCGAGCCATCCAAACAGCCCCTCCGGATCCGGGTGCTTTCTCGGTACAACACCTGGCGATCGGTGACTGTTCCCTATCCTGGGCTAACCTCTTTGCCGTCAATGATCGCGAAAGCTTTATCTTCATTTGCCAACGCCTCTTCCAGCAATATCCACAGCACCAAAAGGTGGTCATTCTCAACAATCGTTATGACCGTCCTACACGAGTTGAACTCTTTGCCCACATTGCCCAAGAGTTGGCGTTTGATCGCGTCGTTACCTTTGGCGACTATGAGGATGGCGTCAACGCAGTGTTCGCAGCCGATCCTTATCGTGTCATCAACCTGGGAAACACGACTCCCTATAAGCAGGCCAGTGCTGAGGAACTCTTGCAACACATCATTTCAGGACTGGAAACCCAACCCGTGCTCCTGATTGGCACGGTAAATATTCATACTCAGCAAGCGGAAGCCCTACTGCACTTCTTTGCCCAAGCCCCTCAACCACAAGAAGTGGCGATCGTGGGCGCTATTTAAGCCAGGAAACTTCAGAAGGGTATAGCCCTCTCCAGAATTTTTATCCCAAACAATTTTTGTACCCAACGAAATAACGGCAATGTTAGCTGTACTGAGCACGTCTGATATCCATTACTTGACCCTGCTCGTGGGTGTCTTTATCGCCATTGGTTATCGCAATCTCTATGGTGTCATTCCCGGCGGTTTGATTGTGCCTGGGAGTCTGGTTATCCTGCTGTTGCTATCACCTATCTGGTTTGCGACCGTTCTCGGGTTATCTTTTCTGGTCTACGGAATTTACTTACGGTGGTTTCGTCGAACTGACTACAAACGACGGACGCCAATGTACGTTTTGGCCTGTCTATCGCTTTTACTCTCAAGTCTTGTATCGCTTTGTTATAGCCATTGGGGCTGGATGGTCTTTTCCTTAGACAGCCAAGTGGGTAGCATTTTGCCAGGCATCATTGCGTTCAACTTGAATAAGCAAGATGTGGGTAAAGTGAGTCGAGCGATCGCCCTTTGTACTGGTTTAACCCTGGTAGGAGTCTTAGGCATCGCCAGTTTCTTGAGTGCTACAGGAATCTTGCCACCCGCCAGTCCCGTGGACCCTGATTTAGTTCTGCAACTCGACTACCCAATTATTCATTTCTTCTTAGCTTTGGGAGTAGGTTACCTGATCTACCGCCATCAGGATATTCGTTCTGGGGGCTATATGGTTGCTCCGCTTGTGGCCCTGATATTGCTCCAACCATTGACAGCGATTCACTTTTTAGTGGGCTGTGTCCTTGTTTATGGGATGACCCAGTTTTTTTGCTGCCGGACGCTGACGGTAGGACTACAGCGCTATGTCGTTGTCCTCTGCTTAAGCACCCTTTACCTGTGGGGAAGTGAGTTGGGACTGCGATCGCTGGATCCGAGCCTGCCGATATTCCAAGGCAGCACTCACCTACTGAGCATTGCCATGCTCTCTTATGTAAATGATGTCATCCTCTATCGTACGCAGCCAATTCTACGGTACATGGCGCTTCTCATCGGGGTTTCGATGGCGGGTATTTTGGTGGTCGATGTGTTGCGCTATCTTTTGGTCTGAGTACCCCGGTCTCTGTCCTGAACTCAGCAGTTATCTGTTGTTTTTTCATAGAGACCGGGTTCCTGACGGGGTTCCTAGGCAGGAAAATGCTCCAGGGCACTGTCGCGATGTTTCAGCAACGTCTTTTTGGGCAGCGGACCACTGATGTGATCCCACGGTAAGGGCTGATGATCATTCCAGTCCTCGTGAACATAAAATGAGAGCGGTGGAATTTGGCCTTTGAGATCCTTGAAAGCCCGTTTATAGCTACCCAGGGAATCACCATAAGAGCGGGCCTGCACAAGAAGCTTGGCTAAACGGCGATCGCCCCGTGAAATAAGCGCCTGAATAATCGACCAGTTGTAACTTTCGGGACGAAAATCAATTCCCTTTGAGCGCAGGTGTTTCTGCAAAAACTTCAGCCGTTTTTCGGCCTGTGGATTCACCCCGTACCATTGGAAGGGGGTGTGGGCCTTGGGGACGAAGGTGCTACAGCCCAAGGTTAACCGTAGACCCGGTGCCGCTTTTTTAAGGGTTTGCATTAGGTCCACGGTGGCTTCTAGATCTTCAGGGGTTTCGCCAGGGACACCGGCCATCCCATACAGTTTCAGAGCACTCAACCCACCTGACTTAGCGCTGACAGCTGCTGCGACGATGTCGTCGGTGGCCAACTTTTTATTGACTATGCGACGTAAACGTTCAGACCCACTTTCGATCGCGATCGTGATCGAACGCGTGTTGTGTCGTGTCAGTGTTTCCGTTAGCTTTTGGGTCACCGTGTTGGTTCGTACTGAAGCAATACTCAGGCGGACATCATCAAACTGAGGTGCATTGAGGTAGTCCAGCAATTCATCGAAGTCGGGGTGCTGGGTCACAGAAGCCCCTAAGAGTCCTAAACGATTGGTAACGGCCATACCCCGTTCGACTGCAGGAATTAGCCCTCCCTCTAAAGGCGTTGTGCGGAATGGTAGCGTCAGGTAACTGGCTAGACAGAAGCGACACATTTCGGGGCAGCTACGCACCACTTCAACCATGTAGATATTTTCCCAGGCAGCTTTTGCCGTTACCACGGTCGAGGTGGAAAGCGTATTGCCCCGATAGGTTTGTTTTTCTAGATGTGCTGGAATCCCTGCTTCTAGAGGGCGTAGTGATTCTAAAGGTTCCTCTGGGCCTTGGTAAATAGCTTCGTAAAGGGCCGGAACATAGATGCCTGGAATAGTTGCCAGATGTTTAAGTTTGGCGGCGCGATCGCGATCGCGCACGGTCTGATAGGCATCAATAAAGGCATCCAGGACAACCTCGCCATCGCCCAGTAACACGACATCAAAGAAGGCCGCAAATGGCTCAGGGTTTGCCGTCAGAACAGGCCCCCCCCCAAATACCAGAGGATGCTCGTCACCCCGTTCGGTAGACCAGATAGGGATCCCAAGGGATTCCAGCAGCGCGAGGATGTTGGCATAATCCAGCTCCCAAGACAGCGAAAAGCCCAGCAGATGTGGCTGGCTGGGTAGAGCCTCGCGTTCATCGGTAAACAAGCGAGAAACGGCTAAATCGGAGCGCTGAGCCAGCATCGCCCAAATAACTTGATATCCCAGGCTAGTGATGCCTACGCTGTACTCGTTGGGGAAGGCGAAAATAACTGGCGTGGCTCCCTCATGTGGAATCGCCGGTTTAAATAAGAGACGTTCAGCGTCAAAAGATACAGTCACAAATGCTCAGATCCTAGGAAATACGTCAAATCTCTGGGCATACTACCGAGTAGCCGCTCTCTTCAGCGTAAAGCACCCTTCTGAAATTACGGATTTTGAGGACATTAGGATCGCTTTATGAAGGTTAACTTTTCATTAAATATACGGGTGCCCTCCAATAGAGCTTTAACTAGCATGTGGATAACCGCATTCCAGGACTTCAGATTAATTCAGATTAATACAGTTGAGCCACTAGTTCAGTCAGTTTATCAGTACACCAACTGTTGAAAGTACCTATTTTCAGGAACTTTGAATTAATACAGCGAGTCCAAGAATGTAGCGAGTCCGCCAGTACACCGAGTCCAGTGAGCAAGTCGTATATCTCTGTACAGCGGAGTCACAATGGTACTCGACTCTATTTCTTCAGTCCCGCATACTTTTTCATGCCCTGAGTCTCAATCGGCAACAAACTTGGGGGCACTCGGGCAAGGGCCATCAGTTGATCAGCAGCAACACCTATCGGTAGAAGCCAAGCGCTGCTTGCAGCAAGGAGTTACCGAACGTCGTAAGGGCAACACGACAGCCGCAATCACCAGCTTGAAGCAGGCGTTGGGAATTTTTCGGACCCTATCCCAAGCAGAATCCGAAGCGAAGGTGCTTGTCGATATTGCTTACCTCTACTACCGTTTCGGTGACTATCAGCGCGCAGTTGAGTATGCTGGGCAAGGTCTAGCGCTTGCTAATTGCATTGGGCATAAAAATCTGATGCATCATGCCCTTGGCTGCTTAGGGAACAGCTATCGTCATTCCGGTGATTTGGAAAAAGCTCAAACTTCAATGATTCAGAGCCTTAGCCTCGCGCAAGATATGGCTGATACGGAAGCTGAGATGCGAGCCCTCAGCAACCTGGCTCTGGTTTACCGGGCACAGGGAGACTCCGCTAAAGCGATTGAGCTTTATCAAAAAAGTCTCCGGTTGGCTGAAGTCCAAAATAATGCCACGGCCATCGAACAGCTACTGCGAAATTTGGGGAACGCTTACCATGCCCTGGGGGATCCTCACAAAACTATCGAATACTACGATCGCCTCCTGCAACGAGCGCGCGATCGCATGGATTTGAAGATTGTGAGTAAGATTCTGCACAATCTAAACAGCGCCTGCTGCTCCTTAGGTGACTACCCCCGCGCCATTTTCTACCTGCAAGAAAGGCTGAAAGTGCTACAAAATCTACAGGATAGCCGTGGCGAAGCACAGACCCTGGAGAACTTGGCAGTCGTCTATGACGCTTTGGGTAATCCTTCGCAAGCCCTGCAGGCTAGGGAAGCACGCCTCGAAATCGCGATCGCCCAACAAGACCTCGAACTACAACGTCAGGCACTATCCAGTTTCAAAGCAAGTTGCCTGGCCGAAGGTGACTTTGAGCGATTCCAACGCTATATCGACTATTTGACAGAATCAATCTCTTGACTGATTTTTGACTAAATGGATAGGTCGTTTGTCGCTGGTTATCGATAGCCTTGTATAGGAGAGATCAGTACGTTTTGGTCAAGACAGGGGTTAAAGCTTAGGGTTGCGCTTGATCCGAATACAAACGGCTCTATATTCTGGCCAGCAAGAGACCCAACCCTCCCAACAGTAATTTCTTTCCCAGCGATCGATTTAGGGCAAAACTCGAGTTTCCAAATCGTCTGTGGTTTAGTTTGACCGCGAGAACAGTAGCCTTGGGGGCAATATCAGACGATTTCAGATTGATTTCATCATATCTTTGCGAAACTGTCAGTAATCTGTGCCGTCAACATATCTACGCCTATGGGTATGCTTTTGATAGCATACGCTTGGATATGACTTCACGAAACAACGTGAGCTGATGGAAAATTTCTCGTCAGTTCACGTTTTGTGATTGTTAGGCCTTAAAGCTGAACTGCCTGGGTCTTGTGCCATAGCTCATAGATCAGCAGTGCAGTTTAGGGTGTGTCCTGTATACAAGCATTTAGCAGTATTTACCAGACAAATGAGGATGCCTTATGAAAGCCATGATTCTGGCCGCCGGTAAGGGAACTCGGGTACGGCCAATCACTTTTACGATTCCTAAACCGATGATTCCTATTCTGCAAAAACCCGTAATGGAATTTTTGCTGGAGTTGCTGAAGCATCATGGTTTTGACCAAGTTATGGTGAATGTGAGCCACTTAGCTAACGAGATTGAAGGCTACTTTCGCGATGGTCAGCGCTTTGGGGTAGAAATTGCCTATTCTTTTGAAGGCCGGATCGTCGATGGCGAGTTGGTCGGGAAAGCTTTGGGTTCTGCCGGTGGCATGAAAAAGATTCAGGAGTTTTCGCCGTTCTTTGACGATACATTTGTCGTCATGTGTGGTGACGCCCTGATTGATTTAGATTTAACAGAAGCCGTACGCAAGCATAAAGAAAAAGGCGCGATCGCTACTATCGTCATGAAATCTGTGCCCCTTAAGCAGGTTCCCAGCTACGGGGTCGTCGTGACCGACAACGATGGTCGCATCAAGTCCTTCCAGGAGAAACCCAAGGTTGAAGAAGCCTTGAGTACCGACATCAACACGGGGATTTACATCTTTGAGCCTGAGATTTTTGACTATATTCCCGCAGGTGTAGAGTATGACATTGGGGGTGACCTATTTCCGCAACTCGTTGCCAATGGTGCGCCGTTCTACGGCATCAGCATGGACTTCGAGTGGGTCGATATTGGTAAAGTTCCCGACTATTGGCAAGCCATTCAAGACGTAATGACAGGTCAAGTGAAGTTAGTCGACATCCCTGGCCAAGAAGTGAAGCCCGGAATTCACACCGGCCTCAACGTCAAGGTCAATTGGGACAAGGTCAACATCAAAGGACCTGTCTACATTGGTGCTAGAACCCACATCGAAGACGGAGCCACTATCATCGGTCCCACCATGATTGGCCCCAACTGCTCCATTTGTAGCAATGCAATTGTTGATCGCAGTGTTGTCTTCGAATACTCTCGCATTGGTCCAGGCGTTCGTCTGGTTGATAAGCTCGTGTTTGGTCGTTACTGTGTAGACAAGACAGGCGCTTCCATCGATATGCAGGCGGCCGCTCTAAACTGGTTAATCACTGACACTCGTCAGGCAGAACTCGCGAAGCCACCGATTGAGCATCACGAAATTGCGGAGTTAATGAGTCCCAAAGTGGAAGCTGTTTAATTCTGCCTACCAGCGTTTGGTTGGTTTTCAGAGTTGGCGGCTGATCGACGACGAAAAATCCCGTGTCGCTTTAGCGTAACGGTTGCTTTAAATGAAGGCAAAGCCCCCAGCGTGAGCTACACGTTGGGGGCTTTGCTATGCCTCACAATCACAATAGGTAAGGATAGCCACCGCTAACGAAACTTAAGTTTTGTCAAACTCACATGGGTAAACGGGAGCCTTCTCCTGTAAACTCTCCTCTTAGTGGAGACGATTCTCTCCACTAAGAGGAGAATACTGAACACTTTACGGGATTTATCCATGAAAAAGTTCTTGGTGGGAATGTTGGGAATATTGCTTGGCTGGTTGGCTGTGGTATCCCCTGCAACGGCAGCAGATTTGGCACAAGGTGCGCAGGTCTTTGCCTCTAACTGTGCAGCTTGTCATGCTGGTGGTGACAATGTTGTCAATGGCGCAAAGACCCTCAAAATTGAGGCCCTCAATCAGTACGAAATGGCTTCGGTAGAGGCTATCAAAAATCAGGTGACAAACGGTAAGAATGCGATGCCTGCCTTTGGAGGTCGTTTGACTGATGATCAAATTGCGAGTGTCGCCACTTATGTGTTGGACCAAGCCGAAAAAGGCTGGTAAGACTTTCACTCAGTTTTGTCGGGGCTGGGTAATCCTTGCCCTGGCAACAAGCTTGACAATTCTGAGCCCTGCGTCGGCCGACGCAGGGCCGCTTCAGATGGGCCTAGAGGCTTTTCAAGATCGGGATTACAAAAGCGCGGTACAGCATTTTAGTCAGGCTATCCAGCAAGAAGATTCTCCTGATGCCGCCTATAGCAACCGCTGCATAGCATATTTGTTGATGGAACTGCCCCAGCTAGCTATTGAGGATTGCACGGCAGCATTGCAGCTCGATCCATCGCGCTTTCATGTGCAGTTTTACCGAGGGCTTGTTCGCTATCGGTTAGCCCAGTATGAGCAAGCGAGTATCGATTTTACTCGATACCTGCAACAGTCTCCTCAAGATGCTCGGGCCTACTACAACCGAGGACTTGCCGTTTTTGCTCAAGGCCAGGTTGAGCAGGCGCTAGGAGATTACCAGCAGGCGATGACTTATGCGTCTATGCTGACCCCGCTAGAGATCTCTAACCTCTATAACGATTTAGGGGTGGCTTACTTGGCGAATACTCAATTTGATGCTGCGATCGCAGCCCTTGATCAAGCGATCGTTTGGGATGACAGTGATCCCCGTGCTTATTTCAATCGTGGATGTGCCTGCCAACGCCAGGGCAACTATGCTGCAGCCTTGAGGGATTTCGAGCAGGTTCTAGCCCTGGAGCCCAATTATGCTGAGGCTTATCTCAATCGGAGCTGGGTGAAACATGAAATGGGTCATCATCGTGAAGCGATCGCTGATTTAGAAGCTGCCCTCGATCACTTTCAACGACAAGGGGATGATCAGGGTGTTCAAAGAGCAAAAATACGTTTGCAACAGTTGGCGATGCCTGTCAGGGCCATTGGGTAAACCAGAAATTAGATTGCTTGGCTCAAGTTTCGAGTCTTAAACGTCCTAAAAGAAGAAGCCTCTTTCCTCAAAGTTCAAATTCATTGTCAAAATTCATGCGTAGAACTATCCAACAATTCACAGCGATCGCTCTGCTGACTGCAGGATTCGGAATAGCCATACTTCCTGATGTTCAAGCTGACATGGGACATGGCGAGCATAGCTCACCTGAGCCTGCAGCCGTTCCTCATAATGAAAGTCATGAAGAACACGCGGATCCTGATGCGGTAGCTACGCCTCATGACGAAAGTCATGAAGAACATGCGGATCCTGATGCGGGAACTACGTCTCACGACGAAAGTCATGAAGAACATGCGGATCCTGACGCTGACGCCACACCTCATGGTGAAGGTCATGGGGAGCCTGGATCGCCTCACGAAGATCACGGGGATCATGGATCACATGGTGCTTTAGAAGTTCCCACTGATCAGCCAGTGCCAACTGTCGCCGTGACAGTAACGCCCGATCCGGTTTCCGGATGGAACATAGAAGTTCAAACTGAGAACTGGGCCTTTGCCCCAGAGCGTGTCAACCAGGACAGTCTAGTGAACGAAGGGCACGCTCATTTGTACCTCAACGGGGAAAAGCTTACCCGACTCTATAGCGATTGGTACTACTTGCCTAGCCTGCCACCCGGCGAACATACGCTCACCGTGGGGCTGAATGCTAATAGACACGAAACTTTAATGCACAATGGCGAACCCATTGAAGCTTCAGTGATTCTACTCGTGCCCTAATAGGGGCGTACGTACTGTGCCCTCTATCTTCTAGCCTCATACCAGTTTGCTGTCTTTCTTTTTCACATCGCTTCCTTAATGCCCCCTGGGGGTATTGTTTTTCCTCGATCAGAGCGATTAACTGAATGAGGAGCATCCATTCATGCTTCACACCATGTATCGCAGGGATAGCGAATGTTGAAAAATGCATCTCTACTGGCTATGACGATAGGATTGACTGCTTCTTTCCTGCTCGTAGGTTGTGCCTCAGAACAAGAGGTAGCCGATGCCCCTGATCAAGCAGACTCTTCTGTATCCGCCACCACTGACGCCCAAGAGTTTGGGGAATTAGAAATCCGGGCTAATGGTGAAGACTTTGTACGTGAAGGATTTGTCAGCAAAGACGATTGGCAAATTAACTTCGACCATCTGTACGTAACACTGTCAGAGGTGACCGCCTATCAAAGCGATCCTCCCTTTAGCCCAGACACAGATGAGCAGCCACAAGCAAAAACCATTATCAGCACTGATGAACCCATCACCGTTGATCTAGCTGCTGGTGATGAAGTCGCAGAACCCATTTTGGTGGAGACTTTGGTCGCCCCTGCCGGTCGCTACAATGCGCTGTCTTGGCAAATGACACCGGCAATTACCGGTCCTGCTGAAGGATACCCACTAGTCCTTCAGGGACAGGCTAGTAAGGCTGGCGAAACTGTCAACTTTATCCTAAAGCTAGAATCTACCTTAGGATTTGTTTGCGGTGATTACGTTGGCGATGAACGCAAAGGCATTTTAGCGGCAAATGATCAAGCGGACCTCGAAGCAACATTCCATTTCGATCATTTGTTTGGTAGCAGCGATGTGCCTGCCAGCGATGAGATAAATACCAAAGCTTTAGGATTTGATCCACTGGCAGCCATTGCCGAAGGCGGTACGCTTGAAGTCGATACTCAGGAGCTAGAATTGCAGCTCTCATCGGCAGACTATGCATTGTTGATGAGTATTCTGCCTAGCCTGGGTCATGTTGGCGAAGGCCATTGCCAAGAGACAGAATTGACCAATCTTGAATGATGCATGTCTGCAGAAAATTTGAAATATCGCTACGATTCCTTTGTCTGGCTGTGGTTGGGGTCATGAGTACACCTGCGATCGCACTATCGCATGGAGTTCAAATCCGATCGCAGGCCACACCAGCAATTCAAATTCAAGCAACTTATGATTCTGGTGAACCAATGGCAGGGGCTCAAGTTCAGGTATACTCGCCTATCGATCCCGAGAATGCCCTTTTTACAGGCACGACAGATGAGGCCGGACGCTATCTCTTTGTTCCTGATCGTTCGGGTGATTGGGAACTTTCTGTGCGTCAGGCAGGGCATGGCCAAATTACTGTGATTCCCATATCAGAAGCCGGTGTTGACCCCTCTGAGTTTACGAACTCGACAGGGTTGACACCTTTACAACGTGGAGTTGTGGTCGGGGCAGTAATTTGGGGCTGCGTGGGTACCGCACTCTATTTTCGTAGAGGTAAGTATTAGTGCATATTCCAGATGGTTTTTTGCCAGCTCAGGTGTGTATTGGCGGATATGCAATTGCAGGGGGAATCACCTGGTACGCGCTGAGGCAAATTAACAAAACCTCAGATCCTCATGAAGAAATTCCAAAGGCCGCGCTCTTGGCTGCCACCTTCTTTGTCGGGTCTTCTATTAATGTCCCCATTCCTCCTGCCAGTGTTCATCTAGTCCTGAATGGATTGCTGGGAGCCCTTTTGAGCTGGTATGCGTGGCCCGCAATTTTAATTGGCTTGCTCTTACAAGCGGTTTTACTAGGGCATGGTGGACTCACAACGCTGGGAATCAATGCCGTCATAATGGGCTTGCCGGCCTTAATTGCATCGCGAGTTTTTCAGTTGCGATATCGACTGGTTGAGTTACTCAAACCAGCTTGGTCAGTGGGGGTATTTGGTTTTTTAGCAGGAGCTTTAGGATTTGGGTTAGCAGCCTTGATTTTCTTCGGATTGACCATCCTGACTATTCCTGCGGGTTGGGATTGGGCCGTTGAGCAAAGAGCTTTGACTACGCTCATGGCCGCATACATTCCCTTAATGTTTGCGGAGGGGGGCTTTACTGTGCTGACGACCCTTTTTCTACTACGAATCAAACCAGAATTACTGGAAAGTTAAACTTGTGGCGATCGCCCTTCATAACACTATCTATTTCCCTCGGGAGTCAATCATTCATCGCTGGGCTGTTCGACCTAAGCTGATCAGTCTGCTGACTCTGATGTTTGCCATTGCTCTTGTCCAGCATCTGATATTGATCCCCTGGGTCCTTACCGTGGTAGTGCTGCTGTATGGCTGCTCCCGACTACCCTTGGCCTACCTGTCGCATCGGCTACCGTATCCGGGCTTGTTCGTGGTCGCCATGGTGAGTGTATTGCCCTGGGTCTCTGGCGATACTGTGATTTGGCAGTGGCAATGGTTTGCCCTGAGATTAGAAGGAATACAGATCGCCGCTCTGATTGCTGGTCGATTCCTGGCCATTGTGGTGACTGGTTTCATTTTGTTAGGAACTACGCCTTTCCTCGACATCCTGAGAGCGCTCCGCTCTTTAGGATTGCCTTCTTTACTGACCGATATGACCTTGTTGACTTACCGCTACCTTTATGACATTGCGACCCAACTTGCCACAATGCAACAGGCCATGCGCCTGCGAGGCTATGGCGTCCTAAATCAGACAATGCGACAGCAATGGGCGCGGTTGGTTGCCTTGTTTGGCAGTCTTCTTTTGAGGAGTTATGAACGATCACAAAAAGTCTATAAAGCCATGCGATTGCGAGGCTATGGACACAGCACTCGCATCCAGGCGCACACTACAACGGTTTCCTCAGTCCACAACGCCGTCACTCGACTAGCCACTGCTTTCACACTGATGGCTGCCTTTAGTTTTGTCTTTGGAGAATGGATGCTCTCTAACTTATGAGTCAGCTTTTGCCGAATTCAACGCCGCCTGCTTTTCTCGATCCCCGATTGCAACCAGTGGCCATTGCCCTCAATCAGGTCGCCTTTTCTTATCCGGATAATCCAGACATACTGCAGGACATTACGCTGACTATTCGCGATCGCGAACGGGTGGGCCTCATTGGCCACAACGGCTGTGGTAAAACCACCCTCTTTATGTTGATTTGTGGTCTCTTAAAGGCGAGTAACGGCACCATCACGGTGTTTGATAAGCCCGTTCAGCCTAATCAATTTCAGCCTGAAGTCGGATTACTGTTCCAAGATCCTGAAGATCAACTTTTTTCACCTTCGGTGCGGGACGATATTGCCTTTGGTCCTGAAAATTTGGGCCTGGAGCATTCCGAAGTGATGGCCCGAGTCGAAGCGGCCCTAGAACTTACGGGGATCAACGCTCTTGCCGAACGGCCTCCGCATCACTTGTCAGGGGGCGAAAAACAAATGGTCGCGATCGCCGGGCTACTTGCCATGTGTCCCCGCATCTTACTCTACGACGAACCGACGGCCAGCCTCGATTTACGCACTCGTCGTCGTCTTATCCGTTTCCTACAGCAATCGGACGAGGCCCTGCTCATTGCCTCCCATGATTTGGAATTTTTGCTGGAAACGTGCGATCGTGTCATCCTCCTGGATGAAGGACGTATCATCGCCGATGGTATTCCTCATGAAGTCATGGGGAATCAAACTTTGATGGAAAATCACGGGCTAGAAAAACCCCACTCCCTCATCCCCCACGCCGATCCTCACCATACTCGTTCCAATATGAAACCGGTAGAAAAGATTAGGGAGTAGAGAGTGGAGGGTAGAGAGTAGAGGGTGGAGGGTAGAGAGTAGAGGTAGAGGGTAGAGAGTGGAGGTGGAAGGTAACAACCGCAGCGTAAAGATGCGGCAGGTCGCGTCTCCCCCTACTATCCAGGACCTATCACCCCAGCCCACCAGGAATAAACCCGACAAATAAGCCGATGACACCGCCGAGCAAGACCAACTGCCAAGTCGGAATCTTCCAGCGAATCAGTGCCATAAGTGAGCCGATCCCGATCGCTCCG
>JBCBTQ010000074.1:0-23621 GCA_039818605.1 Cyanobacteria bacterium J06639_14 | reverse complement strand
TGACAGGCCAGAACTTGCTCACGTTTAAGGCCATGGGCGATGAGGGTGGCATCGATAACTTCTAGTAAGTCCGCCAACTCCATGGTTAAATCATCTGCCTCAGCTTCAGCAGCTTCTTGGGCTTCCTCCACGAGTTTTTGCTGCAAGGCTTGCCGGTACTCATCGGTCGTCATCGTTTCTACGGCAAATGGAATTTGCTGCTTCTCCAGAATGGTGGGGATGCGATCGCGAATTAGCTTGTTGTACTCCTTACGAGGCATAGCATTTACCGCTCAGTACACGTATACTAAAGGCCGCTGACTACTGGCCCAATTGAATTTGATATCGGCCTCATTCAATAAAAAATGACTACAGCTAGTGTTCAGATAGTGATTCGCCGCTAAAATAACGCTACTTAAGCCCTCTTCGCTGTCATCCCTTGTGTCTACATGAGAACGCTCAGCCTGTTTGAAAATGAACGCCTATCGCTAGAGCGCAGTATTGAGCTGTCGGTGGAGTCGTTGCGCCACTATGGATCTTTGTATCGGCATTGGGCGATCGCGTTCTCAGGCGGTAAGGATTCTTCAGCAACCGTTACGTTAGTTGCGAATCTGATTGAAAAGGGTGAAGTTCCTCGACCAACGAGCGTGACGGTGCTCTATGCCGACACACGCCAGGAGTTGCCGCCGCTGCACAATGCGGCGATGGCGTTGATGGCTAATCTCCGGGGGCGGGGATTTGACACCCGAATTGTGTTGCCGCACTTGGATCATCGCTACTTTGTCTACATGTTGGGGCGCGGCGTGCCCCCACCATCGAATACGTTTCGGTGGTGTACGCCCAAGCTGAAGGTGATGAGCATGGAGCGGGAACTCGCAACCTTGCGGGAGGAGCGAGGCGAAAAGTTTTTGATGCTGACAGGGGTAAGGATTGGCGAGTCAGCGGCTCGGGATCAACGAATTGCCATGAGCTGTACCCGTGATGGTGGCGAGTGTGGTCAGGGCTGGTTTCAGCAGACCTCGTCCCAGGCAGTTGCCGATACGCTAGCACCGTTGCTGCATTGGCGGGTATGCCATGTGTGGGACTGGTTGGTGCAGGCGGATGTGGAATTGGGCTATCCCACCTTTGACATTGCTGAGGTATATGGTCACGACCCGCAGGATGAACTCGGTGAGACAGAACCCATGAATGCCCGGACAGGGTGCATTGGTTGTCCCCTGGTGCAGGAGGATGCGGCTCTGGAGCGGGTGTTAGCAAATCCGAAGTGGGCCTATCTAGCACCATTGCGACAACTGCGGCCTTTGTATTGGGAGGTGAAAAAGCCCCAATACCGTTTGCGGAAGCATGGGGAAGTCCGCAAGGACGGCACGCTGGCGAAGAAACAGGGACGTTTGGGGCCGTTGACTTTGGAAACACGGCAATGGATGTTGGGCGAAATTCGGCGCATTCAGGATGAAGTGAACTCGGCAGCGGCAACGTGTGGACAGCCAAACGTGAGCTTGATCAATGATGAAGAGTTAGCCCGAATTCGAGAACTGATCACAGCGAATACTTGGCCAGAGAAGTGGGATGGGACTGAGCATCGAGGTGATGAGTGGCTCCCAGATATCTTGCCGGACGGGAGTATACAACCGCTTCTGTTTGCCAACCGTTAGGATGGTGCAAAAGATGAGATTGTTAGGCTGAAAATTGCATCACCCCTCAGCCAAAAGCCTGCATAAACGTGCAGCGATTTCATTTTGCGTCGTTTCAGAGAGTTGGCCAAGTTCGCGCAAAATTAGTGATGTACGTGCAGTCATTAGAAAATGGAGTCGCAAGACCGAGGATTTCCGTAAACCGCTGGCTGCAAAATCTGGATGAGACGGTTCAAAAACGATGTCAGTCGGTAGAGGCGTGTTAGGTATACGACTCGTGATAAACGCCAGTATAGTGTGCTGGAATTCTCTGACTGCATTGGTGAGACAGACAGCAGGTCTAACTTTAGTTGCGGATAAGTCATCAAATGGAAAAGGAATTAACACTACCTTACCCTTGATACTCGAAAGGTTTGCCATCATCTAGTGAGTAAATGTTTTCCTCAGGATTATGCAGAAAGTCGAAAGCTGGATTGTGCGCAGCAGAATGTAGCCATTCATTATCTGAAATATCGCTTGTTTCTTCAACTAGGACAATTACCCGAATTTGTGAATTATGGAAAATGGGATCTAAATGAAAATCAGGCAGCACTAACTGACCGTTAGAAGTGAGGGTAGCTGATAATTCGTAGGCTTGCATAAGTATATGGAAACTCCTTGGCGATTGAATTTAGGATAGCTTACTGTTGCGATCGCCTTAATTACACGCCCAATTTCACCCAATCCTCGATACTTTTGAGATTGGGATCACCTGCTAAATAACCGATACCGCGATGCAGGTGAAGGCGCAACTGGGTCGCCAGGGTTTCGGAATCTGTGCCGAGGCCATCGTTATGACAGCGTTGTTTGAGGGCGATAAGGAGTTGGTCAGCAATGGGGCCACCGAAGACTTGCCAGGTCATTTCCAGGTTGCTATCGGCGGGAATGGGAACGGGGGAGGGGATGGAGGGTTCGGCTAGGGATCGGCAGAGTGCCCAGCGACACAGCACGTTCCAAGTAGGGATTTTGGTGACGCGCTTGAGCTTAATGAGCTGATCTTTAGCGGATTGGGAGAGTTTGATGCGTTCAACGGGAGATTGCATGGCTACGCAGCGGTTACCTGAATTAAGGCTTGTTCACAGAGGATTCCAAAAGTCACCAAAAATATCCTTCTCTCACTTTACTCTGGCGCTGGGTAGCGTCATATTCGAGTAAATATTCTCGGGCCACGGCCCCTTGCTCTCTCAGGCGCTTAACTTCTTCGGAACGAATTTCAGTGTCGGTAGAGAGGAGAATGACTTGGTGGCTAGCCTGGGTAAAGTAGCAATCAACGAGGTGACGGCGATGTTTCGAATCGAGGCGGCCGAGGGGGGTGTCGATCGCGACGGGAAGCTGTCGGCCTGAAACGCTAGCCAATCCCCATAGGAAGGAGATCGCAAGGAGTTGCTTTTCACCAGCGGAGAGGCGCTGGATAGGGAGGGGTTCGCCTTCGATATCGTAGAGGTTGAGGCGAAAGGTTTCAGCATCCACCATGACGCGATGTATCAGGCTGGATTTGTGGAGCAGCAGTAAAAAATATTGGGTAATGGATTGTTCTAGTTCGCCGAGTTTTTTCTCGGTGAGGCGTTGGCGAAAGGCGACCAGGGTTTGCTGCACGCGTGGAGCTGTGGCTAGCAGGGTGTTATTTTTGCTGTGCTCGATCGCGGTTGTGCTGTAAGTATTGAGCTGTTTTTTCAAGGTTTCGCGTTGGCGGGTTAGCTCGGCTTGGCGGCGGTGATGAATTTCCACACTAATTTGGCATTCATTGAGGTGAATATGGGCGCGATCGCGAGCTGACTTAAGACGTTCGTAATCTTCTGGCGAGGCGGCCTTAGCCAGCTTGCTCTCAATTGCATCAATCGCCCCATTAACGGTTTGGATTTGTGTTAGGTGAGTCCGGGTGAGGTGTTGTTCGGCTGGGAGTTGGTGTTGCAGGATATGGGTGAGCTGAGTTAAGGCATCATCTGAGGCTTGCAGCCAGGGTTGACTGCTGGCACTGGCGCTGAGTGTTTGGGCTTCTTGTTTGAGAAAGGCTCGTATCGTCTTTTGCTGGGTGGGCTTGAGTTTTAGTTGGTTGAGGACTTCCAGAAGACGTTGGTCGTGCTCGGTGAGGGCCGTCTGAGCGATCGCAGCTTTTTGCTGTGCTTGTTCAAGCTGGCCTTGCTTAGCGGCATCCGTGAGCAAGGGTTGAATCAGGGCTAAGGGCAAAGTAGATGCGGCGAGGTCTTGTAGCACCTGGGTTTGGATTTTGATTTCGGTAAGATGGATTGTGACTTGCTCTTGCAGTGGATTGGTCTGTTCGGTAATGTGGCCACCGCCTGCAAAAAAGCGATCTTCGGCGACCTGGAGCGTTGCTTCCGCCTCGGCAAGAGCAGCGCCAAGCTGCTCGATGTGATCAGCTTCGGTTTGTAAATCGTTCTCGGTTTGTTGAATCTTATGGGTCAGAGTTTGGAAGTCTTGCTGGGCTTCAACATCACTGCGATCGGCTTTTTTACGCCCGACGAGAATGGCGAGGTCGTTGGCGAGGCGATCGACCAGTTCCAGTCCAAGAACGGAGCGAATCGCACTGATGACGTTGGGGGGTGGGGTTTCTTGTTCGGCTAGTTCTTTGACTTGTTCGCCGTCAAAGAGAAACAGGTTGGACAAGCCGACGGGAAGCCAATCCTCAATCTGTTCGTCCCAGGTTTGGGTCAATGTTTCACTGGGCCAGCCATCGAGTTCGACGGTAAGGGTGTCTTTAGTCCCGCGTTGCCAGGTTCGGATGATGCGGATTTTGCCGAGTTTTTCGATCCCGCTGATGTGGAGCACTCGTTCGAATTCGAGGGCGATCGCGGCCTCGGCTTCAGGGGGGGCGTGGGTATTGACACATTGGGTAAGGAAATCGGCATAGGCCAGGGTACGGCGGCGATCGAGGGGAGCACGCGCCCCATACAGAACAAGGCGCAGGGCGTCCATGAGGGTGGTTTTGCCACCCCCGTTGAGGCCACCGATGAGGATGATGGGGCGATCGGGATTTGGGCTTAGATCGAGGTAATGCCGCCCTTGGTAAGGGCCAAAGTTTTGTAGAACCAGCTCCAGGAAGATCATAGTCACACTCCCTTAGCCCATACATACCGCCTCGGAATGAAATTCCAGGAGCCTCCCAAATCCCGCCCCGGCATCAAATTCCAGGAGCCCCTCAAATCCCGCCCCGAAATGAAATTCCAAGGCTCATCGGTTAAATCCTCTGAAGAGGATTGTGGAGCATTCTGTCGCCGCGAGACATTAGCGTTGAGCCGGGTCATTTGAATGCCGGGCTCCCCAATATCGGCATCCAATCCGGTTGCAAGTTCGCGGTTGCCCAAATTCCGCCCCGAAATCAAATTCCAGGAGCCTCCCAAATCCCGCCCCGAAATGAAATTCCAAGGCTCATCGGTTAAATCCTCTGAAGAGGATTGTGGAGCATTCTGTCGCCGCGAGACATTAGCTTTGAACCCGGTCATTTGAATGCTGGGCTTCCCCATATCGGCATCCAATCCGGTTGCAAGTTCGCGGTTGCCCAAATTCCGCCCCGAAATCAAATTCCAGGAGCCCCCCAAATCCCGCCCCGGAATTAAATTCCAGGGCTCATCGGTTAAATCCTCTAAAGAGGATTGTGGAGCATCCTGTCGCCGCGAGACATTAGCGTTGAGCCGGGTCATTTGAATGCCGGGCTCCCCCATATCGGCATCCAATCCGGTTGCAAGTTCGCGGTTGCCCAAATTCCGCCCCGAAATCAAATTCCAGGAGCCCCCCAAATCCCGCCCCGGAATTAAATTCCAGGGCTCATCGGTTAAATCCTCTAAAGAGGATTGTGGAGCATCCTGTCGCCGCGAGACATTAGCGTTGAGCCGGGTCATTTGAATGCCGGGCTCCCCCATATCGGCATCGCCCAAAATCTCAATCAAACGCATTTCATTCCCCCATTTGGGCAAATTAGCAGAGGATGCATCATTTCAGGAGTTGAGCAGTGGCCTTGTGGCGACTCCATTATCATCTGGTTTGGGCGACCAAATATCGCGCCCCCATCATTGATCCGCGTTGGGAAGCGGATTTGTACGGCTACATGATTGGCAAGGCGGTTAGTTTGGGCTGTATTGTCCATGCGATTAATGGCACCGCAGATCATATTCACGTGGTGGCCTCGATTCCACCGACGTTGACAGTCGCGGAGTTTGTGAAAGGGCTTAAGGGCAGTAGTTCGCGTCATCGCAATCGGGTGGCATTATCGGGAACAGAACGGTTTCAGTGGCAGGTGGGCTACGGAGCGTTTTCGGTGAGCGGTCGCCAGCTTCAACGGGCGATCGCGTATGTGGAAAATCAGAAGCAGCACCATGCCCAAAATCAGGTGTGGTCTGCGGTGGAACCATTATTTGATCAGGGGTTTGCCTGAGGCGGCTGACCGAATTTAACTTTGGCCCAGGCGTTTTGGAAGGCGGGGAGGTCGCTTTGGTCTTGGGCTTGTTTCATGTCGCGGATGGCTTCGGCTTGCTGGATTGCGGCGGCTTTAGGGAGGGCGCTGGTCTCGAAGCAGGCTGCGAGTTCTTTGTAGATGCCGGTGCGGTGGCTTTTGGTATGGAACTTGCGCTCGGTGTCGAGGAGTTTGGTGATGAGTTCGAGATACAGAGGGTCATCGCCGCAGAGGTCTTGCAGGATGGCCCATTCGTCGGAGCCGAGATGGGAGGTATCGCTAGTGGGGCGAGGATCTTGAAATCTTTGTCCAGTAACTTCGTAGTAAATGCGGGGGAGGGAGTCATCAAATTCGTGTTTGTCTTCACGCCAAATACGACGAATTTCAAGTAGTTCCTCCTGACTGATTAGTTCGATTGTTTTCATCTCATATGGAGCCAGTTGACGAACCTGCTCTTGCGTTGTTAGCACTTTGCGTAGTAGCTCTTCGCGCCAGGCTTTGATGTAGGGACCGGGAATGGGTGCTATGGTCGGTTCGCCGTTATCGCCCCTATGTTCAAAAAGTTCTACACGACCACTCATACGGCGAAAGTCACGGTTTGCACGCTCTTTCTGGCGCTTTTCATCCGTGCGAAAGTCAAGTTCATCACGAAGATCTAAAAGTGGCTCCATCCAGGATTTTTCATCGTCGTTGAGAATCATTGCCTCCATCGATTTGTCTTTGTCTACCAGAGTGCAAACCCAGCAGCCAAAACGCGATCCCCCGCAGCTTGGGGTAGAGGTATCCACGACTAGGGGACAATCATTGTCTGCGGTTGCTCCCCGATAAATCTGGAAAAGGTCTTTGTTAAGGTTTTTGCCCTTTGTGCTCCATGGATTTGGGAAGGTGTGGAGGTAGAGCCAAACATCTTGATCACTCCAATCTTCAATAGGGCTATATATCAACGAATTCGGTAAAGCCGCGTTGGGACTAAGGCGATCGCGGATGCGTCGCCGGGCGTGTTTTGCCATTGAATGTGCCCGTTTGCTGCTCTCTGACTTACGGGTGCCCAATACTAAAATCGTTTCTCCGCTAGCGCGTACTTGTTCACGGATAAAGGTATTGGAGGGTCTAATCTTCAATCGCTCGGTACACCACCTGAATTTGCGGCGCGGGGCAGGATAACCTTTCCCAATTAAATTCACCCAAAATGTGTCTTTAATCTCTGGAATCAACAGTTTAGGCTCAAAAGGGAGTCTTCTACGGCGAGCTGCAGCCTTTATCTGCTTCTGAGACTCTTTGACCCAAGCCGAGATGATGGGATTTTCGACGCGAGTGTCAGTTGAGATGACATGTATGGGCTTCTGGCACTCTTTGCGAGGCAGGGCAGCGATCGCATTCCACACAAGCTGCAGGGTTGCCGAAGAGTCTTTGCCGCCAGAATAGCCCACTATCCAAGGAATATCGTCCAAGGTATAGAGCGCCTGAATCTCAGCTGTCAAAGCTTCTACATCTGCCAGCAGTTCGGTTACTGAACGTCCGGGGCTTAGATTATCAGTTGCCGCAACCATGCTTAGCACTCCTCTCTATTAGTGTTTGAGGCTTGTTCTGAGAGAAAGCATTGATATTCCTCTTGGATGACAGGTTCAGCGTAGATAAGTGATATCTCCATAACGTCAGCAAGACGGTTCAGATACTTGGGCAAACAAGGTGACATTCCAAATCCATGAACTATGGTCTCAGTTTTTCCTGTTTCCCTGAGAGTGTAGTCCCATTCTTCTATGACCACGTCCTCGGCTGAGATAGTTGTCATAAAGGCTTCAACTTCTTGCTCTGTGTCCGCGTTTATCTGGATCCGAAACATTGATGGCACAACTTTTCTCATGGAAACATTACCTGACGGATCAAAACTGTGACGTATTCGCCAGGATTACCTGTTGATTGGGGCTGACTCCAGGCATTGACTTCAGCAAATCCGAGAACATGCAGGGTGTGGGTAATGGAGGCAATTCCTCGCAAGGAACCGACAATGTGAAGCCGAACAGTTTCCTTCTCTGATGTGGTGCCGGGAAAATGGGCACAAGGAACTGCAGGCAGGGCAAAACTCTCTGCCAGAAAGCATTGTGTGTACATGGGAAAATGAAAAATGTTGCTTAATGGATCACACCGTATCACAAAAATACTGAGTGTGATCCATTAAGCAACATTTACCTGCTTAAGATCCTCTGACAGGATTAGGTCATGGGAAGAGCAAGCCAAGTACTGAAGCAGGTTCTAGAGACTTACAACATCAGTCAGAACAGTCTCGCTGTTGCGATGGGGGTAGAACGTGGCAGTGTTAGTCGTTGGTTTCATGGTCAGCGTGATCCAACAGCTGAAACTGTTGTTGAAATAGTCCAGGCGCTCAAACTATTAAATCAAGAGGCTGCAAGAAAATTTGTTGAATTATATTTAGTGAGTATTCTTGAGGATGACTAGCTTGAAGATGAAAACTCCCAATCCTCATGTGTTTCTAGGTTTCGAAAATAATTCATTTAGAGATAAAAGTTGCCTGCTATCGACAGCAATTGTGGAGTTATTCATCCTTGTGAATGCATTAGACCCAACAAAGGAAATAGCTTTTTGAGCAGGAACAGTAATTCTAATTACTGACTTTCCTCTATAATCAATCGAGTCAAATTTTGATAGGACTTGAGTCTTCAAAGGCTCACTCAAATCTGAGGTCATTATTTTATCCGCAATTCTTTTGACGTAATCGTCCAAACTTACTCCCAATATGTTTGCTTCTCGCTCAATACCAACAACGTATCTACCACTGACATCAATAAAATCTTCACCATCAAGTCCTCTAATTCTTTCTGCGTGCTGCAAGCAATCAGCTACACCAATAAATAAATAACCATCCGCATCTGGACCTAAGTTGGAAATCCCACAAATGGTTTCAATTATTTTGGAAATCATTTGTGGATCCTCTTCTCTTCTATGATCAAGGCGTAGTAATCCTTGTTTGAACTCATATCTTGGAGTTTCTAATCGCGAGCGGCGAAGTGAATTCTCAAGTTCTTTGACTAACCCCGATCCATGCTTAAGTACTGACGGCTCTCCAGAAACGAAATACTGCGAAATTAATCCTTTAGTTTGATCAATATTTTGTCGTCTTGCCTCAGTAGTAGTATAGTGGGTGCTCAAGCTTAACCTCTTTTGAAGATTGTTTAAGGAATTACAAATTCCATCTGAATCTGCGGGTTTCTTTTCTTCATTTACAACCAGCTCAAAGAAAGCCATGAATACAGTGTAAAAAGCAGTTTTAATAGGATTGGAGCTTTTCGAGTTAACTAATCCTCTTAATCCAATCCTTCCAGATTCGGAGGCTTCCATTGTTTCCTCCAAAACAGAAATAGTGCCAACAATTTGGCTCTTTAAAGTTTCAGAACCATACACTGCAAGAGATTGCTCAACATTCTTAAATTCTTTGTCCTCTGGATTATATAGGGCATCAAGTTTTTCAGGGCTTACAGGAAGTGGGCTTCCCAATAAAATCGTTGCTGCTATATCAGCAATCATCTGCTCATCTTCACTATCTCTAAGCTGATTAACAGTTATTGCGCCATGTTTACACCAGATGGTTTCTTCTGCCTTTACCCCATAACCTTGCCTTGACCTCTTAGAGTCTATGCTGACTTCTGGCATGTCAACTAGTTGCAAAACCTTTCTAGGCGTGACATCTCCACGCGCTTCTATAGCTATTTCTCTAACACACTCAGAAAAGTTGCTAGTAATACCAGCTTGCCTCTTTTCTTGAGAGCTGAGATGTTTGCCACTAGAGTTGATTCTTCCAAAAACCTCGGTGATTTGTATGTCTTCCATGGCAGTGTATATAGTTACTGCCAATTGGTAGTCCATTATATCTGCACATTCAGATGGGGATAATAAATCATCAGGCTCTGTTACAGCCTCAAAAGAACCAGCATCTGAAACCTGCTTAGCTCTGGAAAATTCTGAAACATCAAAATAACTATTATTGTATGGAAAAGCATTTTCCAGAAAAGAAAAAATCGCATTAAGCCTTTGCATACCATCTATAATTTCGTAATGGCCACTTCCATATAGTTTTGGCCTTTCTGCCAAAAGGATAAGAGGTATAGGATATTCTTTCAATATACTTCCGATTAATCTCTGCTTCTCCGAGATTGTCCATACAAGCTTTCTCTGATACTTTCTATTTACTAAAAGATGACCCTCTCGATATAGACGATATGCTTCCTGAATACTCATGCCACGTGGGGTTATCGTCATTTATCCTCCAATATCTATAGAAACGTAAGTATACAAAGTAATCACGGTAGAATATTTTTCATGATGTCCCAATCCAAAATATCTTCTGGATTCTGACGTTTAACCAATTCACTTTTCTGGGCAGTCAAGATTAGGATGATTTGGTTTCTATAATCATTAGCACCATGTAAAACTTCCATTAAAAAGTCTAAGCCTCCATTTGAATATGCCTCAAATACTTCTACTCTTCTTTTCCTGAAAGATTCATCGTCACTTAAGATGCTTGGCTCACGGATATGAGTAAGTGAAATTAAATTAATGAGTTGTTCATAGCCTTTTGAGGCAAATTGTTCCTGTCTTATAGGATCAATTTCCTTTGAGGTTTCATCTTCACTAAAAGAGTGAAATCTTTTATGTTTCATGCCCACTGCTGCAGCAAAAGCTAGAACTTCATAATAAGTTTGAAACGGTCCCGTTGATCCCTCACCAGCCCGCAACGCCTTCACCAACTTCGCCTTATCCTTTGCAATTTTGATACGGATATCTGCCATCGTTTTTGGAAGTAAGGGTTAAAGGGGCAAGGCTAAGGGCTCAGTTTGATGTTAGGAAGCGTGAGTTAAGTATTATCTAAAGTTAGCAGAAGTGTGCTAACACGGTCTTTCAGTAGGGGTAAATCCTGCTCAATGATATTCCAGATCCTGACAAGCCGGACACTCCTATATCCATGAATCAAAACGTCTCTTAGACCAGCTACTTGCTGCCAACGAATATCTGAGTTTGCCCGTCTCAATTCATCAGATAACCGCTTAGTCGCTTCACCAATAATTTAAAAATTCCGAATTACGGCATCTTGAATCATGGGAGTCTGTATGAAAATATCACATCCATCCTGCGTGTAGTCTTCTATCTTAAGAATTGCCTCATAAATATCGCTTAAAAATAGGCTATCCTCCTGGGTCATAACTCAGTCGCATCCTTTAAAGCCCGATCTCGTATTCGTTCATGCAGTGCAGCTGCCTCAACTATATCTACCGGGCAGCCTAACAAGTCTTCTAAATCTTGCATTAGCCCAATATGGTCAAGCAAGCTGCGGTTTGGTTCTAAATCAATGAGTAGGTCAATATCACTTTCCTCAGTCGCCTCCCCCCTAGCTACCGAGCCAAACACCCGAATATTAGACGCTCCATGCTTGGTTGCGATCGCCAGAATGTCCTTCTTTTGTGCCCTTAATAGCTCTAGAGAGGTTTTCATCTTGGAAGAGTGAGTCTGTAGGGAGTAAAGGGTAGTGGGGAAAGTGAAGGATGGAGGGTAGAAGGTAGAGGGAAACCGGGTTTCTTTTTAGGCTTGGTTATGGTTCCTTAGTTTATCCATCTTTCGGCAAACTATGCCTAATTGCTTTGCCGAGGGTTTAATAGCTTGCCTACCATCAGCTCTAGCGTCGGGAACTGAGGCGATCGCAAGACTGCCTCTCCTTTCAGTTCCTGTGCCTCATAAAGCCCATCAACAAGTGTCAACACCGCCACTGTTTGCTTCACTGGGTTAATAATCCAGTACGCCTCAATACCCCGTGCTGCATATTCTGATCGCTTATAGCGATAATCCCGATCCTCATTCACTTTGCCTGGTGACACCACCTCCACTACTAGCAACGGCGGTGGCATATCTTCCGTAATTGTACTGCGACGCTTACCCACCAACGCGGCAGTCAGGTCTTCGCCCAAAACCATAAAGTCAGGAATACGGACCCGTCCCGACACCACTAACTCCGTTCGACCCTGACGAACCCAGTCAAAAGGAACCACGTGCAAAAACTGAGCCACGAGGTAGCCGCCGATCACCACATTTTCTTCGCTCTCTGGCGGCATTTCAATGATTTCCCCATCCACAAATTCGCAACAAGCCTCTTGGCCATCTTGCAGGCTCAGATAATCAGCCAGGGAAAGTCTAGTCGCAATCATGATTTTCCTCGTCGTGATGAGGCAATGCGTTCATTTTAGCGACAGCTCACCCCGGATCAACCTTCACCACCTCTGTCCATGTAAATTCATTGGGGCTGCATCGCACCAACGGATACGTGCGACCATACCGCTCCATCACATCCGGCTCAGCATCCTCCTTCGCCGTGTGATACACCAACACATATTCCGCCCCCACCGACGACTCCATTTCCGTCGCCACCTCATTCAGCCACTGCGTCTTACTCACCATCACCAGCAGCTGATCCGCCAGCGTCGCGATCGCCGCCGCAATATTGCTCCGATTCACCGAGTCCAGACTCCCAAAAGGCGAATCCATCACAATCGGAAAGCCCCCACCATCTAGCCCGATCGCAGTATGTTTCTGACTCCAGTACCGCACCCGGTCAATTACACTGCCGATAAACGCCAAACTCAGAATCTGATTTTGGCCCGTCGAAGCCGCCACAATCGCCTCACCCTCCAGCGTGGGATCTACCAGCATCAACTCATAGTTTTCCGTAAGTTTCGGCAGATAGGGCGTAAAAGAAATTTTCCGAAATTCCTCGCGCAATTTTTCTTGCAACTTAGCCCGAAAGGCAAGGTCCACTCGATGCTTGACCTCTTCCAAACGAACGATCGCATCTTGAGCCGCTGCAATTTGACGCTTGACCCGTGCCTGCTCCTTATCTTTGGTCTTGTGGGCCTTGATTTTTTTATCGATATCAGTGATATCAGCTGCCAGTTGCTTAATTTCTTCCTTTAAGACCGCATCTTCGCGATGTCTCGCTGTAATTTGCTGTTCCGTTTCCTCTAACCGCCGCTCAATCCCCTGCACATTGATATCCCCATCCTCCTTCAAGCGATCGCGAATATCGCTGATCTGGTCTTGCAGGCGTCCAATCTTCTGGCGTAGATTCTCAATGCTGGCCTGTTCTTGATCAATTTCAGCCCAAAATTCCGGAATCTGCCGCTCCAGGCTTTCTACCTCCCCCCCCATTTTGATGACGGCTTCTTCCACATCCTGCAAGCCCCCCTTATCCAGCCAAGCTTCGACTTCCTGACGATTTTCCGTACCCTGGCTCAGCCCCGCCCCGCAAATGCAACTTTCTCGATCCAGCAAATCCTGCACAAACTGTCGCTTGATACCGGCGGGTAACTCTCCCTTACGCCGCAGATCCGCGGCTAGTTCCTTGAATTCAGTAATGGCATCGCCCAAAAACACCATGTAGCCCCGCGACGAAATGGTGCGCCGTAGCCGATCTTCACTGCGATTGAGCTGCTGCTCCAAGTCTTCCATTTGCCGCTGTAGCGCGTCCCGCCGCTCCTGGATTTCCTTGACGCTGGCCAGATCGCGGAGTTGAGCCGTGTATTTCTGCTTCAGCTCATCTTGATCATGTAAATCCTGCAAAAGGGCTTCACCGCGTTTCTGCTTCTGGGCTTTCTGGTCTTCCAGACGGGTCTTTTCTGAGACCAACCGCTTCGTTTCAGTATCGCCGATATCACGCAGCTCCCGCTCCAGCATTTTGCGGGCATAATCGAGGTGATTAATGCCTCGCTCCAGCATCTCCACACTTAGTAGCGTTTTAATCGCCGTTGCCATATCCGCCCGGTTTTCCGATTTGACAATGCGCTCAATCCGTTCTCCATCAAAGAAAAAGTAACGGTGCAGGCTGCTAGGCAGGACACTCCCAATCGCATCTTCGATTTCGTCTGATTCACGGATAAGTTTGCCATTGAGTTTGAGCAGCCAATCCCCCGCTGTTTCCTCGACGACAGCTTCCCTGCTGAGCTTATCGACAAAGCGCGATCGCCGGACTCGGTACTCACGCTCCGTATGTTCAAACAACACCTCTGCCCAGCATTCCACCCGCGTCCCCAGGCGCGCCTCCGCCAACGCCCGATTATTTACCAACGGTCCTGGCGCAAACGCGGCACTAAAGTCGTTGTACAGCACCCAGGTAAAAGCATTCAGCAGCGTCGTCTTGCCCGCCCCATTGTTACCGTGGATGACCGTGGTGCAGCGTTCCCCTTGATGTGCCAAATCCAAGGACACCTCACCCCAAAATTGCCGAAAATTGAAAAGCTTGAGCGCCAGCAGCTTCATTTCACAGCGTCCTTAATAATCTTGAGAACATCCGCCCGAATGCGGGGGCGGTCCGTCGCCAAATTGGCCTTTTCCAGCCGAATTACCTCTCGTATGATGCGCTCCACCTCCGGCGGAGCCGTCGCGATCGGCTCCTCAATTTCCGCCTGATTCGGATTCCGTACCATCAGCCCCCGATACCTCAATCTAATCCCAAATTCCTAAAATCCTTCCGAGTCCGCTCAGCGGACTTGAGCTCCGAACCGGGGATTTCAATCCCTGGCTCTCGATGTGACCGAGGTCTAGCTTATAAATCTAGCAGCTCATATTTTTCTTGCAACAGGTAAAGTCGCTTGCGCGCCTCACCCGCGTTTAGAGCCAAATCAGCAAACTCGACAAAACGCGTCAACTCTCCCCGCAACACTCGCCGCTCGATCGCCCAATAGTCGCGCCCCAAATCCGGCGGCACCACGATCATGTCAAATAGTTCCGCCTGGTGTTTGCCTGCTGCCCGTCGCAAAATGCGTCCCCGGCGCTGGATAAACTGTCGCGGATTGCTACTACTGGCCAAAATGACCGCCGTTCGAATGGCCGGAATATCGACCCCTTCATCCAAACAGCGAATCGCGACCAATCCCTTGAGATGGCCCCGCTCAAAGGCGTAGCGTAGGTCTTCCCGTTCGGCCAAGGAGGTCTCAGCCACATAGGGCTCGACGGCATAGCCAAGTTTACCCTTTAGGAGATGTGTGACCGCCGCTAGCTGCCGACGACTTGCCTCGGTTGTCTCATCCTCGACCGAACCATCTCCACAGTAAAACAGCGTGTGGTCAGTATCGAGGCGATCGCCCATAAGCGATCGCAGCATCACCAGTTTGTTCTGAGCCGTGCCCAACAACCGGGCTCGCTCAAATAACAAACGCTCCAGTGCGACATTATCTTCCCGGCCACCCATCCCCAAGGCACGACCAATGGCGGCTGTCAGCTCAGCATAGCGTTCAATTTCCTCCGGCACCAGTTCTACAAGCAACGGTGTGTAAGTGTACTGAACCAAGGCTCCTGCTTGAATCGCATCTTTGAGTGTAAATTCTGGCTCTAATACCGGCCCGAAATACTCAAAAATTCGTTCCGTTCCCACCTCGTCAAAATAGCGCTCTGGGGTGGCCGAGAGGGCCAGTCGTAGTCTAATTGTCTCTGGTAAGCAAGCTGCCAGATTGGCTGCGCCTAAGTTATGGGCTTCATCCCCAATAACCAGGGTTAATGGAGGCAAAAAAGGCAGTTGTGACTGCAAGGAATCCTGCCGCAGTGTGGCATTGGTCGTGATGATCGTGATGAAAGGGTGGCGTCCCCCCATCAGCGATAATAGTTGAGCTTGCAAATCACTTTGCCAGGTCTGGGCGCGATCAAACGCCAAAATTGGCTGCAACCCAAACTGACGACTTTCTTTCGCCCACTGCGTCACGAGGTGGCGATAGGGGCAAACAATGAGCAGTGCTTGTAGGGGGTTATTTTGAGCGTGACACTTGCGGTAGAGTTCGGTGGCGATCGCCAGGGCCGTAATTGTTTTGCCGCTGCCCGTTGCCATCTTCAGCGTGCCGCGTCCCTTGTTTTTGAACCAGTTTGCTAAGGCTTGCCGTTGGTATGGACGTAGCGCTAAATCAAGGGGCAATCTTGGTATCCCCGGTGGCATTAAGTCGTACAGCCCTTTGGGGCTAGCCGCCAGCGGTTCTTGGGTCGGGGGAGAATTAGGACAATAGGCGGCAATCAGCGATCGTGCTACGGCTTCAGGAAAGGCAATGACTTCAACATTTTGGGTTTGATTGTTCCATAAATCCTCAAAGTGCTGCGCTTTGCGTCGCGATCGCCGTTGAACGCCCTTGTCCCAAGAACTGTAGACTTCAATACATTCGAAGTTGTCAATCAAAGCACTGGCACTTTCATTCGCTGAGCCTGCAAACGCCACAACATGGCCGTACTGATCAGCGAAAATCCCCAGCTTCTCATGATAAATCCCTCGTTTTCGCAGTGTTTTGGGGATGGCGAGCTTAATTTCCAGTAAGCCTTTGCTAAGTAACCAAATCAGTGCCGCCAACCGGTCCTGAATCACTTGGGGTAGCTCTACCTCGACTTCCCGCAGGAGCGCATCGGTAATGACCTGCTCACGGTTTTTAAGTCCCTGCTCAATGGCTTGGACATCTTCGGTAGACAGTTGCGGCGAGGTCACCAGCCGCATATGCCCCCCAGACCGGATAAACGCAGTCAGCCCCCGCGCCACGGCTGCCATTGACGAACTGGAAAAGAAGCCTACCGCCCGATTGTAAACGGTAGCTCTTTCTAGACATGGAATGTAGAAGTCTTGAATGAGGTTGTCGCGATCGCTGCGATATTCATCCTGAATCTGTAGCTCTTTCAGGCCCAAAGTCGCAAACCATAACACTTCTGCCCACGAGTATAGGTAACCAAAAAGCTAGTCTCCCAATGTTTGTGAAGCGATTGTTACATCCAAACTCTATATCCAAGGTGTGGGATCCAGAATGCAGTAATTGTAAATCTCTCACAGATACGTTGACACAGGTTTGAGGTGAAGCAGCGCCGATCGCTGAGTTACCCTTCTAGTAAGGATTCAAGGAATACGCCCCATGGTTTTAAGGGTGAGTCGCGAGCAGATTCAGCTTCCTGAGGGGAGTCAGGTCACCCTGACCTACCAAACTTGGGCCGACTATGAGGCCCTACTCGCCAGTCGCCGTGATGATGCCGTCGTCAAAATTCGCTACAACGCCCATACTCAAACGATTTCGCTTATGGCTCCGATGGCTGGACACGGTAATCGTAGTCGTACCTTGGCCGATTTGGTGACGGCTTTGCTACGTCATCAAAATGGAAACTGGCATGGCTTTGACCCCATTACCCTAAAACGACTTCGCGAAGCGGGCTTGGAACCCGACACCTGTTTCTACATCCAAAATTGGCAAGCAGCCTTGGGCAAAGATCGTATTGATTTAGCCGTTGATCCTTCCCCAGATTTGGCTATTGCAGTCGATCTCACCTCCTTCACCGATCTGGATATCTACCAAACCCTGGCCGTTCCTGAAGTATGGATCTATCGCCAGCAACAGCTCAGCATTTATGTCCTGACACCCGATGGCTACGAAGATCGTAGAATCAGTTCAACATTCCCAACGGTGGATGTGAAAACAGTGTTGCCCGAATACGTCGAGCGTGCTTGGAAAGAAGGGTCTAGCGTTGCGCTACGAGCATTTGAGCAATATCGGCAGAGCTTGGGAGGTTAACTTCTGCAATGAACCCACAAACACTGCCCTTAACGGCTCAACAACTGGCTGACTTAATGCCAGATGCGACCCAATTAGATAGCGATGAACCGGAAATGGAAAGTTCGCTGCATTACGCCCAACTGGCCCTTTTGGTGGCTTGCTTAGAGTGGCTATGGCAAGAGCGCTCTGATTTTTTTATCGGCGCTAATTTGACGATTTATTTTAGCCGTGAGCAGCTTAAGAATAAAGATTTTCGCGGGCCTGACTTTTTCTTGGTAAAGCAGACAGAAAAGCGACCCCGGCGGTCTTGGGTGGTGTGGGAAGAAGGGGGACAATACCCTGACATCATCATTGAATTGCTCTCGCCAGGTACAGCTCAAGTTGACCGCACGCTGAAGAAAGCACGGTATCAGGATCGCTTCCGTACGCCAGAGTATTTCTGGTTTTCGCCAGACACACTAGAGTTTGAGGGCTACCAGTTGATGGGCCAGCAGTATGCTGACATCACACCCAACGCCAAGGGCTGGCTTTGGAGCGAGGTTCTGAATTTGTTTTTGGGTGTTCAGGATGGGGTGCTGCGGTATTTTCAACCTTCGAGTGAATTGATACCGACGCCAGAAGAGGCAGCCGTTAAAGCTCAACTGGAAGCGCAGCAGGCACAAACGGAAGTGCGGCAGGCTACAGATGCAGGCTCAGGAGGCTGAAGCACGGGCGGCTCGGTTGGCAGAGTAGTTGAAGGCTTTGGGAATTGAACCACCTCTGGACTAATTTTTAGAGTACGATCGCGGCAAGTATAGATTGCGATCGCTGCTAGCACCTGCTCTATGACCATTGAAGTTACCTTAAAACTCTCCAACGGTTTAGTCGAGGAAGCCCAACGTCTGGGTTCTGCGACGAGCAAAGACGCATCAACCGTGTTGCAGGAGGCACTCGAACAGATCTGGCCCACACTAGAAAACTTCTCAGAAGAGGCGTTTTTCCCTGTAATATCGGGGCTGGAGGATGAGAAGGTACTGCAGCTTGCGACCGGGAAAATGCCAGAGGCTCAAAATACCCGCTTGGGTGAGTTGCAAGCTGCAGGTAAAGCTAAAGGCTTAACCGAGCCGGAAAGATACGAACTGTTGGCCTTGTTGCAGGTCTATCAGCTCGGGCAATTGCGAAAATCCGAAGCCCTGGCAGAAGCGGTCAAGCGAGGGTTGCTTGCACCTATAGCCCAATGAGCACCGTTCCTGAAGTCATTCGAGCACGTGTTCGGCAGAGAGCCGGTAACCGCTGCGAGTACTGCCTGAGCCCTCAAGCCTTGGTCATGGGACGGTTACAGAGCGATCACGTTTTCCCCATCGCGAAGGGGGGCTCTGACAGTGAAGAAAACCTCTGTCTCGCTTGCGAACTTTGTAACCAATACAAGTGGACGAAAACAGAAGCTGGTGATCCAGAGACGAAGACAATCGTCCCTCTCTTCAATCCGCGAAACTAGGTTTGGAATAAGCACTTTGTTTGGAGCGAGGATGGCGTGGATGTGTTGGGTAAAAGTCCCTGTGGGCGAGCAACCGTTGTTGCCCTAAGACTCAATAATCCATTGGCAAAAGCTGTTCGTCGTAATTGGGTCAAGGCTGGCTGGCATCCACCGATAGTTTAAACCTCAATCGCTTCAAAGACCGGGTGCCTTTGTATTCTCCCTGCAACTTGCAAGCGCTGAATTCCAAGGCAGCCGGTCCGTCCAACTTAGTGTTGGTTTAGTAGAGTCCCTCGCGGCCCATCGCGCCGCAACAAACTCAACACTTCTCCTTGTGCAGGGGTAATCGTCAGCCCCGAGGCGGGAATTGCAATCAACTGGCTCCACGCCAGTTGCTCCGCATACTTAAGCACATGTAACTGATGAATGGCCGATGCTCCCAAAGGGAGCGGCTTCGCCAACGCCCCCTTCCGGTGAGCCAATAATCAGGTGTCGCAATGGTTCTCGCTCCGGTAGCCCCTCCGGACTCGCTAGCCACAGCGGACTCGTCGCCGCTCCCTGATGGGCCGACGATCGCACAAACGGTACGCACAACATGAGGGTTTCCTCCAAAGAAACGCATGGGTAGGAAACCCAAAACTTGGCCGCCCCAGACGTCTCGCAGTTCGGAGCGGCCACGAGTAAAATGCTACTCAGCCTCCGAGACAGCTGTCTCTGTCAACGGGGTTAGCTGCTGGTAGGTGCTGGTAACACCTGCCAGTAGCGCTAGACCAAATTTTGGGAACCAGGCTGTACACAGACAGCCATAGCTCAGTAACTTAAACGATTCAGGGGTTGGAATCAAGTAGCTTTTGTTACTTTCAGTTCCTGAAGTCTGGATTTAACAAAGGTTAGTTCTCAACAGCGCGCGCGCGCTATCGCCATCCCTACAAAGACTGCAGCGCATATTTAGTTACCCAAACCAATACGATGGCTGTGTCTCCACACGTGGCGATCGCATAACTCTTGTCAAATGCTGTTGTACCCAGTCCTCAGGTGCTTTCAAAAGCTTATTAAGGCCCTGGTGAATGAGACAGTCCAATTGATCACACTGAGCTGGGGTGCTGACCGAAAGGTCGTTTAGCATAGCCTCTTGCCCAACTTCTACAGATACATAGCAGTTATTAACTCGACTCAGCACATAGGCTGTGAGTTTGTCTCGAAAATCAGTATCGGTTAGTGCTTCAGAATCAAAACCATCAGAATTTTGGGCGATCGTTTCATCAATTTTGCGGTCAACACTTTGCTGAGTTAAGTTGACGATGGTCGTTGCCATGGGATACCTCCACAAATAGATTTTTTGATTACCTAACATTGAGATCTAAAAGTTAAGTCAAGTCTTTAGCATAAGGATGCGCTCTGAAGCACAGAGCACATCCTTATATTAGGATTGCGATTTATGCGATCGCGGCTAAGCTAAGCAACTTTAACCTTGACTGATTTTTCCTGTTTTTTCTCTGATTTGGGAAGCGTCAAGTTTAAGATGCCATCTTTATATTCAGCCGTTACATTGTCACGCTGAATCTGACTCGGCAACGGTATATAGCGCTCGAATTTACCATAGTAGAATTCAGAGCGTAGCTGGTCGCCTTCTGTCGATTTGGTCTCGGACTTGCGTTCGCCCATGATCGCAACGGCATCATCTGTCACTTCAATTTCCAGATCATCCGCGCTCATGCCTGGGACTTCTAGCTTCAAATGGAACTCAGTATCGGTTTCATCGATCTCTGCCGACGGGATAAATGCCAACCCATCCGTATCTCGACCAAAGCCAGAGAGAAAGGTCTCGAATAGGCTATCCATTTCTTTTCTAAGCGTATCAACTTCACCGAAGGGCTCCCAACGCCTCAGACCACGAAAAGGTCGCCAATGAGTAAGTGTCATTCTATTACCTCCAGAAGCTCTAGAAACGACGTTTATTAGTTCTTGTGTCAGTAGTTGAGGATATTTCGTACTGATCAAGAACCTCTATTGTTAGAGTAATAAAACAATTTGAGGATCTTGTGAGGAGCGAGGGCTTGGAAAATGGTGAGGTGATGGATAGACCGTTATTGTTTTACCGTTGCTAGTTCACGGTTTGTGAGACTTTAGGACTAATAACTATCAACATTCATCAAAAAAACCTACCTCACAAGTTCCTCATATTTGCTTCTGTAGTCTGATGACGACCCAGTACAAAGGTTAACACTATGCGATTCTTCCCATTGCAATCTCGTGCCTCCTGGTGGGTTAAAATTCACACGGAAATGCCTCAATGTATTTATTACTTTGGCCCCTTTACCGATGCTCAAGAAGCGACGAGCTATCAGCCTGGGTATATCGAAGATTTAGTTCAGGAAGGCGCTCAAGGGATTAATACAGAAACCCAAAAAGGAGAGCCCGAAGTACTCACCATCGTGGCAGAATTTGATGGTTAATAGCTGATGGCTAATACTCCAACTGCCAAGATTATGAACCATGAATTGTAGATTCTCAACGATTCAGACACACCACTTTTGATTATTGATGAATCAGTGTTGTTTGATGCTGATGCTTTCGAGATGCTTGAAGAACAGCCTATGTCTCCAGAGGTGACTCCAATACGAGTGGATCCGTAGAGGGGATTTATGTACCTTATTTTCACTCCCTTTCTTGATCGGTTTCGGCAGTTGCTTCAGTCACGCTCTGGGCTTTCGTAACCATTACCGAGCAAGGGGCGTGATGCATCACATAGTTGCTGACACTGCCGAGAATCATCTCGCTGATGCCCCTCCGTCCATGAGTACCGACCATAATCAAATCAGCCTGCCAGGTTCGGGCCAAATTACAAATGACCCCTCCGGGACTGCCAAAGGACTGGGTAAACTCGGTCGGTACACCTGCTGCCTGAGCCTCCTCATTGAAACTGCGCAGCCTTTTTAGTCCCTTAGCTTCGTATTCTTCGAAGTGTTTTTGATACATCTCCCAAATGGCCTCACTGGCACTCAGTGAGTAGTAGGACAGGCCCGAGGAAGACGGTATCGTTAAGCCATCTTCACCTTCCGGGGTGAGCACACTGAGCAGCATCAGCTCTGCACCTGTCGTTTGAGCCAGCATGACAGCCTTTTTGAATAGCGCGACACAGGTATCTTCGTAATCGAGCGCAACCAGAATTCGCTTAAACATAGGGTTCTCCTGTGTGATGTCTTAAAGGGAGAGTGAGGGGATAGGGAAGTGGGGCGGTGAATTCAAAATTCAAAATTCAAAATTCAAAGTCCAGAATTGCTCTCTGCTTTCTGACTCCTCCCTCTTCCCTCCTCCCTGCCTGAAAATCAACGACCCAATTCAACGGGACTTGCTTCTGCTGCCTTACTCGGCGGTGTGTGATGATGTGGACTGTTCGGGTGAATCACCATAACTGAACAGGGAGCGTGGTGCATGATGTAGTTGCTGACGCTGCCTAAAATCATTTCGCTCAAGCCTTTGCGACCGTGGCTACCGACAACAATCAAATCAGCCTGAACTTCTCTGGCCGTTCGGCAAATGGCGGGACCCGGTCGACCGTAGGGTTGTTGATACTTGGCTGCAACATTAACAGCCTTGGCCTCTGCCTGCTTTTGTTTCAGCAGTGACTCATAGCGGTCCACAAACTCAACCCATTGGCGCTCGTAGCTTTCGCGCAAGAGGCGATCAAGCTCTATCGAGTAGGCATTGACAACCATTTGGGGGCGCTCAGGACTGGTTGTATCGAATACATCCAGAGCATGAACTAACGTGAGTTCGGCTCCGAGGTCTTGAGCCATGTCTAAGGCAGTTGCAAATGCCTGGTAGCTAGTGGTTGATTGATCGATCGCAACCAAAATATGGCTAATCATAAAGGGCACCTCCTGAAACGTCGTTAAGCCTTTGCTCCATCGCCGCCACGGCTAGGGTGGTTTTGAGCACCGAGTCAGGGTTGAGGCTAATGGAGTCGATACCCTGCTCGACTAGAAACTGAGCAAATTCAGGGTAGTCACTAGGAGCCTGGCCGCAGATGCCAATTTTGCGTTGACAGTTCTTCACCCGTCGGATCACGGTCTGGATGGTTGCCATCACGCCAGCATTGCGTTCGTCAAACAGATGTGCCACCAGGGCCGAATCGCGATCGAGGCCCAAAGTAAGCTGCGTCAAGTCGTTGGACCCAATAGAGAAGCCGTCGAAGACCTGACTAAATTCCTTGGCCAAAATCACGTTATTGGGAATCTCACACATGACGTAGACCTCTAAACCGTCTTCGCCACGTACCAAACTGTGGTTGGCCATTACCTCTAATACCCGCTGTCCCTCTTCTGGCGTTCGGCAGAAGGGCACCATGGGAATGACGTTGGTGAGTCCCATCTCGCTGCGCACACGCTTCAAGGCTTGGCACTCCAGGGCAAAGGCATCGCGATAGCGAGGATCGGTGTAACGCGACGCACCTCGCCACCCAATCATGGGATTTTCTTCTATCGGCTCAAATGTTTTGCCCCCCAGCAGATTGGCGTATTCGTTGCTCTTGAAATCGG
>JBCBTQ010000073.1:0-23638 GCA_039818605.1 Cyanobacteria bacterium J06639_14 | reverse complement strand
CGTCATTGTCGATACCGAGAAAGTCGGTGAAGTATCGGAGCAGGTACAAAACGATTTCGCCGTGGTGAAGATGTTCTTGGAAGAGGCCTTTTTATAGAGATGCGAGACGCATCAAAGGCGACTTCGGTTGAGCGCTGAGCATACGGCAATTGGTCGATCCCAATGACACCATGATGAGTCAAGTTCCGATTCTTAGTAACCACCATAAACACGCTCAATTTGATCGCGCAATTCTTGCCGATCAAACTCAAAACTGAGTGCCTGTTCAACCACAAACCAGTTATTAAGGTCAACGACACGCGGATAAAGCATCACGGCTGCCTGCACTTCCTCTTGAGAAAAGCTCATCGCACTGACAATTTGACTGGCCTGAGCAGCCGTAAAGTAGTTATATGACACAGGCTGCGCCAAAAACTCCAAATAGTCAGGCCAGCTATCATCGAGAGCCGCCATAAATTGCCTAAACTCAGACTCGTCCATGGTTGCAGCATCCCCATCGAGGTCAGGCCACCCAATATCGGGCCACCCAATATCGGGATCAGAGTCCTCCACAACTGAACTGAGTACATTTAATACCGAGTTGATATCTGCCAAACGCGCATCCTCTTCGCCAGCAACGATGACTATCGCCTGAAAAGAATGGGTATTCAGAGTCTGGCAATGGATAGTGGCGGTCAGATCAAAATCGCTGCCACTAATAGAATTCAGCGTTCGCGACTCCTGCCGAAGATCAGCTTCGAACATGGCCGTCTCGGCCCGATTCAAACAAGTACTCAGGCTGCCATTATCTTGCACAGACGTATATGACAGGTGGGGAGTTGCCTGGGCAGGAAGTGCTCCACCAAGACAACCCAGCCCCCAACTAATTGCCACGCAGCAAGGGATGTGCAGGTTGTCAAAAAAACGTGTAGACATAGCGAATACTCCAACGATAGTTGAGTTTTAGAGTGTGGCTCTTGTATTCACTTGATTTCGGGCGATCGCCCTAAGTTCCGATAAAACCCTCAGAGAATGCTGCGGGTATCTTCAGCGAAGTGTGCATAAATTTTGGCCCGATGCGTGGCCTTGCGATGCCGAACTCTGAATTAAACCTTGACCAATTTCCCACCCTGTCACATTAACAAAGCATATTGATACCGTAATTTGGTAGGCTATCACTGGCTTAGAGCTTCTAGAATTAACAACAGAGAAAGGCCTACGGGAGATAGGAAGGAGTCAAGCATGGTCAAGGATTCTACGCAATCGATAGGATCAGTACAGCAACTATCTCGGCGTGGTCTGCAATCGCTCAAATTTGGTGTGCTTAGCGGCACGATAGGCTTGCTCGTGGCGATCGCCCACTGGATGACAGCCAGCGTCCAAGCTCAAACCAGCAATGGCAGCATTACCCTGCGATCGGACATTCAAGAAGCGAATGCGATTACAGGCGTCATCACAGCTCGGGGGAATGTCCAAATCGACTACCCATCCCGCCAGATTTACGCTACATCCGCCCAAGCTCAGTACTTTAATGAGCAGCGTCGCATGGTTCTCAGTGGCGATGTCGTTGTGCTGCAAGAGGGTAATCGGCTCGAAGCAGAGGTTGTGACTTACCTGATTGACGAAGGTCGGTTTGTAGCCCTACCTCAGCCTAATGAACAGGTGCGGACAACCTACATATTGCCGGCATCGGAAGAACCCGCTCCCTCTACAAATGACGAAGCCGATCCCGCTGCCAATGATGGTGATCCGCTCACGGCTCCGCTTGCACCTGACGCAACCCTGGAAATTTCGCCGCTTGATGCTGCCGATAGTACTCCATAATTCGTTCAATCTGATACCCAAGATACTGCTAAGGCGTTTTCCATCAGAGTAACTTGAAGGCAAGACCTGCAAGTAGTACAGGGGCTTTGATAAAATTTGAGCCAAACCGTCCGCATTGCTTTGCTGAGTAACAAATTCCTTGAAAATTTCGTTAGAGAATATTCAAAAAATCTATGGCAAGCGTCAGGTAGTGCATCCCGTGACACTATCTGTGGAACAGGGAGAAATTGTCGGACTTCTCGGCCCCAATGGCGCTGGCAAGACAACGACGTTCTACATCGCTACAGGTTTGGAAAAACCAGATGGCGGGAGGGTTTGCCTCGACCGCATTGACATCACAGACCTACCGATGCATCAACGAGCCAGACTCGGCATCAGCTATCTGGCCCAAGAAGCTAGCATTTTCCGCCATTTGTCAATCAAAGACAATCTGCTGTTGGTGATGCAGCAGACCAGCGTTCCACCCGAGGAATATGGATCACGACTGCAGACGTTACTGCAAGAATTTCGGTTGGAAGCGATCGCCGATACGTTGGGCATTCAAGTATCCGGCGGCGAACGGCGGCGTACTGAAATTGCTCGGGCCTTAGCTTCTGGAGCCGATGGCCCCAAGTTTTTGTTTCTGGATGAACCCTTTGCTGGAGTTGACCCGATTGCCGTCTCAGAAGTACAAACACTCGTCACGAAGCTACGCGATCGCGACATGGGCATCCTGGTAACGGATCACAACGTCCGCGAGACCCTCCAGATCATTGATCGCGCTTATATCATGAGCGAAGGGAGGATTTTAGCCTCTGGTACTGCTGAAGACCTTTACAGCAATCCCTTGGTGCGCCAGCACTATCTGGGTGAAGACTTCAAATTCTGAAGAAGTCCGCATCAGAAGACGGCACCCAAAGGGTTATTCTGATTCCTGAGCCAACCTGCTGAATGCAATTTTATGGATACCCCTTACTCCCCATCTTTGCCTAAGCCTACCAAGTCCCCGGTAAGCGGGTTTCCAGCATCCATCATGGATCGCTACATCGCCTGGGAACTGACCCTGCCATTTCTGTTTGGGGTAGGCGCTTTTTCATCCATCGGCGTTTCGGTGGGCGCACTCTTTGAACTCATTCGCAGGGTTACTGACTCAGGACTATCCATTTGGCTGGCGATCAAAATATTGGGGCTCAAGTTGCCAGAATTCATCGTTCTGGCCTTCCCCATGTCTGTATTGCTAGCAACCATGATGACGTACAGTCGTCTTTCGAGTGATAGTGAACTGGTCGCTCTACGTGCCTGTGGTGTAAGCGTTCGGCGGATTATTGCCCCTGCTGTTGTACTGAGTTTGTTGGTCACAGTTGTGACGTTTGCTTTTAACGAAGCCATTACCCCCGCAGCCAACTATCAAGCTGCCGTCACGCTAGAAAGAGCCCTTGACTCAGAACGCCCGCCGTTTAGAGAGCGCAATATTTTTTACCAGGAGTTTCAAGAAGCCTCCGACGATGAGGATGAAGAGGAACTCAAGCGGCTATTTTATGCGCGCAAGTTCGATGGGGAAACCATGTATGGACTCACCGTCCTGGATTTTTCCCAAGAGGGCTTGAGCCAGGTTCTCAGTGCTGATTCAGCTACTTGGGACTTTCGCAAAAATACTTGGAATTTTTATGATGGAACCATTTATGTAGTTTCTCCAGACGGATCTTTCCGTCACATTGTCAAGTTTGACAATCAGGAAGTGCAACTACCGAGAGCTCCTCTAGATCTGGCCAGTCGCACTAAAGACGACAATGAAATGAATATCATCGAAGCATCCCGTCATCTTCGTGATGTTGTACGCCAAACGGGTGACGAACGCCAGATTCGGATCTTCGAAATTCGGATTCAGCAAAAATATGCTTTACCCTTTGTTTGCGTCGTTTTTGGCTTGGTTGGTGCTTCGTTAGGTGTGCGCCCCCAAAGAACTAGCCGCGCCACTAGTTTTGGGATTAGCATCATCATTATTTTTGGGTATTACCTGCTGTCCTTTATTTCCAACGCTTTGGGCGAAGTTGGCATGCTATCACCGTTTATGGCAGCTTGGTCAGCCACAATACTGGGCCTAGGGATTGGCATCGTCTTATTGATGAAAGCCTCACGTTGAACGCTGACAAACCCTGTGGGATGACCATAGAGCCTAACTGAACGTAGTCGGGACTCAAAGCGTTACACGCCTACGATCAGTACCGTGTTATCCACCAGCCCTAGCGCGATCGCTGAAAAAACGTTCCTGTTGGCAGCATTCACCTTAGATCTCGTGTCTCGCCGCTAACCGACGGTGATGTATGCATTGCGAGAATCACCTCAAGCAGCGGCAAGACACCCGTCATCCCTACTATCCCTACTTGGGCACGTAGGTTGGCGCGACATCTTCAGGACGATAGCCTGCCGCAATGCAACGGGATAGGGACTCATCGGTGCCGTAATCCACCGCATCAGCCAACCCCGTCACACATTCTGCATATAGCTCTGGCAGAAGACTCCGATGACAGTGATCTAAAACCGATTGCGAACTTGAAACAGATAACTGTCCGTGAATACTGGTCACACAAGTTGCGACTTCATCGGGGCGGCGATCGCGGCTACAGGCAGACAGCGCCAACTCCGGCGATACATCCGAGGCGTTTGTCACATCGACCACGCAACTAGAGACCTCGGTAGGATGAAACGACAAGGCACAGGCAGCCGCAGCCGTGTCCGCGGCAACGCCTAACGCTGTCAGATCACGCGCACAGCCCGCATAATCGCCAGACTGGGCTTGAGCGGCTGGAGTAAGCAAAGGCACAGTTCCTGCGGTTACAAGACCCACAACGATGAACTGTATCGTAGGCCACTGGAAACGGTTGAAAGACCAAGAAAAATGGGACATGACAGAAGATTAACGGTTATATCGGTTGATGAATGGTCAGCTACGCCCTAACAAGAATGGTTAACACCCATTTACGATTATTCTGAGATCATCACTGTAAGCATCTCCTTGATTTTCCTACATATTCTGACTTTTCAGGAATGAGAGTGACCGGCGGATCGTTTTACAGTTAGACAGTAACCTTAACGCTACTTACGTGAATTTGAGGGTATCTCGTTATGCATCTGAGTGACTTAACCCACCCGAACCAACTCCATGGTTTGTCTCTCCATCAGTTGGAGCAAATTGCGCGCCAAATTCGGGAGAAGCACCTGGAAACGGTTGCCACCAGTGGTGGGCATTTAGGGCCAGGTTTAGGAGTGGTTGAGTTGACCTTAGCACTCTATCAAACCCTCGACCTGGATCAGGACAAAGTGATTTGGGACGTAGGTCACCAAGCATACCCTCACAAACTGATTACAGGCCGCTACAACCAGTTCCATACGTTGCGCCAAAAGGACGGTGTCGCAGGCTATCTCAAACGTTGCGAGAACCGCTTTGACCATTTTGGTGCAGGCCACGCTTCAACCAGTATTTCTGCGGCCTTGGGTATGGCCTTAGCGCGTGATCGCCAAGGTGAAGATTATAAAGTTGCCGCCATTATTGGGGATGGAGCCCTCACGGGCGGCATGGCCCTGGAGGCGATCAATCATGCCGGACATTTGCCCGATACGCGGTTGCTCGTTGTCCTCAACGACAATGAAATGTCGATTTCTCCTAATGTGGGTGCAATCCCGCGCTATCTCAACAAAATCCGCCTCAGCCCGCCCATGCAGTTTCTCACCGATAACCTTGAGGAACAGGTCCGGCACCTGCCGTTCTCCCCAGAATTAAACCGCGTGAAAGAAGGGATGAAGCGTTTAGCAGTTCCTAAGGTGGGTGCAGTTTTTGAAGAACTTGGTTTCACCTACATGGGACCGGTCGATGGCCATAACTTAAGTGAGCTGACGGCAACCTTCAAGGAAGCCCATAAAATCCAAGGCCCCGTACTAGTTCATGTCGCCACTGTGAAAGGTAAAGGGTATGCGATCGCCGAAGAAGATCAGGTTGGCTATCACGCTCAGTCGCCCTTCGACTTAGCCACAGGCAAAGCCAAGCCGTCCAACAAGCCCAAGCCCCCCAAATATGCCAAGGTATTCGGCAATACCCTCACAAAAATTGCTGAAGATAACCCCAAAGTCATTGGTATTACCGCTGCCATGGCAACTGGAACGGGACTTGATATTCTCTGCAAAAAGCTGCCGAAACAGTACATTGACGTTGGTATTGCCGAACAACACGCGGTCACCCTGGCAGCAGGCTTAGCTACTGAGGGCATGCGTCCGGTCGCCGCTATTTACTCGACCTTCCTCCAACGCGCCTACGACCAAATTATTCACGACGTTTGTATTCAGAAGTTGCCTGTTTTCTTCTGCCTGGATAGAGCTGGCATTGTGGGCGCTGATGGCCCAACGCACCAGGGCATGTATGACATCGCCTACTTGCGGGCTATCCCCAATATGGTGATTATGGCTCCCAAAGATGAGGCCGAACTCCAGCGCATGATGGTGACGGGTATTGCCTACACGGATGGCCCGATCGCGGTGCGTTACCCGCGCGGTAACGGTATCGGCGCGCCCCTCATGGAAGAAGGCTGGGAACCACTCCCGATCGGCAAAGCCGAAACACTCCGTCACGGCGATGATCTCTTGATTTTGGGCTATGGCTCCATGGTCTACCCAGCGCTGCAAACCGCTGAAATTTTGAGCGAACACGGCGTCCAAGCCACAGTTGTGAATGCCCGCTTTGCTAAGCCTGTGGATGAGGAACTAATTCTACCCCTAGCTGAGCGCATTGGTCGTGTAGTGACAATGGAAGAGGGCTGTATTATGGGTGGCTTTGGCACGGGCGTTGCCGAAGCTCTCCTCGATGCTCAAATCCCCGCCCGGGTCGTTCGCCTGGGAATTCCAGACGTACTCGTTGATCACGCTACCCCCGATCAGGCCAAGGCAACCCTCGGCCTCACCCCACCACAGATGGCAGAAACGATCTTAAGCAAGCTCAAGCTTGATCAGGCGGTTGTGAGTTTGCAGCGATGATCGTAGACGTAGACGGATAGCAGTAGGAAGGTAGCAGTGTCGGAGGGTCCTGGGGGGTAGTAGTAGTAGGTAGCGGGTCGTAGGAGTGCGGACAGACAGGACATGTCGTGCGGTTATTACCCTCTACTCACCACCCTCTACCCTCCTACCCTTACTTCCCCGCCAAGCCTTTTCCTGATCTTGTAGCCTGTAAGTGGATATGGTTACCAAATCAGAGTACTGAACTGAGATGTTAAGCAAAGTCATGATGAAGTGCTTAGCAGAACAGACAGATTCTTTTAGAATCAGGGGGATGGCGTTCCAACTTCCTTCACGAGGGGTTGGCTGCATCATCATCAATGGGAGCATCCACGAGTCTTTTGCCCACTTTTTGCAAAATACCTATGGCTGAGGCTTTAGCAACTCACGTTTATCCGGTCGTCTGGCAAAACGATCATGTCTCGCTGATCGACCAAACAAAACTTCCGAAAGATTATATTCGAGTCTCGATTAGTCGTTGTGACGATATTCTGACTGCTATTCAAACTCGCATCGTGCGCGGTGGACCCGCTTTGGGCATGGCTGCAGCCTATGGCCTTTACCTAGGGGCCCAAGAGATTCACACTGAAAACCGTACAGCCTTTTTAGAACGTCTGGAGGCGATCGCCGAACAGCTCAAGAATTCTCGCCCGGATAAAGCCAAGCTCCTGTGGTCAATCGATTATTTGGTGAAAGCGGCTCGTAATGGCACTGGCACAGTAGAAGAATTAAAAGCGTTGTTGCTCAAGACAGCTCAAGACATTCAGCAGGCTGATTGGGATATCTGCGTAGCCATTGGTAAACATGGCCTGGCAGCGCTCCCTGCGAGTCCAGACAAACTTACCTTTTACACTCACTGTAATCACGGTGCTTTAGCAACCTCTGGGTTTGGGACTTCCCTGGGAATTGTGAGAACAGCCTGGCAAGAAAAGCGCTTAGATAAAGTCATCGTCGGGGAAACGCGCCCGTGGCTGCAGGGCTCACGCCTCACGGCTTGGGAGTGTGCGCAAGAGCAGATTCCCGTTACTGTCGTGACTGATAGCATGGCAGCTCATTGCCTGCAAAGAGGAATGGTCGACGCTGTACTTGTGGGTGCTGATCGCATTGCTGCGAATGGGGATACCCTCAACAAAATCGGGACCTATTCCCTTGCTTTAGCGGCTAAAGCCCACAATATTCCGTTTCTAGTCGCAGCATCGCTCGGCACTGTGGATTTAACACTAGCGACTGGCAAAGATGTGGCGATTGGCGAAGGCAATCCGGCCGACATTTGTAGCCTCGGCGAGATCAATACCTGCCCAGCTGATATCAACACCTACAATCCTCTCGCCGATATGACACCAGCGGATTTAATTACGGCAATTGTGACCGAGCAGGGTGCGATCGCGCCCCAAAAACTAGCCACTTTAGCTGCACAACACGTTTAACTCTTGGGCAACAAACTATCGGACCACAGCCCCTTTGACTCCAACCAAGGGCGGTTAAATAGCCGTGACTGATAGCGCGCACCGCCATCACACAGCACGGTGACAATCGTATGCCCAGGCCCCATCTGCTTGGCCAGCTTTACCGCTGCACCGACATTAATACCGACTGAGCCGCCCATAAACAGCCCTTCCTGATACAGGAGTTGATAGACCACCTGCAAAGCTTCATGGTCATCTACTTGAATCGCGTCATCGGCTGGCGCTCCCTCCATGTTGGCGGTAACGCGACTGTTGCCGATACCTTCGGTGATCGAGTTTCCAGAGGTGCTAATTGTCCCCGTTTTAACGTAGCTGTAGAGGCCACTTCCCATGGGATCGGCCACGACACACTGCACGTCTGCATTCCTTTCCTTCAAAAATAATGAGGTCCCTGCATAGGTGCCGCCTGTACCAGTTGCGGCTACCCAGCCGTCTATTTTGCCATCTGTCTGTGCCCAAATTTCTGGTCCCGTAGTTTCATAATGGGCCACACGATTTGCCAGATTATCAAACTGGTTAGCCCAAATGGCATTTGGCAGCTCATCGGCAATCCTGCCTGATTGTTTGACATAGTTGTTGGGGTCACGATAAGGCACAGCTGGAACTGGCCTCACTTCAGCACCGAGCGTCCGTAGCAAATCCATTTTTTCCTGGGACTGCGTTTCTGGAATCACAATCAAGCACTTGTACCCTTTGGCATTGCAAATATGGGCTAAGCCAATGCCGGTATTGCCCGCAGTTCCTTCAACAACCGTCCCGCCTGGCTGGATCAGCCCTTTTTCCTCGGCATCTTTGACAATGTATAAAGCAGCCCGGTCTTTCACAGAGCCTCCAGGGTTCAGAAACTCTGCCTTACCGAGAATTTCACAGCCGGTTGCTTCACTGAAACTGTTGAGGCGAATGAGGGGGGTATTGCCTACGGTGCTGACAAAGCCTTGTTTGATATCCATCCTGAGTTCTGAAGGTAGAGAAACGAGCATCACTATATTTGCTTATCCTAAGGGGTAACTGTCCCTTGCCGAAGAGGAGAATGCCATGCCCGATGATTTAGGACTCTTTTTGGTGGGGGTTGCGGTTTTGGTGGTGTACCTAATCTGGTCTGCCTTGACGGAAATGGGAACCCGCTGGCCGTGGCGGTGAGGGGTAGGAGGGTGGAGGAGTGGAAGGGTGGAAGAGTGGAAGAGTGGAAGGGTGGAGGAGTGGAAGGGTGGAAGGGTGGAAGGGTAGGGGGGTGGAAGGGTGGGAGGGTGGAAGGGTAGACGTGACCGATCGCGTCAAATGCACAATCGACCATTCACACCTGCAGCATCGGTGGTGGCGTACACACAATTTCCATAGGCTCTTGTGTGCGGGGATGGGTAAATCGCAACCGATATGCATGTAGCCAATAACCGCAATCTCCTGGCATCGGCATTGCTCCCTCCGACACGATCGCTGGGTACGGCAGTCCCCCTGGCGCATACAGCGGATCGTTCAGGAGTGGATAACCTGCCGCCGCCAGATGAATCCGAATTTGATGCGGACGCCCCGTATGAATCGTCACGGCTAAGAGCGTATGAGCCTCAGTGCGGCAGAGCACCTGGCCCTTACTGTAAGCAGGTTTACCCTCGGGCGTTGCCGCATATACACTCCCCAATACCGGATATGGGACTTTGCCAATGGGTGTTGTTAACACAAAGGTTGCAGGCAACTCACTGGGACCCACGAGTGCCCGATAGGTCTTCGTCAGTTCCGAGGCGGCGGCGATGTCTTGAGTCGATTGCCGCATTTGACGACTCAACTCCGATTTAGCCAGGGGCGATCGCGCCAGCAACATCACCCCTGAGGTTCCTCGCCCCAAACGATGTACTGGGCTCGGAGAGGCATCAGGATAGCGCTCCTGCAGTTGATGCAGCAACGTATGCTCCAAAAATCCACCGCCTGGTAACACCGGCAATCCTGCAGGCTTCGCGATCGCGACTAAATCCGCATCCTCATATAAGACCGCAAAATCCAGAGGCACCTCAGGCTCCTGCCACGGCGGGCGATGATACGCCAGCAATTGTCCTAAACACAAGCAGCAGTCGATGCTACTGGGAGCACCATCGACCGTCACCAGTCCGTTTATAATCCGCTGTTGCCAAGCCTCACGGCTAGAATGCTGATACCGTTGGGTGTAATAGTCCAACAGGGTTTGTCCTACCGCTGCTGGCGTGACGCGATCGCGATAGGTCCAACCTTGATTCATATTTACACGCTCCAAAATAATGCTTATGTGAAAGTCGAGCAGAGTTCTTTATTCCCAGGATGGGCCTTAAGAACGGAAATTCCCCAATATTTGGAACAGAGCCGAACCGAGGGACGCAATAAAATAATGCGACTGTTTCGGCAATGGGTGAGAGAACGCTTAGGAGATCCTGAGAAAGAAATTACCTGATCGGAGCACTGGGTCTCGTACCTCGACACCAGCCTACGAGGGTATATTCATTTCGAGAAATTCCCTTAGCAGAACAAAAAACGGGATCGCAGCTTCGTTTTTCCATCGCCACGATATTGAGGCCGCAGGCCGCAGTCTCCCCAAGGGCCAAATCGCAATCGAAAATCCAAAATCACGAATGGGTATAACGGTTCTTAGTTATGCAGCAATATTTGGTTGCTGACAGTAAAATGCTGAGGTTCTGCGAGTAAATGCTTGGCTGTGAGGAGACACCGCAATGGAAGAAGAGTACTCAGGATTTATGGAAGAGGCGATCGCCCTCTCCTTTGAAGCGATGCGTTCGGGTAAGGGCGGTCCCTTCGGAGCCATTGTAGTTAAAGGTGATGAAATCATTGGTCGCGGGATGAATGAAGTCACCTCCAGGAACGACCCAACGGCCCACGCTGAAATGACGGCTATCCGTCAAGCTTGCGCTCACCTCAATAGCTGGAATCTCGAAGGCTGTGAACTGTATACCAGTTGTGAACCCTGCCCTATGTGTATGGGAGCTATTTATTGGGCCCGGTTAACCCGTGTCTATTACGCTAATACCAAAGAAGTCGCAGCCCGCTTTGGCTTCAACAGCCAGATTTTTTATGACGAGTTGTCGCTGCCCTGTGCCGAGCGTCAAGTGCAAATGATTCCGTCCATGCCAGAGGAAGCGATCGCCGCCTTCGAAGAATGGGAATCAACAACCGATAAAGAAGAATATTGATTGATCTGTCGTAGAGACGCAATATATTACGTCTCTACGACAGGTAATTTATCCCACCAAATGCGTTTGAACGGCAGAGGCGATGTGTTCGGTCCAGCGATCGACCAAGGACTGCTGCTCCGCCTCAACCATGACACGAATCAGCGGTTCCGTTCCGGAGGGGCGCACTAAAACACGTCCCAAATCACCCATGGTCGCTTCCGCTTCCGCAATCGCCCGCTGCACTGGGGCACAATCTTGCCAGTGCTTACGACGATCGCGATCGTCTACCCGCACATTCTTCAACCGTTGGGGATAGGTTTGAAAGCTCTGGTCAACCAGGGCTGCTAACGAACCGCCCACCTGCTGAACCAGATCAGCCAGGTGTAGAGCCGTGAGAATACCATCGCCCGTGAGGCTGTAATGGTGACAGAGAATATGCCCTGACTGCTCACCCCCTAATTTGGCTCCTCGCTCCACCATCTCGGCATGCACGTGTTGATCACCAACCTTAGTTCGCAACAACTGACCGCCCAAAGCTTTCCATGCCCGCTCAAACCCCAGATTAGCCATCACCGTAGAAACAATCAGATCCTCTGGTAGGCGGTTCGCCTCCTTCAAGGTTTTGCCCCAGAAGTAGAGGATATAGTCGCCATCCACAACACGGCCTTGAGTATCAACGGCGAGCACCCGATCCGCATCCCCATCAAAAGCAAAACCGATATCGGCGTTATGGTCACGCACTGCAGCCTTGAGCGTCTCAAGGTGGGTCGAGCCGCAGTTGACGTTAATGCGATCGCCATCCGGTAAACCGTGAATACCAATCACCTCAGCTTGAGTGCTGGCAAAGGCGCGATCGGCAATGCCTGCAGCCGCTCCCCAAGCCATATCCAAAACAATGCGCAAACCCCGTAGGTTTAAATTGGGCAGCGGTTCATGCAAAAACTTGAGGTAGCGCTCGGTCAGTTCAGGTCGAGCATAAAACTGTCCCCACGCATTGCCTGTGGTAGGCTCTGCGAACTGTCCTTGCCCCCGCAAGGCTTGCTCAATCTGCTGCTGGATCGATTTGGAAAGCTTGGTGCCGTCGGGACCAAAGAACTTGATACCGTTATCTTCAGGAGGATTATGACTAGCGGAAATCATAATGCCACCCATTGCGCCAACCATCCGCGTCAGGTTAGCCACAGCAGCAGTCGGGCACAGACCTAAATTCCAGACTTCGAGTCCGGCTGAAGTCAATCCTGCAGCTAAGGCAGATGCCAGCATATGTCCCGAGTTACGGGAATCTTGCCCCAGCAATACTGGCCCCTCAGCGACAAAATGCTGGCGTAGAACCTGACCGGCCCAATAACCAATCTGCATCGCCAGCGGTGCGTTTAAAAGATCACCAGCGTGACCCCGAATACCATCCGTACCAAATAGTTTCGTAGCAGGCAGATTCAGCGTCTGCCAACCCATACCGACCGGGGCAGACAGGCCCATAGGCCCCACTGCCTGGGGTGGGGAACTTACCATAATAACTGTACTCCTAACACACTCACCCATGGAGGATACCACCTTGATCTCGTAACCCTACAGTGTCGTAGACCACTTACCTGATAGGTTCTTGAAAAACTCTCATGACTGAAAATACTGCACCGACTCACCCTGACCTTTGGCAAGGCATCGATCAGTTCAATCGTGGCGATTTTTACGACTGCCATGACACCTTAGAAGCAATTTGGATGGTAGCCCCCATTCCTGAAAAACCATTTTTTCAAGGAATCCTGCAGTTAGCCGTAGCCCTGTACCACTTAAGTAACCATAACTGGCGGGGGGCTGCCATTTTACTAGGTGAGGGTATGAGACGACTGGAACCGTTTGAGCCTGATTATTGTGAGGTTAATGTCTCAGATCTGCTTGATCGAGCCAGCCTCTGGTTAGATATGCTGCAACGGTTAGGAGCCGATCAGGTCGCGTTGATGGCAGATGCACTGACACGCACGAGTCAAGGAGAACCCGGCATGGGTGAAACGCACTCACTACCAAAGTGGAAGATTTATCGAGTGAATACGGCATCCTCAGCGGAGAGAATGCCCTAAGTGTGCATAGAAACAGTTTCGCGGGTAGTTTTTAGTACAAAAGTTAATAGGGTCGTGCTAAGCAAGCTCCCACGGTAGGACCGCCTCTTCCTGAGCCACATCTTCTTCCGGATCTGGACAAGGCGATCGCAGTGCTTCCAGAGCGGCAAAATCATACAAATCCGGATCCGCCAACTGGGCCGTAGAGACGTTTTGTAAGCTGCGGAAAATGGCATCTATACGCCCCGGTGATGCCTGTTCCCACTGCGCCAACATTTGCTTGATGTGTACGCGCTGCAGTGTATCTTGCGAACCACAGAGTGTGCAGGGAATAATCGGAAACTGACGCTGGCGAGCATAGCGGGCAATATCCTTTTCCGGACAGTAGGCGAGAGGACGAATGACGATATGGCGGCGATCGTCCGTGAGTAACTTCGGAGGCATCGCTTTCATCCGTCCCCCATGGAACATATTGAGAAAAAAGGTTTCAACAATATCGTCCCGGTGATGACCCAAGGCAATCTTCGTGACCCCTTCCTCAGCTGCCACACGATAAAGCACACCCCGGCGGAGCCGCGAACATAGGCCACACATGGTTTTCCCTTCGGGAATGACGCGCTTCACCACGCTATAGGTATCCTGCTCGGCAATGCGAAATGGCACCCCCAGTTCAGTTAAATAGTCCGGTAACACATGGGCTGGGAATCCCGGTTGCTTTTGATCCAGATTCACAGCCAGCAACTCAAACTTAACGGGCGCGCTTCGCTGCAAGCTCACGAGCATATCCAGCAGCGTATAGGAATCTTTGCCGCCGGACAGACACACCATGATTTTGTCTCCTTCCTGAATCATGCTGTAGTCATGAATCGCCTTGCCCACTTGACCCCGAATCCAAGCCTGGAGCTTTTTGAATGTTTTGGAAGTAGGTACAGAAGTAGCTGCCGCCGTCATGGAATTCGTCACTGGAAGAACGTGTCTATTTTAAGCAAGGGGTCATCAATACACTATCCACTACAAACCATCGCCTCGAATGACCGCGCGAAATTCCATCACGGCCTCAAATTGTTCTTCTGGTTTGACATAACTCGCTAGCAGCACCATATCTAACACCGGCAGCAGTTCACTTTGCTGCCTCAATTCGTAGTCATTTGAACGTAGGTGATAGATAGAAAACCGCCCTGATTGCCACACCCAAACCTCTATGACACCCAACCCTTTGTAAATATCGAGCTTGTCAAGTAGTCCACTGGAAATAACAACCTCAATCGCTAAATCAGGAAACTCCTTCTTCGCGCCCAAACAGTAGCATTCATCAGGCTCAAGTCCTCTTTTCTTAGCCGCTTGACGAAACGTCGTAGAGCCACCTGCATGGAATCGAGTTCGAGTCTCTTGCAAATATGCCTCGATCAACATCCCAATCATTTTCTTGAGATCTTCATGCTCTGGGGAGTTGGTCATAATTTCCAGATTGCCTTCGAGATAGCTCAATCGAAGCGTGGGAAAACCATCACCCAAAACATCCAGGAGTGCCTCATACTGCTGCCAATCAACCCCTTGTAAGAGAACCCTTGGTTCAGGAGCCGACGATTGAGTGATAAGTTGGGAAACCATCGAGTCGCGAAACCCCAAACGAGCTTGACACCATTGTAGGAAGTCAGCCCCGATCACTCCTATACTTAATTTGCCAGTGATACCCTGATAAAGCTGCTCAGTTATCTTCGTTTATCTCACTTGTCGCGATAAGTTAATGACATTCACAGTTATGAACGCTTTAGTCGGTGTAGAAGGCAGTCTCGTTGCCTCTATGTGGGCATTGGAAAAATTTGTCTGGGCAGACTATCGGCTGGCCATTCTCTTCACAGTCCTTTTGCCACTGATTTTGTTGGTCTGGGCGTTTATTCAGAAATCTGAGGGTATTCAACTGCTGCTGACCATTTATTGGAAAGTCGCTAGTTTGCTCATGATTACGGTTTACCTGATGATAGGCGGTTTCAGTTTTAGCTTCATCTCAGGGTTGATGGCGCGTGTGCTCATCCCGCTCGGTCTGTGGTTTTGGGAAGACCTGAATGAAGAGATTCGGGAACAGCCCAAAACACTTTTGCGATTTGCTTTTGTAGCTTGGCGATGGGCCGTCACGATTTACAGTACTGCTGGGGCCGTTTTCTTCGCCTTCTCCATACCGTGTGCCTTCTCGCAAGCACGCTTTGCTGGGGAAGCCTGCCAAACCTGGCTCCAGCCGCCTCTGTTGTACAAGTATTATTTCCACTTTGCCTATACCAATGGTTTTTTGGGCTTTTTCGGCATTGTTGGCCTGATTGTTTACCTTGTCTCATTGGCCTATTTTGTTTTCGTCCGCCTGGGACGACAGGGACGTTCGGCAATGGGTTAGTGCTATGACTGACGTACTCCCCATCCATCAATTAGAGCAATACACCTTACGCTTTCCAGAAGAAGTGCTAGTAGTAAACGCTAGACTTGCCGGAGAAGAAGAGTATGTGATTGTTTTTCGAGGCTTTTCCAGCTCTTTAACGCGCTCGACCGATCCGGATCCGGAGATACCCGTCCTGCCAGCAGAGGCTCTAATCGAAACGATTGATCGACTGCAGGGACCTTATGTGCCGGATAATCCGCAATATTTGGAGCAGGCGATCGCCTGGCCAACTTTTCGCGATCGCCTCGTTAAGATGAGTCCTTAGATTCGCAGGAATCCAGTCGCTCTAGACATACAACCGAGGGCCGCTGCGTGTGTTCCGAGGCCGAGTTCCTCAGGCGAACCGATGGCGAGTGACGTCGTTAACGGCTGCAAACGAGTGGGCACCATTAAGACGGCACATCCCATCCCATCACGGATCTCCACACTAATGGATAGCGGAACAAACTTGCGGCAGGATGCCATCGCCCGGCTTCCCCAGGACCCAGCATTCCCTTGCCCAGCAAATGAGGTTAAAAGACTCGCCAAGCTGCTGGAATACGATATCCTCGACTCGCTACCCGAGCAGCGTTACGATGACCTGACTGAGATTGCAGCTCATATTTGTGGCGCACCCATCGCATTGGTCAGCTTATTGGATGGCGATCACCAGTGGTTCAAGTCCCGGTATGGCATTGACACAACCGAAGCGCCCCGCGAACATTCCTTCTGCACGTATGCAATTCTCGAGCCCGAAACAACATTTATCGTTGCGGATAGCAGCACAGACGAACGGTTTCACAAAAATCCGTTCGTTGCTCAGGAACCGCATATCCGATTTTATGCGGGGGCTTCACTGGTGACCTCAAGCGGGTTACCGCTCGGAACCTTGTGTGTCCTTGACACGGTCCCGAGACACCTGACAGACCAACAAGACAAGGCACTGCAGGCCCTGAGTCGGCAGGTCGTCGCGCAGCTCGAACTCCATCGCCAAAGTGTTCAACTGCAGCAAGAAAAAAATGATCTGCAACAAACGCTAGAGCAGCTCAAAATGACACAGGCCAGCTTGCTTCAAGCTGAGAAAATGGCTGCCATTAGCGAACTCACCGTGGATATTGCGAACAAGATCAGCGACCCACTTACCTTTATCCACGGCAATCTGCAATGTTGTAATGACTATGCCCAAGAGTTACTGAAAGTGGTTGCCCATTGCGAAGGGACCTATGCAGCTTCAGAAACAGCTGCCGTCGCGGACGTCATGAGTGATCTCGATTATGTGATGACTGATATGCCGAAGTTACTCGCCTCCATGAAGCATGGATCAGAACGGGTACAAGGCATTATTAAATCGCTACAGACATTCTCTCACTACAACGAATCAGGCAAAAAGCTCATCGACTTGCACGAAAATATCGATGCAGTGTGTGAGCTTTTGTGTAGTCAGTTTGAAGGTGACCTGGCGCAGAACAAGATAAAACTTGAGAAACACTATGGTGATGTTAATCGCGTCTATTGCATTCCAGGATTGCTCAATCAGGCCCTCATGTATCTCTTCCAACATGCCATCAGAGCGCTCCAAAAAGGCGTCGGTTCACAGCATCTCCCCAACACAGTGCCGCGCATTGTCGTGACCACCTCGCACGCGACTGAGCATTCTGTTCAAATCATGATTAGCGACAACAGTGAAGGGCTCACGGTTCAAGAAAATTGCCACATTTTTGAGCCGTCTTACTCGTCTCAGGGGGTGAGTATGGCGCTCTCCATTAGCCATCAGATTATTACGCAACAACAGGGGGGCGTCCTCGAGTGCCAGTCGATGATGGGGCTGGGCATTCAAATGATTGTCCAACTGCCGATGCGGCCAGGGGAAACGTTGACCGTTGAGCAGCCGGAAGAAGTCAGCATGCCATAAAGTCCCTGTACAAGACAGTGAGCGGGTAGGAGGGGCATGGCAGGCTATTTTGGCGCAACGTCTTCAGGCCACGTAGACCGGGGATGAAGATAGCTTAACCACAGCCAACCCACGAAACAGCCGATCGCGTAGTACGGAAAATCGCTCCACGTAAACGTATTGCCTAGCACTAGACGCCCCGGTAAGGTAGCGCGGATAGCTTGTAGCCAAACGGGTTGCCACAACTGTAAAAACTCCAGGAGACAGGTAGCCATCAAAACGCTGAGGGCGATCACAGCAGGGCGCGATCGGGGCCAGATCCAGGCCACTAGCAGCATCCAAAATACTTCATAGGGTATGCCCCCAAAAGCGTCATTCAGCCAAGCCTGTCCTAACCCTCGGTAAAATTTAGTGATCAGTCCAAATGGGACAATCAACGCCATACTCAGCAGTACATTTCGTCGGTAATGAGCCATCGAATTCCTCCAGCTCAATCGATTGACTTACCCTGAATCACCCTGTACATCATTCCCGAAAAAGCCGCTTTGTGGCACTCTGAAGATGGCGCAATCAGCAAACCTACTCAAGAGCGTAAAGGGACATGCAAACCCTCCCGTCTCCTCCAACCATTTCGACTCCGACTGAGACAGCATTTGATACCACGATCCATCGTCGCCAAACTCGTCCTGTGCAGGTAGGCGATGTCACCATTGGCGGTGGGCATCCGGTAGTGGTGCAGTCCATGATTAATGAAGACACCCTCGATATTGCCGGTTCTGTTGCAGCGATCCGGCGGCTGCATGAGATTGGGTGTGAAATCGTCCGGGTAACGGTTCCCAGCATGGCTCATGCCAAGGCTCTCGCTGAGATCCGCCAAAAGCTGGAAGCAACTTACCGCCCCGTACCCCTAGTAGCAGACGTTCACCACAATGGCATGAAAATTGCGCTTGAGGTGGCTAAACACGTCGATAAGGTTCGCATCAATCCAGGACTCTATGTATTCGAAAAGCCGCAGTCTGGTCGGAGCGAATATACGCAATCAGAATTTGAGGAAATCGGCGACAAAATCCGTGAAACCTTAGAGCCCCTTGTCATCTCCTTACGAGAGCAGAACAAGGCCATGCGCATTGGGGTCAACCACGGCTCCTTGGCTGAGCGCATGCTATTTACCTACGGCGATACGCCAGAAGGCATGGTGGAGTCAGCGCTGGAATTCATCCGCATTTGTGAGTCCCTGGACTACCGCAATCTAGTCATGTCGCTGAAGGCATCACGGGTACCCGTGATGTTGGCCGCTTATCGCCTCATGGTGAAGCGCATGAACGAACTCGGCATGGATTATCCCCTGCACCTGGGAGTCACCGAGGCCGGGGATGGTGAATATGGTCGCATTAAATCGACGGCAGGCATCGGCACCCTACTGGCGGAGGGCATTGGTGATACCATTCGCGTCTCGCTGACTGAAGCGCCTGAGAAGGAAATTCCGGTTTGCTATAGCATCTTGCAGGCACTGGGATTACGCAAAACCATGGTGGAGTATGTAGCCTGTCCTTCCTGCGGTCGTACTTTGTTCAACCTTGAAGACGTGCTGCACGAGGTGCGTGAAGCCACCAAACATCTGACGGGCCTGGATATCGCCGTTATGGGCTGCATTGTCAATGGTCCTGGCGAAATGGCTGATGCCGATTATGGGTATGTCGGCAAAACACCGGGTTATATCTCCTTATATAGAGGGCGTGAAGAAATCAAGAAAGTGCCCGAAGCTCAAGGGGTGGAAGAACTCATTAATCTGATCAAAGCTGACGATCGCTGGGTGGACCCCTAAGGGATAAACGCTGGCATCACAGGCCGTGTCAACATGATTGTTCGTAGGATGGCACCATCTGTTCTGCGGCGTCTGTTCTAGGGCTTAGTGGCCTGGGATACAGCCGCCACTATACGGGTCTGCCACAGTCCTAAAATTCTGCGACCTCATAAAAACCTGACAAATACGACATCACTGTATTTGGGTTAGCAAGTCACCTTCTGGAAACCTGAAGCGTTTAGGCAAAGGCTATCAACACAAAGGTGGAAAATTCTGGCGCGGGAAGACTCTCGCAGTCAGGAGCTAAGCGTTAGGAGAAGACTGGATTCTGGCTCCTGACGCTGGACTCCCTACCCAGTCGGCGTTGCCCGACGACAACGGTATACCGCAGGAAAATATCAATAGTTCCCTTTCATCCGCTATGATGAGGCGACTGTTAAACGCCTGGTTTGTAATTCATACAGCGTTAAGTTGCGTGTGCTAGATTGGGCATACTTGCCTTCGGAATATAGGTTTATGGCGATCGCAAAGCGCGGATTAGTTTTAGGAGCAACCGCTGCAGCTGCAGCAAGTGTCATCGTTATGGGCGCAGGGCTGCACCTGTCCCAGGGAAAAGCTTTCTTTGAAGAAAGCCCCAAAGAAGTAATTGACGAAGTCTGGCAGCTGGTTGATCGCACTTATGTGGATGCCACCTTCAACCAGGTTGACTGGGAAGCTGTTCGCATCGACTATTTAGAACGAGAATATTCCACGCGCGAAGCTGCCTATGAGGCAGTACGCGAAATGCTAGCGCTCTTGAATGATCCGTATACGCGCTTCATGGATCCTCAAGAGTTTCGCAATATGCAGATCGACACCTCTGGAGAACTCACGGGCGTTGGCATCCAAATTACCCAAGAAGAAGACTCAGACAGCATTGTAGTCGTTGCTCCAATTGAAGATACCCCGGCCTTTGAAGCTGGTTTGCGCTCCCAAGACATCATTACGGCGATCGATGGTGAAAGTACCGAAGGCATGGATCTGAATGATGCCGTGAACCGAATTCGTGGTCGGGTCGGCACAGACGTGACGCTGACGGTGCTTCGAGATGAAGAAACGATTGACTTTAACTTGACTCGAGCGCGGATTGAAATTCATCCTGTCCGTTACGCCGTGAAGGAGACACCGGCCGGTCCTATTGGCTATATCCGCTTGACGCAATTCAGCAATAATGCGGCTGGCGAAATGCGCGAAGCCATTGAGGATTTAGAAACTCAGGATGTGAGTGGGTATGTGTTGGACCTCCGCTCTAATCCCGGTGGGCTACTGTATTCCAGTATCGAAATTGCGCGCATGTGGCTGGAGGACGGCACGATTGTCTCAACCGTGAATCGGCAGGGTGTGGTTGATGAAGAGGCCGCGAATAATCGTTCTTTGACCGATCTGCCTTTGGTGGTTCTGGTGGATGGTGGCTCGGCCAGTGCTAGTGAGATTTTGTCGGGTGCGCTGCAAGATAATGAGCGGGCTCAATTGGTAGGCACGAAGACGTTCGGTAAGGGTTTGGTGCAGTCAGTACGGAGTTTGCCGGATGGGTCTGGCGTGGCGATTACGATTGCCAAGTATCTGACTCCTAGTGGGCGAGACATTAATAAGCAAGGGATTGAACCCGATTTTGTGATTGAGCTATCGGATGAAGAGCGCGAGTTCTTATCGGAAGATCGTGAGCGGATTGGGACTGAAGAGGATCCACAGTACGCGAGAGCGCAAGAACTGTTGATTGAGGTTGTGCAGGCTGAAGAATCGCCTGCGGCTCAACTGCAACCTTAAAGGCAATATGACATTACGGATGTAACAGAATAATGGCCTATGGTGCTGGCGCAGCGCTCTCAAGGATGAGCGTTGGGGTTGGTAGGAGGACGTGGGTCGCGTTAGTTCATGGTGGAGAGTTTTGAGGGGTTGGTGAGGGGTTGACCCACGCTACGGCTGGTGGGAAGAGGATGGTAGACGCGCTGCCGTGACTAGCTGGGTTTACACTTGCCGGAACGGATGAGGCCGACGCGCCGAGCGATCGCGTCACCTTGGGACTCAAACGGCCCCCACTTCTCTGATATGACCGCATCATCCATGTTATCTGAGGTCACAATCTGACAGTGCCCAGACTCTGCCTTCACGATGTACCAAGTGGCTGCATCACCCATGATTGACCTCACAACATCTATTCGGCTGGCGATAGCACCAGTGTGCCATCAAGCTGCAAGTACTCCTCAGTAAAGGATAAGGTGCCACTAAGCGCTTGGATCGTGCCCAATGCCTCCTGCATCGCCGCAAACTCTGAATCCACCGGTTCTAAGGGTTCGAGCGGATCCGCAACCCCCAGGGGGAGAAAATTCGTGAACAACCAGCGGACAGCACTCAGGTTGGAATATACGTATCCTTGATTAGAACTGGGAAAATCCTGCGTTGCGCGGCGAAAAATCGGGGAACTGGGCAGTTGTCGGCGGGTGGCGAGATTGAGGATCTCGCTGAGAGAACCGATGCTGGTCGTGACCACCAAGGTATCTTCACGAGCCCAGCCATGACCTAAGACGCTCTCATCGGCTTTCCCATCGGCATCAAAGTCAATCGTCCAGTTAGAGGCCGTTTGATCCGGCAAAACCTGTGGCGATACTGTGACAAATGTCGTCCCTAAGGTTTCGTCCAGTTGGGTAAAGGCATCTTCGGCAGCGGCGCGATCGCTCGTTTGCAACGCTATCCCCAAACCGACCTGCAACTCAGGAAACAGTAATGTCGCTGGCGTTTGGCGCGTCGGGAACAAGAAAGCTGCAAAGCCCTGATCCATCCACCCAAAAAACTCTTGATCCAGATCCAGCCCAGTCAAGAACTGGAAAAAGAATCGCGCCTGATCTAAAACTTCGGCAGTTTCTGCTTGAGTTTCCAGCGCGATCGCAGCCTGTTGCCAAGCCGTCGCGATATTTTGACCACTCAGCATGAGATAACTGGCATCCGGTACCGTCTCCAGAACTGCAGGTGAGGCAGGTTGCAAAAAGGGTTGCAGCACTTGCAAGATCGTATCGTCGTAGTAACCTCTACCCTGAAGACGAATCCCTTGCGGTTGGGGATAAATCAACACTTCGATGCTGCTGTCGAGTCCCAACGCTGCCAGTTCTCCTAATTCTTCCTGTGAAAACCCCTCCAAAGAAGGCAGTTCTGTCGGCAACCTGGGAAGGGTGACGTCAGCCAGCGCATATTTCACCATTTCGCCAAGATTGCCATGGAAGGTGCCTAAGGCACCGTCATATTCAGGATGAGCGAGCGTCCGCTGAAATCGGTCCTGAGCAGCTAAAGAAGTCGCTTCGTCCACAGGGCGTAAATCCAACCAGGAACGGATAGCCGCTGGCGTTTCAGCAGCGATTAAGAGATCGGGTAGGACCGCGATCGCTAAGCCTGGGACATCAGGTTCTGGGGTTTCAGGGACAACAATCGCAGGGTCTTCTTCTGGGAGAGCTTTGACCGACGGCACACTCGGCGTCTCAGATTCAGCGGGAGGTGCGATCGGTTCCTCAACAGCACCCTCCGGCAAAGGTGAATCGAGGAACTGAGGCTCCCAATAGAGCATCGAAAGACCTTGGTAAACCTGTGTGGTCGGGGCTGTCTCCCGCAGCATCGTGACCGTTTCAATAAAGCCCTCAAATGCATCGGGTCGGGCAATCGGCGCGATCAGAACCTCATGATCTTCGAACTTGGTGACACGCGGCGACTCCAACGGTAATAAGGCAAGCGCGGTTGTATCGCCCACCCAGGGAGCAATCGCGGTAGCGTAGTCCATCACGGGCAAGAAGGGTAGACCCTCCGGCTGCATGGGCGCTTCCCTTTGGGTCTCAATCATCTGAAATAAGCTGTACTGCGCCAACTGTTGCCAAGTCTCATCCCGCATATCCAACATGATGATGTAGGCCGTATTAGCGGGTAAAACCTTACTGTGAAAACCCCTCCAAAGAAGGCAGTTCTGTCGGCAACCTGGGAAGGGTGACGTCAGCCAGCGCATATTTCACCA
>JBCBTQ010000072.1:0-23814 GCA_039818605.1 Cyanobacteria bacterium J06639_14 | reverse complement strand
AAGCTCGCTTCTTCGGCCCTGTTAACTTTTGAGCGGCGTCTTGAATCGTTGCTTTAATCGCTGCTTCGAGCATGATACCGAGTCACCCGATAGGACTGCTTGGTAGCTTAACTCACCGCTTCTCGAAAAGAATGTCTGGTATCTTATTTTCGAGCGAATCCCAAAAAACACTGAAAACGAATCATGAAACACTCTGATTCTCAACTTATCGACATTGCGCTCACGGCGCTGGCTCCTATTGCCTGGGGAACTACCTATATTGTGGCCACAGAATTTTTGCCGCCGGGTCATCCACTGCTTGTTGGGGCCTTGCGATCGCTGCCCATCGGGCTCTTGCTGACCCTGGCCCTCCGGAAACTGCCCCAGGGCATTTGGTGGTGGCGAACGCTTGTTTTGGGTGGCCTGAATATCGGCATTTTCCAGGCATTGTTGTTTGTTGCAGCCTATCGTCTGCCCGGTGGCGTTGCTGCCACTGCGGGTGCCATCCAACCCTTACTAGTGGTTCTATTTACCTGGCTAATTTTGCAGGAAAAGCCTGCCAGAGGGACAATTCCCATCGCGATCGCAGGTTTCATCGGCATCGCGATGCTTGTCCTCAGCCCGTCGGCTCGGCTTGATCCGTGGGGTATTCTCGCAGCCCTCGCTGGGGCCGCCACCATGGCACTTGGCACCGTACTGGTGAAACGCTGGCGGCCGCCCGTATCACTGCTCGCTTTTACGGCCTGGCAACTCACAGTGGGGGGAGCCTTATTACTTCCAGTGGCCCTCGTCGTAGAAGGCCCTTTGGCCGAATTAACACCCACTAACCTACAAGGACTGATCTATCTCGGTACTGTGGGGACAGGACTGGCTTACTTGCTCTGGTTTCGCGGGATTGGCCAACTTTCAGCCACAGCCGTTTCCTACCTGGGATTGCTCAGTCCGGTAATGGCTACCCTGCTAGGTTTCTTCTGGCTCAATCAAGCATTGACGCCCCTTCAACTCAGCGGCATTGCCATTATCTTTACTAGTGTTTTACTCGGACAAAAAATCACCGCTTCTCGGTCCACTCAAGTACGCTCCCCAATCTAGGACCGATTCATTTATGCGATGACGTCTCCGTCGATGCGTCATCCCGTCATATCATGCCATTTGCCATGTCATCGCCTCCCCAGCCCGTAAAGGTACGAGTCCAGATCCAGTCAACGGCAATTCATCCGGAATACGCCAAGATGTTTTGGTCAAGGTAATCTGTTCGGTATTGCGGGGCAACTGATAAAAGTCGGGACCATGAAAACTGGCAAAGGCTTCCAGCTTATCCAGGGCATCAACGCTCTCAAACGCTTCGGCATATAACTCCATCGCGTGCAAAGCTGAAAAGCACCCTGCACAGCCACAATCACTTTCTTTACGGCCGCGAGGATGAGGGGCACTGTCGGTACCGAGAAAAAATTTCGGATTGCCAGACGTCGCTGCTTGCAAAATTGACCGGCGGTGCTCCTCGTGTTTCAAAATGGGCAAGCAATAAAAGTGAGGACGAATTCCCCCTTTGAAGAGCACATTACGGTTAAACAAGAGATGTTGGGGGGTAATCGTTGCCGCCACATTGTGATTGGCCAGGACAAACTGCACCGCGTCTGAGGTGGTAATGTGCTCAAGCACAATACGCAGATTGGGGAATCGCTGCTTGAGGGGGTTCAAAAATTGCTCAATAAAGACTGCCTCGCGATCAAACACGTCGATCGCTTGATCGGTCACCTCCCCATGGAGCAATAGGGGCATGTCGACCTGTTGCATTGCTTCAAAAACGCGATCGCACTGACGGATATCTGTTACCCCGAAGTCGGAATTCGTCGTTGCACCGGCAGGATAATACTTGACCGCTTTAACAAACTGAGAAGCTTTGGCCGTAATAATTTCTTCGGGGCTGGTGTTGTCGGTGAGATAGAGGGTCATCAGGGGCTCAAACTGTTTGCCAGCCGGGATAGCAGCAAGGATGCGATCGCGATAAGCCGCAGCATCCGTGACTGAGCGCACGGGCGGCTTTAAGTTCGGCATAATGATGGCGCGGGCAAACTGGCGCACCGTGTGTGGTAAAACCGTCTTCAGAACGGCCCCGTCACGAACATGTAAATGCCAGTCGTCAGGTCGGGTAAGCGTCAGAGTTTGCATCTTATTAGTCACGAAATATAGCGGTGTGCATTCCGATCAAGCACAACCCTAGACCCTAAACCTGAAACCCTGCCTTACCCCAAAGGTATTGGACTCATCTGAACAGGACTATAATTGTGCGGTCAAGCTCGCTGGAGTCTAGTTTGCAGTATAAGACCCGTCGATTGTAAGCGTTTGTAAACCTCAGAGATCGACTCAGGACAAGGGCAGAAGCGATTGCTCGAGGCTCTGGGCATGCTAAGGGCAAAATAACTCAGCTTTAAAGTCCAGCAGATGAACAGCTTTACGCTTCTCGGGACCCCCCATCAACTGCCTAACTATACCGTTGTTGCAACCATCTACCAGGGTACCTACACAACGGTCTATCGGGCCGTGGAGACAACGACCCAGCAACCTGTCGTGATCAAGGTCCAGTCTCAGAAGTATCCGAGCTTTGCCGAACTGGTACAGTTTCGCAATCAATATACCGTTGCTAAAAACCTTCCTATCGCAGGCATTGTCTGCCCCCTCAGCCTAGAACCCTTGGACAATGGCTATGCACTGATCATGGAAGACTTTGGAGGTATTGACCTGGGACAATATGTCCAACAATCGCCCCTCAGCCTGACGGAAACGCTCGACATTGCGATCCAGCTAGCGGACATCCTCCACGAACTCCACCAACATCGGGTCATCCATAAAGACCTCAAACCTGCCAACATTCTGCTGCATCCCGATGCAAAACAGGTCCAGTTGATTGACTTCAGCATTGCCTCATTGCTGCCTAAAGAAACTCAAGCTATCCAAAATCCCCGAAGTCTGGAAGGCACCCTGGCCTACATGGCTCCCGAACAAACCGGTCGCATGAATCGGGCGATTGACTATCGGACTGACTTCTATTCCCTAGGCATAACTCTATATCAACTGCTGACAGGCAAACTGCCCTTCACTAGCGACGATCCGCTGGAATTGATCCACTGCCATATGGCTCAGCTGCCAGTCGCTGTTGATCACGTAAATCCAGCAGTGCCCTCAATCGTGGCAACGATTGTCGCTAAGCTGACGGCCAAAAATGCCGAAGACCGCTATCAGAGTGCCCTTGGCCTTAAACACGATCTTGAGCAATGCCTCACCCAGTGGCAAGCGCAGGGAGACATTGGTGCGTTTGCTTTAGGGACACGCGACCGCAGCGATCGCTTCCTGATTCCTGAAAAACTTTACGGACGGGAAGCGGCAGTCCAAACTCTGCTGGCTGCCTTTGCCCGGGTTGCTCAAGGGTCATCTGAGCTAATGCTGGTAGCAGGCTTCTCCGGCATTGGTAAAACTGCTGTAGTCAACGAAGTCCACAAGCCCATCGTGCAGCAACGAGGCTATTTCATCAAAGGCAAGTTTGACCAATTCAATCGCAACGTTCCCTTTTCTGCCTTTGTCCAAGCTTGCCGCAGCCTGATGGGGCAACTGCTGAGTGAGTCAGATGGTGAGTTAGCAAATTGGCAAGCTAACATCCTGACGGCATTGGGTAAAAGCGGCCAGGTCTTGATTGACGCTATCCCTGAGCTCGAACACATTATTGGCAAGCAACCGACACCACCAGAACTCTCAGGCAATGCGGCGCAAAATCGCTTCAATCGGCTCTTCCAAAAGTTCATCGCCGTCTTCACGACTCCAGAGCATCCTCTCGTAATCTTTCTCGATGACTTGCAGTGGGCCGACTCCGCTTCCTTAAACCTGCTCAACCTGCTCATGAAAGACTCCAGCATGGGCCATCTACTGGTACTGGGAGCTTATCGCGATAATGAAGTGTTCCCGGCTCATCCGCTATTGCTGACGTTGGAGGACATCAAGCAAGAGCAGGCAACGATTCATACGCTTACACTCAAGCCACTGGCCACCGAACACATTCACCGTTTGGTTGCCGATACGCTGTTGTGTGAAACGGAAGTAGCCGCCCCTCTAACAGCGCTGGTTTACCAAAAGACTCAGGGGAATCCTTTCTTCACGACTCAATTTTTATACGGTCTACATGCAGAAAATCTGATTACCTTTGACTCAGTTGCCGGCTACTGGCAGTGTGACTTAACCCAGATCCAACAGTTAACACTGACGGATGATGTCATTGAGTTTATGGTGGGGCGGTTGCAAAAATTACCCCCAGCTACGCAAGCACTCTTGCAGTTGGCCGCTTGTATTGGCAACCGATTTGATTTAGAGACGTTAGCCATTGTGTGCGATCGCTCTCAATATGAAGTGGCCGTTGACCTATGGCGTTCGCTCCAAGATGGCTTAGTTATCCCAGAAAACAACACATATAAGTTTTTCCAAGGCGATCGCCGGAAAGATGAAGATACCGACCATGACATGAAAGTCGGGTATTGTTTCTTGCATGATCGTGTTCAACAGGCCGCCTACGCACTAATCAAAGAAACAGATAGACCTTCCATCCACCTCAAAATTGGTCGACTCTTATGGGCACAACAATCTAGCAAGCAATCGAAGAGTAACATTTTCAAGATTGTTAACAACCTTAATAAAGGGGTTGGATTAATTGATAATGAATGCCAACGACAACAACTAGCCAGTCTCAATCTGGAAGCAGGACAACAAGCCAAATCATCCGTTGCCTACGTTGAAGCAGTGGCTTACATTGAGCAGGGTATTAACCTGCTATCACCCCAAGGATGGACTACCCACTATGCTCTTACTTTAGAACTGTATTCAGAATTGGCCGAGATTCAATTCTTCCGGGGTGATTTTGAAACTGTAGAACGCATCAGCTCAAATGTCTTAGAACATATTCAACAGACTGCAGATGCTCTCCCGATTTATATCGTGAAATTGTCTAGCGACTTAGCTCAGGGAGAAATGGTTGCTGGCTTCAATTTGGGGCTGAAGGTCTTAAATTTTCTGGGGGTAAAAATCTTACCAGAGGCGGAAGGGAATAGTAATCAACAAAAACAACATCAAATACTCACTGAATTCAAGGCCAAAACGATTCAAGATTTGATCGATCTGCCTCAAAATCATGATCCTAAGTTTTTAAGGATACAAGAACTATTAACCGTATTAGTGGGCTATGCCTATAAGTTTAAACCTGAGCTATTACCTTTAATCATTGGAGAACAGGTTGCTCTATTAATACACCATGGAAACATTCCAGCCTCAGCTTCAATCTATGCCCTATATGGAATGTTATTGTGTGGTTCTGAAGATATTGAATCTGGATTTTTTGCGGGTGAAGTCGCCCTTAATATGATGGATTTATTTCCAGCTAAAAAATATGAAATGCGTGTACGCAATCTAATTTATTCATACATCAATCCATGGAAAACATCACTTCGAGATTCTCTCTCCCCCTTAAAGCAAGGGTTTACGACTGGGCTAGAAGTAGGGGACATGGAATATACGAGCTATGGCATTAACCACTATGCTCAATTTCTTTATTTTTCTGGGGCTGATTTAGCCACAGTCAACCATGAGATTTCCACTTATTGCGACATTCTAGAAAATTACAGGCAGGAAGTTATTCTAACTGGAGTAAGGATTTTCCACCAGATGGTATTAAATCTCATTCATGAGAGCAATACTCCCTGGCAATTGGAAGGAAAGAGCTTCCAAGAGTCTAAATATATAACGGATTGGCAAAGAAATCATTTAGAGTACTTTCTATGTACACTTCATATTAATAAGCTCGTACTCAGCGTTTTATTTAATCGCCCTACCTTAGGATTAAACTATGCCGCACTGGCCCACGCCTCCTACAAAGGTTTAACTGGCGAATTTCAACTATCATACTTCCACTGTTACCGAGCCTTAGCTCATTTAGCTGTTCTAAAGCCTTTAGAATCAGAGCAAAAATCTCATGAGTTAACTCAAGTTGCTATCGATTTAGCAAAGCTAGAGCAGTTTGCTAGTCATGCTCCCATGAATTTTCAGCATCAGGTGGAGCTGATTCAGGCTGAACGCTATCGGGTGCTAGGACAACGGCTAGAAGCAATGGATACTTATGATCGGGCGATCGCACTCGCCAAAACCCACGGCTATAGCCAGGAAGAAGCCCTCGCCAACGAACTAACCGCTAAGTTCTACCTTGATCGGGGCCAAGATAAGATTGCTGCAGGCTACATGCAAGAAGCTTACTATTGCTATTCCCGCTGGGGAGCCAAAGCCAAAGTAGTCGATTTAGAAACCCGTTATTCTGAGCTGCTACGCCCCATTTTACAATCGTCAGCTTCATTCGGGAATGCGTTAAGCACCCTTATGACCTTGGCTACACCGACAAACTCAGGTCATACCACCACCCACCACAGTGCCAGTAGTAGCAGCCTCAATCAGACCCTTGACTTTGCCAGTATTCTCAAAGCCTCTCAAGCTCTGTCGAGCACCATTCAGTTGGATGAACTGCTGTGTCAGCTCACTAAATTCATGCTGCAAAACTCAGGGGGTGATCGCTGTGCCTTAATACTCCCGAATGAAAGTGGAGAATGGCAGGTCAAAGCAATTGCCACATTCAATGAAACGCATCTCGCCACAGCCCCCTTGACCAACAATCCTAATTTGCCAGTCAAACTGATTCAATATGTCAAAAACACTCAAGAAACAATTGTCATCGATGATTTAATTACTGATTTACCTATCCTTGATGACTATCTCAGACAACATAAACCCAAAAGCGTTTTGTGCTTACCCTTGCTCAATCAAGGGCATCTCATCGGCATCCTATATCTCAAAAATCAGCTTACGAGCACTGTTTTTACCAAAGATCGACTTTTAGTACTCAACTTTCTCTGCACCCAGGCTGCAATTTCCCTGGAAAATGCTCGACTCTATGAACAGACTCAACATTATGCTAAGCAATTAGAAAAATCTCAATTACAGCTTGTTCAACACGAGAAAATGGCCACTCTGGGTAACTTAGTTGCAGGGGTGGCCCATGAAGTCAACAATCCCATTGGCTTTCTCAACGGCAGTATCAGCAACGCTCAAGACTATATCAAAGACTTGTTTGAGCATCTAGAAACCTATCAATGGCAGCAACCTCCCAATGAGGCCGTACGAGCAAGTGCTAAAGCGATTGATCTGGAATTTCTTCGGGAAGATTTTCCCAATCTACTGGGCTCAATGCAAACTGCGGCCGATCGCATTACAGACATTAGCACTAGCCTCCGCATCTTTTCCCGCACCGGCACTAAAGACAAAGTCAATGCCAATTTACATGAAGGACTGGATAGCAACCTGTTAATTCTTAAATACCGGCTAAAAGAAAATGAGCATCGTCCAGCAATCGCAGTGATTAAAAACTATGGTGATTTACCTGAAATTAAATGCTTTCCAGCACAGCTGAACCAGGTATTCATGAATATTTTAGCCAATGCGATCGATATGTTCGATGCAATGGCTCAGCAAATGACCTTCGCAGAGTTGGAGGAAGCGCCTCAGGAAATCATGATCGAAACCATCCACTTAGCGGCGCAAAATATGATTGAAATTCGGATTTCAGATAATGGTGCCGGAATGAACGAAGAAGTGAAATCGAGAATATTTGACCATTTATTTACAACGAAGGGCATCGGCAAGGGGACTGGATTGGGGCTGGCCATTGCCCACAAAATTGTGGTCGAGACCCATGGTGGCAATTTAGATGTGCGATCGGAAGTAGGGCAGGGCACTGAGTTTTATATCCGATTGCCACTTTAGGACAAACCCAACATTGCTAATTCTGTCTATCGAGAAAATCAAACTAGAAAACTCACCCGCCAAGAATCACTCAAGATCCAGCAGACGCCATTCAGATACATCCAAGAAATCCATAGGACAAAGATTATTTTTTGTAACAACCAATAGAGAGGGGTTACGGCCTGATTGTGAGGTTATATGAACTGGGAAATACGATTCCCTGCCTCTGCCTGCAAAATAGCTCTATTGAATATGATCCCCAACGGTCATTATTGGGCTTAATTTAATGATTAGCCATTACAAAACATCTGTTCAAGATACGGAAAACGATACAGAAGCACGTATTCTCAAAGCAGCTCAGCGTCTGTTTGCTCGGCGTGGCTATAGTGGCACCACCACACGAGACTTGGCTCAGGCTGCGGGTGTGGCCGAGGGGACGCTGTTTCGTCACTTTGAGAGCAAAAAAGCCATTTTGATCCAGGTGTCCACAGAAGGGTGGGTGGAGATCCTGACCGATTTGCTCACAGAACTCAGTGAAATGGCTAGTTATAAAGCGATTGGCCAGGTCATGCGGCGGCGCATGGGAAACTTCACACACAATGCTGACATGATGCGGGTTTGTTTTATGGAAGCTCAGTTTCACCCGGAACTCCGCGAACAAATTCAAAGTGAAGTGATTGCCAAAATGACCGATGTGGCCGAAGCTTTCTTCCAAACAGCGATGGATCGAGGCATCTATCGCCCCATGAATCCCCGTGTTGTTGCCCGCATTTTCCTGGGAATGTTTGCGATCGCGGGCTTCAGTCAATCGACTCTAGGCGATGAAGCGGGATCCCCCAAATCGATGCAGGAACTTGCTGAGGGACTTACGGATATTTTTCTCAATGGCGTTTTGATTAACCGCGAAGTCAAGTAGGAAAGCGTAGAAGGGTGACAGGATAGGAGCGCAGGAGGGTGACAGGATCACCGTTGGCGGATAGTCGGTGAGTTTTGAATTTTGAATTTTGAATTGCATCTACCCATTCACGTAATAATAACGAGGGTGTGTATCGTTCTAACTGGATTTATGAACTATCTCGTGGCCGTTTTAAGCGATCGCATCAAGGCTGAGGAAGCCTACTTTGCTTTAGAAGCTGCCAAGTTATCGATGGAAGACGTGGCGATTTTAGGAAAAGGCTACAAGAGTGCTGACGAGTACGGTCTCATTGACCCAGCGAGTCAGGCGTGGAAACAGTCTCGTCTGATGATGATCTGGTTAGTTCCCTTTGGTTTTATTGCGGGCTTTGGTTTCAATGCCATCACGGGATTAGATACGTTTCCTTGGGCTGGGACATTAGGCAATCAGATTTTGGGTGGACTGCTCGGAGCTGGCTCCGGGGCGATGGGCGCATTTTTCATCGGCGGAGCTGCGGGCGCAGCCTTTGGCAGCGGTGATGCCTTGTCCTATCGCAATCGCTTGAGTGCTGGCAAATATTTACTGGTTGTACGAGGTTCGGAAACCGATATCCGCGTCGCGACACCGATCATTCGGCGCTCCCGCCCCGAAAACATTCAAGGCTATCAGGCACCTCCTTCCTAAATTTCCAATGAATCAAAAACGGTTAGTGATTGAGATGGGTATGGGGATCGATCAGCATGGTCAAGATCCAACGGTTGCAGCAGCTCGAGCTGTGCGGAACGCGATCGCTCACAATGCTCTTCCGGGTGTGTGGGAAGTCGCGGGCCTGGATCATCCCAATCAGATGCTGGTAGAGGTCCAAATCGCCGTCCCTTTTCCTGAATCTGTCCGCCCAGACGAAGTCCTGGCAGTCCTGCCCTTTGGGCAAAAAACACTATCGCTAGAAACCGGCGGCATGGTTGTTGCCGGTCGCGCTATTCCCGAGCTGGACGACAAGAATGACGACATGTACGTGGCGATCGCGGCGGTAACGGTTTCAATTCCGGTGTAGTAAGACGAAGTTTCGCGCCCCTACACCTTGCCAAACCGGCGATCACGCTTCTGATAAGCACATAGCGCCCGATGAAACTCAACCTGATCAAACTCAGGCCAAAGGACGTCAGTGACGTAAATTTCGGAATAGGCGAGTTGCCAGAGGAGAAAATTGCTGATCCGCATTTCACCACTTGTGCGAATGAGCAAATCAGGATCACTGAGCCCGGCGGTGTAGAGATGACGGCTGAACACCGCCTCGTCAATTTCCTCTAAGGCGAGTTTGCCTTGCTGGACCTGGGTTGCGATCGCTTGGCAAGCTTGGACAATCTCCTGGCGACCGCCATAGTTGGTGGCGACGGTAAACTGAATCCCTGGATTTTCCTGGGTTTCCTGGACAGCGCGATCGATTTCCTCTTGTAGGGAAGACGGCAACGCCGCCAGGTTGCCAACAAATTGAATGCGGACATTCTCGGCCATCATTTCGGCGAGTTCCTGACGTAACACCCGCTCAAAGAGGGTCATGAGGAAATCGACTTCTTCGAGCGGACGTCCCCAGTTTTCGGTCGAAAAGGCATAAGCGGTGAGCGCTGCAATGCCCCAATCATCGCAACGGCGCAGCAATTTTTTCAGCGTATCAACACCTCGCCGATGACCCATAATGCGCGGCAGACCTCGTTGTTTAGCCCAGCGCCCATTGCCATCCATAATGACGGCAACGTGGTTAGGTAAACGATCAGCCTGTAGATCAGTCGGTAACGGTGAATGCACAAGGGGCTCAGCGGTCATTTTTTTCCCCGAGAAGCGGACGACGGTAAGCGTAACAAAGTTTGTAGGAGCGATCGACCTTGACTCCGCAATTGCTTACTAAGGGTACGTAGCTGCGGCCTCATAGAATCGCGATCAGCGGATAAGGCTAACTTCGCACTTAATAGCTCCCTCAGTTTACTGCTGGTTAGGGGACGGTTTAAGGTTCCTTTTTCGGCCAAGGAAATTGAACCCGTTTCCTCGGAGACCACAACACAAATACAGTGTTCTACTCGCTCAGTAATCCCCATAGCAGCCCGATGGCGAGTTCCGAGTTGTCGCGAGGCTGAACGCTCAGAAATCGGCAAAATAACACCAGCCGCAATGACTCGTGATCCCCGAACAAGCACAGCCCCATCGTGGAGCAAGGTACTCGTTTGAAAAATCGTCTGGAGCAGCTCGCGCGAAATCTCAGCATTGAGTTTAACGCCTGGGACCGAAAAGTCACGCTCGTCAATGGGCTGATCCGTTTCTACGATAATGAGCGCTCCTGTACGATTTTGCGATAATTCTTTAACCGCATCCACGAGTTCATCAATCACACTATCGGGCTGCGGATCCGGTTCGCGATCGGCAATGATCAGCAACTGTCCTAATCGCCCGCGGCCAATTTGCTCCAATAAACGTCGGAATTCGCCTTGCAAAATGAAAGCCATGGCCACCGCCGAACCAATCACTAGCTTGTCGAGGACAAATCCCAATAAAGCTAAGCCAATGTTATGGCTGATGGTAGCGGCTAAAAGCAGGATAATAAATCCCCGCACCATCCAAAGCGTACGGCGCTCACCGATGAGCACGAGGATGGTGTAAACCAACAAAACCACTAGCACTCCATCTAAGAGCCGCAGTGGCCATCCTCCAAGAAATTCGAGGATTATCCGCCCTTGCTCCCAGAGTTGCCCCATGTGCAGTGCCGTAGCGTCAACTTAACGGGTGATATCACCGATAACACGAAGCTCTGAGAAGGCCTGAGTATCCCAGTAGTTCCTTCAGCATGAACCTCATAAAAAGCTAATTGTATGCGCTCAAGCCATTCTTGAGCCTTAATCATTGACTGAATCCCAAGAAGCCTCTAGCCTGATCGAAGCTGGTAGATAATCCTGACGAATTAGATCGTGTAACGTTTCCCGCTGAATGATGAGATGTGCTTCTCCATCGCCCACCAAAACGGCAGCCGGCCTCGGTATTCTATTGTAATTCGAAGCCATGCTGTAATTGTAAGCGCCCGTGGCAGCAACGACGACGACATCATTTGCTTCTAAAGCTGGCAACCAAGCTTCTGGAATCACAACATCGCCCGATTCACAGTGCTTACCTGCAATCGTCGTCCTTTCAGTCAGTGGTGCTGACATCCGATTGGCGACTAAAGTTTGATAGACCGACTGATAGGTGATGGGTCGAGGATTATCGGACATGCCACCATCGACAGCGACGTAGGTACGAATACCCGGAACTGTTTTCTGGCTCCCTACGGTGTAAGCCGTGACACAGGCTGAACCGATGAGCGATCGCCCCGGCTCACAAAGTAATCGGGGCAATTTCACCCCGTATTCTTGACACGCTTTGGTCACCGCCTCGGCAACCACCTGAACCCAATGATCAATGCTGGGGGGATCATCCGCTTCGGTATAGCAAATGCCTAAACCCCCGCCAATATCTAATTCTGTAATCGGCAATTGGTAATCAGCTGCCAACTGCAGCCATTGCACCATCACGCCCGCCAAATCGATATGGGGCTGTAGCTCAAAAATTTGCGAGCCGATGTGAGCATGCAGCCCGATGCACTGCATTTTGGGTTGCTCACTCACATACTGAAAAACAGACTCGATCTGGTCGGGGTCAAATCCAAACTTACTGTCCAAGTGTCCTGTACGAATGTACTCATGCGTATGACATTCAATACCAGGCGTGAGACGGAGCAAAATTGGCACGGGCGTCTCCACAGCCGCTAGCAATTGGGTCAATAACTTCAGCTCATGCCAGTTATCGACTACGATGCGGCATCCTGTAGCGATCGCCAGTTCCAGCTCTGAAGCTGACTTATTATTACCGTGGAAATAAAGATATTCGGCAGCGACTCCGGCTTGGCTGGCAGTAAACAGCTCGCCCCCCGAAACCACATCGACGCCCAAGCCCTCACTATGGGCGATCGCGCATACTGCTAGGCAGTTCCAAGCCTTGGAAGCATAGAGCACCAAAGACTCCCCAGGATAGTACTGCCTCATGGCCTCGCGATACTGCTGACAAGCTATCCTCAGCGTGGTTTCATCCAATATATAGAGAGGAGAACCGAATTGTTGCACCAACTGCACAACATCACAGCCGCCAATCATTAAATGATCATCCTCAGACACCTGAGCCGTCAAAGGTAACAACGCTTGGTTCGGAGAAGTATTTTGAGAGCCTTCCATGCCAGCATGAGAATGTCTCGACAAATAGTTAAGGCTTGTTTTAGGAGACTCGACTGTTGAAACCATAAAGTGTTCTGCGTGCAATTCGCAGGGTGGCGTGAAAAAGCAAACAGACTGACAGATGGCAAGTATTTGCTTAGTACACCAGTGTACAATTGGAAGCCTGCAAGCTGCTCCTTCTTGATGATTTCCTTGCGCTATCGCCCGCTTACGGCTCTCGATCTACCCACTATCCTCATTCTGGATCAGGCTTGCTTTGGGGGGTTATGGAGTGAGGCAGGCTATCAACGTGAGCTCGATAGTCCCAACAGCGACCTTTTAGGACTAGAAGCGAATTCTGATACCGAAAAATCTGCCGAAATTGTTGGGATTGGATGCTTGTGGGCCATTTTGGATGAAGCACACATCACCTTGCTAGGAATTGATCCCCAGCATAGGTGTCAAGGATTAGGTCAGTGGTTCCTACTGCAGCTGCTGAATCATGGCTGTGAGCGGGGCCTGACCCATGCCACTTTAGAAGTCCGGCAATCGAACCAGCAGGCCCAAGCGCTATATGCCAAATTTGGTTTCCGGGTTGCGGGTGAGCGGCGACGCTACTATGCCGATGGCGAGAACGCCCTTATCCTTTGGCGTAGCGGACTGCAAGACACCGCATTCAGAGAGGCTTGGCAAGATTGGATGAGCCAACTGACACATAAACTAAGTCAACATAATTGGCAAGTTGCCGAATAATTGGCAGGCTACCGACTGAGGGCCTGAGCAATTGGCCTGACCGACGGATAGTGGCAAGCGATTTCCCTACCGTGGCCTAATATCCTGACATTGCGGTCATTCCATTGAAGAATAATTAAGAGCATGCGAAACAATACACTTGCCAACGCAAAGAAACATTGCTTCTAGATTTTGCCCCCAGCAGACATTTTAGAAATCGCTGATTCAATCCCTCAAGAAAATCAGCATCAGGTTCTGAGGTCCAGGTCCTGTAGACCTTTCCGGTCAAACCAAACCGAATTGGCAGGTGCTGAGTTGGCCCGCAAATACAGGGAAGCAGCCTAATAATTTTGCCCCACCATATTTTGATAAGGTCGATACAGGGCGGATTTCACCACTGTGTACCGGGCCACAGTTCACCAATACCCCTGTGCTAGAATCACTCTAACCCAGCGCGCAGCAGGTATTTGGACTTCAACTAATGTTTGAACGCTTCACAGAAAAAGCCATCAAAGTTATTATGCTCGCCCAGGAAGAAGCCCGGCGTTTAGGCCACAACTTCGTGGGAACTGAGCAAATCCTCCTAGGTCTCATAGGAGAGGGAACGGGCGTTGCCGCTAAGGTTCTCAAGTCAATGGGCGTTAATCTTAAAGATGCGCGCATTGAGGTTGAGAAGATTATCGGTCGTGGCTCAGGCTTTGTTGCCGTTGAGATCCCATTTACGCCCCGTGCCAAGCGTGTTCTAGAGCTTTCTCTAGAGGAAGCTCGTCAACTTGGACACAATTACATCGGAACCGAACATTTATTGCTAGGGCTGATTCGCGAAGGCGAGGGCGTCGCTGCCCGTGTGCTGGAAAATTTGGGCGTTGATTTGTCCAAAGTTCGGACCCAGGTCATTCGGATGCTGGGTGAAACCGCTGAAGTCTCTGCGGGTGGCAGCCAGGGACGAACCAAAACTCCCACATTGGATGAATTTGGGGCCAACCTGACGCAAATGGCGGGGGAAGGCAAGCTTGATCCCGTTGTTGGGCGTCAGACCGAGATCGAACGCGTCATTCAAATTCTGGGGCGTCGTACTAAGAACAACCCCGTGCTGATTGGTGAGCCCGGCGTGGGTAAAACCGCGATCGCTGAGGGCCTTGCCCAACGCATTTCCAATGGTGATATTCCCGACATCCTAGAAGAAAAGCGGGTTGTCACACTGGATATTGGACTTTTAGTCGCAGGCACGAAATATCGAGGTGAATTTGAAGAACGTCTCAAGAAGATCATGGATGAGATCCGCTCTGCGGGTAACGTCATCCTGGTTATTGATGAGGTTCACACCTTGATTGGTGCAGGCGCAGCGGAGGGTGCAATCGACGCTGCCAATATTTTGAAACCGGCACTAGCCCGAGGCGAACTCCAGTGTATTGGAGCCACAACTCTGGACGAGTACCGCAAGCATATTGAGCGTGATGCCGCTCTGGAACGTCGTTTCCAGCCTGTGATGGTGGGTGAACCCAGTGTCGATGAAACCATCGAGATTCTTCATGGTCTGCGCGATCGCTACGAACAGCATCACAAGCTCAAGATTGAAGATGAAGCGCTGGAAGCTGCTGCCAAGCTCTCCGATCGCTATATCTCTGATCGCTACTTGCCCGATAAAGCCATCGACTTGATCGACGAAGCGGGATCACGTGTGCGGTTAATTAACTCCCAGTTGCCACCAGCGGCTAAGGAGTTGGATAAGGAACTGCGTCAGCTCTTGAAAGAAAAAGATAATGCAGTGCGTTCTCAGGACTTTGATAGAGCCGGGGAATTGCGCGATCGCGAAATGGAAATCAAAGCTGAGATTCGCAGCATCGCTCAAAACAAAAAAACCGACTCCGATAACGGTGATGATTCCCCCTCGGTGACCGAGGAGGACATTGCCCATATCGTCGCTTCCTGGACAGGCGTGCCCGTCAATAAGCTCACCGAGTCCGAGTCCGAGAAGTTGCTGCATATGGAAGATACTCTCCATCAGCGGCTTGTCGGTCAGGATGAAGCCGTTAAAGCCATTTCGCGCGCCATTCGCCGTGCTCGTGTTGGCTTGAAGAGTCCCAATCGCCCGATTGCTAGCTTTGTCTTCTCTGGTCCAACTGGGGTGGGTAAGACGGAACTGGCTAAGTCTCTGGCTGCTTACTTCTTCGGTTCTGAAGATGCCATGATTCGACTGGACATGTCCGAATTCATGGAACGGCACACCGTTTCCAAGCTGATTGGTTCTCCTCCTGGCTACGTCGGTTATAACGAGGGCGGTCAGCTGACCGAAGCGGTTCGCCGTCGGCCTTACACGGTGGTGCTCTTCGATGAAATCGAAAAGGCTCACCCGGATGTCTTCAACATGCTGCTGCAAATCCTTGAAGATGGTCGCTTGACCGATGCTAAGGGGCGCACAGTTGATTTCAAGAACACCCTCTTGATCATGACCTCCAACATTGGTTCTAAGGTGATTGAGAAAGGCGGTGGCGGACTTGGTTTCGACTTTGAAGAGAACCAAGCTGAATCGCAGTACAATCGGATTCGCTCTTTGGTTAATGAAGAGCTGAAGCAGTACTTCCGTCCCGAGTTCTTGAACCGACTAGACGAAATCATCGTCTTCCGCCAGCTTACGAAGGATGAAGTCAAACAGATTTCCGATATCTTGCTGAAGGAAGTCTTTGGACGTCTGACAGAGCAAGGCATCACCTTGGAAGTTACGGAGCGATTTAAGGATCGACTGGTAGAAGAGGGATATAACCCCAGCTACGGTGCTCGGCCCTTACGGCGTGCCATTATGCGCCTCCTCGAAGACACCCTTGCTGAGGAAATTCTCTCGGGCCGTCTAGGTGAAGGCGATACTGCCGTTGTCGATGTGGATGACACGGGCAAAGTGATGATTCAGCCTGGACAAAGGCGTGAACTGTTAACGCAAGCGGCGGCTGACTAAGCACGTCTCAATCTGGCAAAAGGCCAAAATCAAACTGTTTTTACGGCGACCCTGGTACCAGGGTCGCCGTTTCTATTAACTTTCTTGAACGGCTTCTTCCGATAGCTTGCCTGTTTATGAACGAGATTTAATAATGGTTTACACAGGTTGTTATGAAACTGGCTTTCCAAAACCTTTTTCATGGGGTTTAGATCGAAATAATGGCTGGGAGTCTTCAATAATGGGTTTAATTCAAAAAATTCTGGGTGGGTTTTTGGCTTTTCTGGGCGGCATCGCCAAGCTCTTTGGCTTAGGCCAAAAGGATGGTTTCTACATGGAACTGGAGGAAGGTACGAAAGCCGCTGTAGCTGCTCCTGCGGCAACAAATAATGCTGTATCTACCGTTGCCAATAATGAAGTAAAGGCTCCTGCTACAGCGCCCCCTGCATCAGTTGCGAAGGTAGAAGCCGCACCTACACCGACTTCTACTCCGGTTATAACAGCGGCCCCTGAGGCTCAGCCATCCGCTGATCCCCAGCCTAAAGCGGCTCCAGTTGTACCTAAATTGGCCAACTTTGCGACCGACTACTTGGTTAATCCAAACTTAAATAGAACGCCGCGTCGTCGCCCTGGTCCGAGTGTTTCCCCTTTCAAAAATATGGCGAAGCAAATGGGGCGACGATCTGCCTCTATGGGCTAACGCTTACCGAAGCGTTCTATTAAGCACCGACTCTGTGGTGCGATCGCGACTAATCAAATAAACATCGCGGGCTATATCAGACACGTGCCCTCCCGATGGCTAAAATCCTCTCCGAAGTATTTTTTTCGGAGAGGATTTTTAGTCTCAGAGGATCTTCAGGCTAAATTTTCCTTTGCCTACGCTACCCATGCCAGAATCAAGGGGCTATTCTAAAAGACCAGGTATCCTTGAACTGAGGACTTCATCAGGTATGCAACGGCGACGTAAACCCAGACATCGGTGGCACTTGTGGTCGATGTTGCTACTTGTTCCTTTTGTCTGGCTTGGACAAGGTCAGGTCAAGGCAAAGCTTAGAGCCCCCCAAGCTATTTTGGTGTTAGGGGGTGATGCCCAAAGAGAGCACTTCGCAGCCGATCTAGCTCGTCAAAACCCTGACTTAGAAGTTTGGGTATCGTCAGGGAGTAATCCTGAATATGCTGAGTGGCTGTTTCAAGAAGCCAACATTGAAGCCATGCGCTTGCATCTCGACTATCGAGCGGTCGATACCGTAACAAATTTCACAACTGTCGTTAAGGATTTAAAGGCAAAAGATATCCAAAGTGTTTACTTAGTCACCTCTGACTACCATATGCGCCGGGCTGCAATCATTGGGCAAATTGTGCTTGGCCGCTATGATATTGCCTTTCAAACCATCTCGGTGCCTTCCGATAGTCCCCATCCTGAACCCCTAGTTAGGGGAATACGTGATGGTGCTAGAGCGGTTTGGTGGATATTAACCGGGCAAACGGGGGCATCCTTAAGGCAAACTTTGAGTAAATCTTGAGATCACGACTTTGATTGTGAATTCGTCCGTAGATTTCCTCTAACGAAGAGAAGGGAAGTATAGAATTAAAGCGCATTAATTTAAAGACTGCTGTGTAGCGTGACGGTGTCATATGCCATCTACAACAATTGAGTCTCCCTACACACCCGAGCAAATTCAAGTTTGGCTGCGGGGGTTGTTGACGATTGCCTGGGCAGACGGGCATTTCGACGAAGACGAAAAAAATCTAATCACCTCCATGACTCAGGAGGAACTTGCCCCTAGTCTGAATTTCTTTGATGCACTGCAACCAGTTTCTTCTCAAGAACTGGCAAACAGCTTAGGGAGCGAAACCAGAGCAGCCGAAAATTTCTTACGGATGGCTGTGATGGTGGCACTAGCTGATGGTGTCTATTCAACTGAAGAAGACGAGAAGCTGAATGGTTTCTGTAAGGCCTTAGGCATTGAAGGACAAATCCTGGAATCAGTGCGATCAACCATGTACGATCGCACCGACTCTGGTGACTTTGCCCCTGCACATAAAGACGACCCGGGAATTGAGCCCCTAAAACCCGCGCGGGAATGGTTGGATCAATTAGAAGTCCACGATCCGCGACTAGCTCGTTTTGTCTGCAAGCTGGTGCCGTCTGACTGTCCGTTTGAGCGCGATGTCACTCTGTTTGGCCGCAAGATTGTACACATTCCTCCCATGTGTAAGTTGAATCCCTTGTACGAGCAGTTAGTAGGCTTGCGTTTTCGGGCTCTGTCTTACCTGGCAGATGATTGTGGTGAGGATGTCACCCCCTATCTATAGGCTATTGCAACGGTAGTTTGTGCCTCGTCTTAAAGAAACGATTACCACTGATGTCTTAGTTGTTGGGGGTGGGACAGGCGCAACCGCTGCCGCGATTCAATCAGCGCGGCGGGGGGTCAAGACAGTTTTAGTCAGTGAGCTGCCCTGGCTAGGGGGTATGTTGACGGCCGCTGGTGTAGCTGCGCCTGACGGTAATGAGTTGCTGGCCTTTCAAACTGGCCTCTGGGGTGCTTTTTTAAACGAACTACGACGCCGACAACCCGGTGGTTTAGATCATGCCTGGGTAAGCTTTTTTACTTACGAGCCTCGTGTTGGGGCTGCGATTTTTGCAAATTGGGTCAAGGCATTACCCAATTTGCAGTGGATATCAGGAAACGTCCCCCAACAAGTCCTCAGAGCCGACGATCGCATCCTGGGCGTCTGTTTTGACAACCTGATCGTGCAGGCCCATATCACTCTCGACGGAACCGAACTCGGCGATTTACTGGCCCTAGGAGAGGTTGCCTATCGTTGGGGTTGGGAAGACCAAACCACTTTTGCTGAGCCCAGTGCACCCAAGACGTTAACGGATCCACAGGATCCGTTATATCCTCTGACGCAAACTTATCCGGTGCAAGCACCGACCTGGGTTGCGGTGTTACGTGACGAGGGCGAAGGAGCCACAGCCGCTAAAATAGCACCGGCCTTAGGCTACAATCCCAGCCAATTCCAGGGAGCATGGGCAGGATATGAAACAGAAACGTTTCTGAACTATGGGCAGTTGCCAGGCAAACGGTTCATGCTCAACTGGCCTCAGCAGGGCAACGATTATGGCATCAACTTACATCGCTTGGTTCAAGGCGAAACGGCCTGGCAAGAATGGGCCACAGCCGCGATCGCCCATAGTCAGAATTTTGCGCACTTCATTCAGGCAGCGTTGGGTCGGCGCTATGGCTTAGCCACAGACACGTTTCCTTTGCGTCGAGGGCACTTGGGAGGGGGGGCCTTTGCTCTGCAGCCCTACTACCGCGAAAGTCGGCGATTAGTGGGCCTGACCACTGTGACCGAGTTATCAATCTTGCCTCAGCCAGGAGGACAGGTAGCCAAGTTACCGGTGAATGATCAAGGCACGATGAGTGCGATCGCGATCGGCAACTACCCCAACGATCATCACTATCCTGGCTTTAACCTACCGCTCCAATCCAAAGCGCTTCATTGGGGTGGACGCTGGACTGGCACACCTTTTGCCATTCCTTATGAAGCGATCATTCCAGCTTCAGTCGATGGGCTATTAGTCTGCGACAAAAATTTAGCCGTGTCTCATATTGCGAATGGAGCGACCCGGCTGCAGCCAGTGGTGTTAGGGGTTGGGCAAGCCGCAGGGATGGCGGCCGCTCTATGTGTTGAGCAGGGCTGCCAACCGCGCCAGTTGGACGTTCGCACTTTACAAACAGCTTTGATCAATGACCCCATAGCTCCAGCAGCCATCGTTCCCCTATTTGATGCATTGCCACATATGACTCACTGGCGATCGCGTCAGCAACATTATCAAGCCCATCCAGAGGCATATCCAATAAATGGGAATGATGGTAACTTTATGTGCCAGAAATTGGAGTTGTCCAGAGAAAATACTGCATTCCTTTCCACGTTTGAAGGAATTCTTAAAGTTATTGTGAATGGAAAAAGTAAACAAATTCAGCTGCAATTATCAGCCACACTTACCCTCAATTTGGTCACCTTACATCCCACCATTCATCAGCAATTACAGGGACTGAAGAACAATCAGAAGATTTGCTTAACAGGCTTGCCAAACTGGGCTGCAGGCTGGTTTCAGGTGATTAAAATAGCGTGAAGTCGAGGAAATCCGAGCTTATACGCAGACAAACCTTCCTGAGAAATGATCCCCCCCTTTGAAACAGGAGATAGAGGCATACAAAGGGGTTTCAAACAATGTTTTCCTTACGCCATCTGGCTAAATATTTATTGGCAGCAGCAGCATTGGGTTATTTGAGTGCTAATACCCTTTCTGCTGAAGCAGAATTCGTCCAGACTCGTTCAGCTTACCAGCAATCACGCGGTGAGCATCTGACTAACCAAGAACTATCTTCAGACAAAGTGATCGCCTATCGGGGTACGGGTCGCTATTCTGAACGTGGCGATAAAACGACAGCTCATCGTGGCAGCGGTCGCATCGATGATGGTACTACCGATACAAACGACGTTGCTTATCGAGGCAGCGGTCGCATCGCCCCAGACAGCCTGCAGATGCCTGCACATGTCTAAGCGAGAGCTTACACCTTCTCTGAAGCTGGAACTTTCAGGTTCAGCTGTTCCTAATTAAAGCTCTTCAACTTTCTGATCGACTCCACAGTCTGGTTACTTTTAATCAACCCATAGCGGAAATAATCACCTACGACTCGTTTTTTGATCTGATCTACCAGGGCAATAGCCGCAAGACTCTTCGGTGTTGTTCTGCCATTCTCTAGAGATCAACTCAAACCCTATCTAGAAGTCGCCAAACAGCTATTTAGGGTGTAGCATCATTAACGATTCCGTCTGTAGGTCACCCGAAATTCCACGCAGTGGACTGACAGGAAGATTTTTGAGCTGCTGGCATTAGTTAGGCATTAAGTCATAAATCTCAAAATTCTGTCTATATAGGCAACTTATCGACGGTATTGGGTGTCGAGGTATGATAAACACGTCTGGTACGGTGACAAATGATATGGATCTAGTCCGCCAGCTTAGTCCGAGTGCAATTGACCAGATACTGCTATATCTGGCATTTAGTGCCATGCGCACTGGAGGACATCGTCACGGGGCTTTTTTAGACGCTGCAGCAACAGCTGCTAAGTGTGCTATTTACATGACATACCTGGAGCAGGGTGAAAACCTGCGCATGACCGGGCATCTACATCATATTGAGCCCAAACGAGTTAAGGCGATAGTCCACGAATTGCAGCAAGCTCTGACAGAGGGTGGGCTACTGAAAATGCTGGGGTCTCAAGAACCCCGATATTTGATTCAGTTTCCATATGTTTGGCTTGAGCGATATCCTTGGGTATCTGGAAAATCGCGCATCGGAGGCACGAGCCTAACCTCCGAAGAAAAACGCTTGCTCGAAAAGAAACTGCCTTCCGGTATACCGGATGCGCAGATGATTACCTCGTTTCAATTCTTAGAACTCATCGAATTTCTCCACGAGCGATCGCAAGAAGACTTCCCTATCGACCGTCAAGTACCACTTAGTGAAGCTTTAGCTGAGCATATCCGGCGACGTCTGATCTATTCTGGAACCGTTAGCCGCATTGACTCACCCTGGGGGATGTCTTTTTATGCGCTCAAGCGTCCTTCGTATTCTCCGGCTGATCAGGAAGAGCGGACTTACATCATGCTGGAAGATACCGCTCGCTACTTCCGGATGATGCGAGAGTGGGCCGAAAATCAAGGCAACACTATCCGTATTTTGGAAGAATTAGACATCCCACCTGAAAAACTGACCCTGGCCCTGGCCGAACTCGATGAAGTTATCAGAGCTTGGGCTGATAAGCACCACCAAGTCGGTGGACATCCGATGGTGCTGCAAATGGCGATCGGCCAACAGCAAGATACTGGCCTAACTGAGTCTTAAGTTTTTGACTAGATTGGTTAGGGATTCGCGGATCGTTTTTAGCTAAGAGTTCATAGTGGATGGCTTCTGTATGGTCCCATATCGGACCTTGCGCCACGTCTTGCTACAATTCTCAACTCAGTAGCCAATCGGTCTGACACCCAATCCGCATGGCTAACCCTCGTCATGAAAATATAGATTAAACCTCTAGCAACACAACATTTCACGTCGCTCTATTAGGGGTGGGTAAACCGGATTAAGTCTGAGTTGAGCAATTAACTCTTTTCTGGAATAGGAAAACTTTTGCCTTCCAGATACTCATCAAAATGCTGCTTGAAATACAGGATACTGGTCATGTTCGACTCATCTGAGTGGTCGGGAGCAAATTCGTAAATCGGGACCCTTGCCCGCACCAAAGCGACCAGATCGGGATTTAAGTCTTCAAACGTGTCGACTCGCTGAATGGTCGTTTCAAAGTTTAGGCGGGCTGGATGGCCATAGCCAAGGCCCATCCAGGGAAGCCAGGGACAGTCACGTGACCATTGGGCTGGCAACTTATGGGTTGCATCGAGTCGATAAATATGGGAAGTAAAGCATTCTGTGGCTTGAAACCGTGGACCTGGGCAATAGTCGCGATAGCGGGGGTTATCCGCCAGGGGATGGGGATAGTCTAAGGGGATTTTCGTTTCGACGGTTTCATAGGCTTTCCCGGCAGGTACTTTGAGCAATTTGGGACTCACCTGGCCCTGAACGATGCGGTTCGCAATGGGGATGACAGAAACTGGTTTGGCATCCGATTGCGATCGCCAGGTATACAAAATTTCCTGACTTTCCGGGTCGCAGTACAAAGCTAGTTCGCGGTTAATGCGGTAGCCAACTTCCCCATGCTCGGGATGATCTTTGAGAAAAACTTTGGTCGCATTCATCCCCACAATCGAGAACAGTTTGGTGGCCTCAGCCCCTGGCTGTCGCGTCCAGGAGACCTCTCCTGACCAGCTGTAATACAGCTGCTGCCCATGATTTCTGCGGTAGAAATCAAGATTACTGAAGACCAGTTCTTCACCATAGTCTTGACTCATAGTATCAATTCGCGATTATGTTTAGATGTCCGATTGTGGATGGGCAAATGTAGGCATCCTGCCACTTTCGCCGTGAATTAGCTGACCCGCTCTTCTTTAATCAGAGTTCGTTGATAGATTTCTCCTTGCTTGAACCAGTGCCAGGTACGACCTCGATGCTGATTACACGTACTGAGGTGGATCATTTCGTAGATGTGGGCATCTGGAATCCCCTTGTACGCAAACCACAAGATGAC
>JBCBTQ010000071.1:0-23939 GCA_039818605.1 Cyanobacteria bacterium J06639_14 | reverse complement strand
GACGCGGAGCGATCCCGGTCAAGGCTTGAATGGCAATCATTCCCAGCGCATACACATCACTACTGGGCTGGGCTCTACCATTTGCTTGTTCAATTGGCATATACCCGGGGGTCCCCACAACAAAGTTGGTACGGGTTTTGCGGGTAAAAGAAGACTGTTGCGAATCGATTTGGGTGGCTGCCCCAAAATCCACCAGAACCAACTGATCGTCGGAGTGACGTCGCATGATGTTGCTGGGCTTGATATCTCGATGGATAACCCCACGTTCATGGACAAACATCAACAACCGCAACATGTCTTCGAGGAATCGCACAACCTGACACGCTGACCACCGATCGCCGCGATTAATTTCTTCTGTGAGGGGATAACCATCCACAAATTCCTGCACCAGATAACACGCTTGGGAATTTTCCAAATAGCTGAAGAGTCGGGGAATTTGGTCGTGGTAGCCCAAAGCATGTAAGCTGGCGGCTTCTTTTCCAAAAAGCTGCTTTTTGGCTTCTAATAGTGTTGGATTAGGATGATTAGAAACAAGGCGTTTTACAACACACCGTGACCGATCGCTGGTTTGCAAATCTTCGGCCAGGTAAGTGTTTGCCATATTGCCGGAGCCGAGAATTTCAATAACTTGGTAGCGATTATCGATCAGTTGGCCAATCATGATGAGTTTCCCAGAGGGCTGAAAACGGGGGATGTATTCGTGCCGTGGGGTACTTGTCTGCAGCAGATCCATGTGGAACAAGAAAATAATTTGATTAAAAGCAGAGATTTTCTGGAATAGCCGTCAGGAAAGTGAAGTCTGAATTCAGCTACTTACCACTTACTGACGACCAACCTCCTGATGGTTTGAACTTGCAGACTTGGGTGAACCCGTGTGGACTATATGCCTACAATAAGCTTCTGCAGCAAAGGATTCAGCCTTGGTTTGTGAAAGGTTTTCAGTACTTTTCAGCCAACATAAGATCCCACCACGGCAAGCTCCGCTACCGATAACTCACAAACTAGATGGCAGTTTTCTGCAACCGCACCCGTAAAAAATGTAAAGTTTAGCCCTTACCCCCTGCTGACAGGAATGGGAGGCTCTGCTACTCTATGCGTGGACAACCAAGTGCCGCAGCTTCTGCAAGGTATTCTTTTATCCTTCATGGTCTGCTCAGCTATGCGAATTCTCCGCGCTCGTCGCATTCTGCGCTTTTTTTTCTTGCTAGTATTGACGGCTGGTTTCTGCATATGCCAGTTGCCTCTACGCCTATTTCAGATATTGCCGGTCCAAGCCACGGATACGGCTCAACTGGTGCAGCAGGGAGTCGATGCTTACCGACAGAACCAATACGCCGCCGCGATCGCAGACTGGGAAAAAGCACTCACGCACTATGCAACAACTGAGGCATCTGTTGATCGCGCCATCATTGTTGAGAATCTTGCCCGTGCCCACCAACAAATAGGGCAGCCCTCGAAGGCTCTGGCCTATTGGCAAGACGCCACCGCCATTTATACAGCGCGGCAAAACTGGGTGCAGGTAGGCCGGACCCTAACGGCGCAAGCGCAAGCCTATAGTTTTCTAGGGCAATCCTTGCAGGCCATCAACCTGTTGTGTACGGGGGATACCGATCTAGTCATAGCTGTAACAGACCTACCGACAGTCCATGCATCAACGAGCGCGGCTGCCTCACCCTCCCACCGTTGCCAGTCCGCAAGTGCCGTCGAAATTGCGCGGGCAACCCAAGATGGGGAGACTCTGGTAGCCGCCTTAGGAAGCCTGGGTGAAGCCTATCGGGCAGTGCAAGACTATGGTAAAGCCCTGGGATTCCTGCAACAGGGCCTAGATGTCGCCACGAAGTTGCAGAATCCTTACTACCAGGCACTCCTACACAATAGTTTGGGCAACACCTATCGTGAGCAGGCTGAGCTGAACTATCAGCAGGCTGCCGTTTCCCTGCGCAGCGCTTCCGGTGATGCGGAGCACTTCCACAGCAAGGCGCAGCAGGCCCGCAAATTGGCGTTCGAGCAATTTACTGACAGCCAGACAAGGGCTCAGCAGGCCGGTTATCCAGCGATCGCTATCAAGGCCCTCTTGGGGCTGATGGCTCTATATGCTCACACAAGCGAGTACGACCAAGTTGTAGCACTACGGGATCAGGCTGTCCCATGGCTGGCACAGCTCCCTCCTAATCAGGAAAAAGTCTATCTGACCTTGCAGTTAACGAAACAAAGGCAGGCTCTAGCAGACACCTCAGGGATGGCCCTAACAGACGCCTCCTATGAGGCATCGCGGAGCCTGTGCCGCGACATTATCCGCGATGGCCAGACGTGGACGTTGCTCGAACAAGCTCACGTGATCGCGGATGGTCTGGGGAACAATCGCCTCAAAGCATTTACTCAAGGGGAGATTGGCCATTTTTACGAATGTCATGGCGAGTACGAAAGCGCTGCCGCCTGGACTCAGCAGGCACGTTTAGCGGCCAGCGGCGATCGCGTGCTAGCCCTGGATACGCTCTACCTTTGGCAGTGGCAAATGGGGCGCATCTACAAAGCGCTGGGACAATTCGATGCCGCCATTGAGTCTTACACTCAAGCGGCAAATAATCTGAATCGTGTCCGCGATGAAATCTTAGCCAGCAATCAGAACCTGCAGTTTGACTTTCGCGATGCCGTTGCGCCCGTCTATCGGGAACTGGCAGAAATCCAGCTTTCCCGCGTACCCACATTGCCTCCGGATCCGTTAGCTAGTGGTCAAGCGGCTGGCTTCAAAGCGGCTGCAAACGTGGCCGATTCCACCCCTGGGACAACGAGTGAGGACACCGTCCGGGATGCCCTCAGCAATATTGATAACTTACAGCTAGCGGCACTCCAGAACTACTTTGGGAGTGACTGCATCGTGCCTATCACGGAACGTCGTCTAGATGAAACCCTGGTCCAGGGACACAGTGATAACGAATTGCTCAACACGACAGCACTAATCAGCACCATTATTTTTGCGGATAAAACAGCCGTTATTCTGACGCGCCCTAATCGGGAACGCCAACTCCACTGGATCAACCAACCGGAAAATGAGTTTCGCCAAACCATCATCGATTTTCGCAATAGCCTGGAAGATACGGCGAATGAACTCGAAGGCTACGATACCCAGCTAGCCGAAAACCTTTACCAGGCATTCATTACCCCCTTCGAGCAGGCGTTACAAGAGGATCGCATCACAACCCTCGTATTTGTCAGTGACGGAATCCTGCGGAACATTCCGATGGCAGCGCTCTACGATGGCAAGCAGTATCTAATGCAGCGGTATGCGATCGCCATTGCACCCTCCTTGCAGCAGACAGCGGTCACTTCAGCGGCAGCGTTAGACCGCCAGGCGTTGGTCTTGGGTTTATCTCAGGATTCGATTGTGAATGGTGAGTGGCTGGGTTCTTTGCCAGCAGTCAGGCGGGAGGTGCAAGATGTCGTCACCCTGCTGCCTGGGAGCGATTTGCTCCTGAATGAAGAACTCACCCAACCCAACCTCCAAAAGGCACTGACAACTAATACTTATCCGGTACTGCACATTGCCACACACGGCCAATTTGGCACCGATCCCAACGAAACCTTTCTAGTGATGGGGGATAAGGAACCTGAAATAGCAGTTGGATCGGCACAGCCCGATAACCGACTGCTTCGATTAGGCGAACTCGATACCCTGATCCGTGAGGGAGCACCTCAAGAAGGACTCTTGGAGTTAATTGTGCTGAGTGCTTGCCAGACGGCGAGTGGTGATGAGCGATCAACACTGGGCCTAGCAGGCGTAACCATTCGTGCTGGAGCCCAAAGCGCACTGGCGTCTTTATGGGCCGTCAGCGATGAGGCCACGGCTGATCTGATTACGGCCTTTTATCAAGGGTGGCAGTCGGGCTTGTCTAAGGCCGAAGCACTCAGCGCAGCCCAGCAAGCGGTACTTAGTAATCCTCAGTATCTGAAGCATCCGGCCTATTGGTCGGCGTTTGTCCTGGTGGGTGATTGGCAGTAGGACTATCCTTGGCCTCGGCAATTCGCCGTAGGGCCTGACTATGGGGGATGTGATCTTCGAAAGACTCCGTGGACTGGTTTTCAGAGGTTGCCTCCAGTTCGGCTAAGTCTGTGAGCAACGTACTGCGAAACGCGATCGCATTCAGCCCTACAGGCGTCTTAGAAACTGCTGCCACAGCGTCATACCACAACCCTACGGTCCCGAGCTGCTCAGCCTGCCCAACCGAATCAACCGCTGGATTTTCAGGCAATCGCGCCGATTCCTCAATGACTTCGATCTCAGCCCGCACCTTGTAAATATCTCCGGGACGCGAGCCACAGCGCAAAAGCACCTGCCAGACGTAGTGACTGTCAGACTCCAGTCCGGTTTCATCACGCGGCAAGGTAAAGGTCATAAACCCTTGGCTGCTGGTAAATCCATAGGGGATGTCTAAAATACGTTGAAATTCACCCTCGCCCATTTGGTAGATCTGAAATTCCCCTTCAAGGGGCGTGTTTACAGGTACAAACCAAGTAAATGTAGGATGTGAGGTGTTGGTTTGACCCACATGTTGCTGCGGGGCCAGTAGCGTCAGACGTAACCCTTCTTGGCTGACGCCGCAGGTACGCCCACCAGAAGTGCCGCTGGGAGTATTTGGGACATCAGCATCAGAGGGAGGTTCATAGGCGCGGCTACCCGTACTACCGGATAAAGTGACTGGGGGGCGAGCTGTGGGGGAGGGATCGTAACCTGCAGTACCGGAGGAGGACATCGTTAGCAAGGCACTACCAAAACCAGCACTCGCTAAAAGCCCACAAGTCATGCGGGTTAAGCGTTCGGTTTGCTTCCGTGTCATCGCGATCGTTCCTAGATTTCAGGAGAAAAAACAACTACTCGTTGTTCAGGTGCCCTTTTGACAATAAAGCAACACCACATAATTCACTACTGGACTTCATGCAAGATTTACGGTCATCTTTGGACCAATCGTTCGCTAAACTGCTGGATGCGCCGCTGCCACAAGCGCCACGAAGGAGGCGGTTGCACCGGCCAAATCAACCAACATACCGTTCCTTTGGGTGTTTGCGAACGTCTGACAAAGCGCCCGCCCAAGCTTCTTGCCAAGGCTTCTGCCTGGCGAGTACCGCGACCCCGCATTTTCCGATCTATCAACATTTCTTCATCTCTACTGGTGCCGTTATCCATAACCTGGACAACGCAGTCATTCTGCTCCTGCTTACAGATCACCGATAACCGTGTAATACCGATAGCGTGCTGCTCCACATTGCAAAGGGCCTCCTCGAGAAAGCGAATAATATTTTCTTTGTCTTCCAAATTGAGAAGACTGGCGTCTATCGGATGAAAGTCGGTAATTTTAATTTTGATCTGATCGAAGTAGCTAGAAGATTCTTGAATCTTGTTTCTATAAACTTGGTAAAGCAACTCATGGAGTGGACCATTCAAGTTGATCGCGTAGTTTCTTGTAACATAGATTTGAGTCTGTAAAGTCAAAGATTCCCGCTGCATAAATTCATAAATGCTGCGTAATTCGCCATCAATATTATTCAATTCATGGTTGATAAATTCTGGCGACAGCTTTGTATCATCGGATGACACTTTTCTAATAAGCCCTTTTAGGGCTTGTAAAGGACCATTATGGATAGTGTTATAGCTTTGTTCGATAATGCGTTGCCGCTCATCTAGACGGATCTTCCAATCTTGCTCATGTTGATAAATTTGGTAAAGAATGGCACTGCCTCCATTGAGAAAATAGACAGCAAATACCGGTAAAACAGGAATCCAAAAGCCTACAAAAATCAAACCGTACCCCAAAGCAATGGGCAGAACGCCGATAACGATGAAGGCAAGGATGGTGGCAGGAATTGACTTCTTGGAGTGAACCAAGACGATTCCCATGAGGCCCCAAATTACTATCCAGAAATACTCCCAAGGTGCCGCCCACGTTTTGAGAATAGGACGTCCATCAAGCACAGCACTAATAATTTGACTTACGGCATGGGCTTGTATTTCCATTCCCGGAACCAGGCCAGGATTCAGACTCGAAATAGCCGCAGAATTTAAATAGTCTTTGGTACTGGTTGCAGTCATCCCAATGATGACGATGCGATCGCTCAACCACTCACGCGGCACCTTGCCAGCTTTGAAATCACTGTATGCGATTCGATTGAAAGGCTTCTTGCCATTCCGGAAATTAATTAAAACGACGGGATTGCCACCCGTATCTTGATTAAGATAACCTCCTGAATCAGACTCTAAGCGGAATAATTCTGTCGCTCCAAACCGCATTGCAGCGGGATCACGGATACCGTTATCGAGGCTAAGGTCTTCCTCTGCTAAATATCGGGAAGCCAGTTGAATCGTTAGCGACAAACGATAGCCTTCGATGAATTCGCTATGACTTGCTAATAGACTTCTTCTAACAAAACCGTCGTCATCAATGACAGCATCGGCAAAGCCAATATTTTCCTCAGGTACACCCGGCGGAGCTGCCACATAGGAATTTAGAATTTTTTCAATGACAATGACATCCGAGGAATTTTTAATCAACTGAATCAGTGCTTGATGTTGATTGGAGCCCGTGTTTTCTTGAAATGGATCAGTAGCAGGAATATCTCTAAAAATATCTAAGCCAATAATGCGGGGATGATAGCTCTGCAATTCAGTCAATAGATCAACAATCACAGTATCCGGCACGGGATAGGTTCTCAATGCTTGAATATCGGCATCATTAAATTCCAGCAGCGTAATTCGTTCGTCCGTCGCCTCAGCTGGTCGCCACCGCAGAAAAAAATCAAGTGTCTTGAGTTCAATACCTTCCCAAAGGCCAAGCATACGGGCCACACAAAACAAGAAGATGACCCCAAGCCCACCCCAAAGTAAGCTTGAAGATCCTCCACCCAGAGAGTTGATCCAGCGCAACACATTTCTCGGCATGACCTTATCGCTTACTCACAGACATTCGCTAGTCGATCAGGCCCTCTTCCCGTGCGCGTAGCTCAGTCTGAATCCGCATACTCTTATCATCTTCAGGATAAACGCCCAACACATCTTGAACTTTAGTCCAATAATGGCGTACCGTACGCTCGGCAATGTTCATTTCCTGCGCGATCGCCCTATCCTTCATACCTTCTCTAAAGGCTAGTTCTAATACCCTTAACCACTCTGATTTGATCTCTAGACCAATGCGCATTTCGCGAGGAGTACACACCACCCCCTTCAAGGCCCAATCAACTTTGGCGAGCATATCCTTTATCGGTTCGCTCTTGTCAACAATGGTTAAGCCCCCTTGATGGGCATCAATGCTGGGTTTAATCCGCACCAGCGCTTTAACATAAGCACTCTGAACAACAAAGTTATAGTCTGGATAGTTTTCCAGGAACTCCCTGAGCAAGTTAATCCCCGTTTCAGTTTGGGCAGCATCTTCCGCTGATTCAGGAATGGAGAGATCAACAATCACGACATCCGGTTGCAGGTTACTGAGCTTTACGCGAGCCTCCTGCGCCGTTTGAGCCGTGTCTACTTCAATATCGGTGTATGTCTGCCTCAAGGCCAAAACCGTCCCATCAAGCACAGACGCGTGGTCATCAACCACAAAAAATTGTTGCTTGTCGGACTGGCTAGTTGTCATCGCGAAACATCCTCGGATCAAACTATATAAAGCTTACTTCTTCTCAAGAGTAGACCACCGAAACGCTAAAGAAAGACTCTGCTCGTCTGAAATAAGTTGATACTCGATAGGCGACAGAAAAACCACCATCTGACAAAGATCCTGAACTTTTTGATGAAGCCGTTCGGTATGTACATTAAGGCACTGTAGCTTAACCAAAACTTGTTTACGATCCTTAACTCGGTCGAAGGCTAAATCTATTGTAGTAATGCCGTTGGCACCACCAAAGCTACTGTCCAACCCCTGAAAAAAAGCCAGGATAGCTTTGTTAATATGCAGCGGATCATCTAAGTCCCAGTCCTTTGCCGACTCAATCGAGAATTCAAACTCTTTTTCCGGGTGTTTGAATTTCCTTAAGTGTGCCGCGACTGCCAAGGGTAGACTTTCCTCCGCAAAAGGTGGCAGCAGGCGATCAATAAATCGATTGAGCGAAGTTTGCAGACCCTCAAGTTGCCGAATCCACACTTGATAGTCTGCCGAACTACCTTCCGGCTGGTTACTAGCAGCCAGCTCAAGGCTGCGACGCAAGGCAAACAATTCCTGTAAGGAACTATCCCGAACACTGTCAGCTTCGTGGGCTAACAGTACAGATTGCTGTTGATACCATTCTCGTACAGCCCGATGCATACGATTTCCTTGCCAGCGATGTCTGGCTAGCAGCAAGGACAGCACAAGAATTGTTAATGTTTGAAAAATCACAAGACTTGTTATCAAAAACTCGACTGAAAGGGAACTCACACAGTGTCCTAGCCACTATAAGCTGCGTAACCGAGAGGTTAGTGGAAGATCCTGGCCAATTGGAAGGTAAAGCTCTGACAGAAGCTTGGCAGAAACCTGCAATCTGCCGATCGCTCGACCTTGGGGAGTCAGCGAGGACAGGATTTGAGCCCAAAACGCTGGGGTCGAAGGCGAGGGGAATGCGGGCATAGACTTCATGAGCTATGGACCAAAACCGGAACTCGTTTATAGGCAGGGGTCTGCGATCGCGTATCCACCTTCGCTTTCATCAAGATGTTAGCTTCAGGATAAAACATCAGAGCGGCCCCCCGCCGAATCGCGCCACAAATAATTTCGATATTTTCCAACTTGTCCGCATCGCCCTGAACGGTGACCCGCTGATGATCGACAAATCCCGCTTGGGCGACATCTTCAGCATTCATCAGAATGCAGTAGCGATGGGGCATACCACGATAGCGATCGGCGGTACGATAGACCACCGTATTATGCTGACCATAACTCCGTCCCGTCAGCAGTGCCACCACAAGACCCTGAACTGAGTCAGCCACCCCGAAGTCTTGGGGTGGGGGCAACGTCAACGTAGGCAAAGGCGTGGATTGCATCTGAGCCTTACCCGAAGAGGTGGGGAAATGGGGCGTGGTGAAAATTCGACCCGAAATGGTGAATTCTTTACGGGTGGCGTCAATGTCACTGATCGCCTCATACCCTGGAATTGTCTGGGCAATCAGCTGCCGAACATATTGAGTATCCTTAAGCCTGCGCCAATCCACCGGGGCATCGCCGTGGAGACGATGGGCAATTTCAGTAATGAAATCGACCTCCGCAACCAGGTCAGCATGGCGCAAATGCGTTTTCCCTGGATCATTCAGCCGGACAAAGTTATTCCCTGACTCGACCGTGGTCTTATGGGGATTTTCAAAGCGGGCATAGACTGGGAGTATCAGCGTGTTTTGGCGCGCCAAGCCGTGAAAATGCCCCAGGTTGGGCTTGGTTGCCAGATAGATGATTGTGTCCACCTGTTCCAAGGCACGTTTAGCCTGGTGCAGGTCAGGATTCGCCGCATAAAAATTGCCGCCCAGACAGAGCAACGTATCAACCTTCCCGGCTTCAGCGGCTTCGATCAGCGATCGCGCGTCATAACCTGGTACACGGTTCAGCGATCGCCCCAGTAACTTCTCCAGGGCGGTACGGATTTCATCTTTCAGTTGATTGCTCACCCCCATAGAGCCAAAGCCCTGCACATTGGAATGGCCCCGGATGGGCATCAGCCCTGCGCCCATTTTCCCAACATTGCCCGTCAATAATGCCGTATTCGCAATGCTAAAGATGTTCTCGACCCCATTCGCCTGTTGGGTAATCCCCATGGCCCAGGCAAACACCACGCGTGAAGCTTGACTGATTAGTGTGGCAGCGGCTTCAATTTCGGCCTGTGCAACCCCACAGGTGGTGACAATCTGCTCCCAAGAGATGGCCCGTGCCTGCTCCACCACCGCCTCCCAGTTTTCGGCATGGGCCTGTAAGAAAGGAATATCGATTAATTCGCGATCAATCAATGACTTTTGCATCCCCACCAACAGCGCCAGGTCACTACCGGGAATGGGCTGTAGGAAGAGGGAGGCAATCTCTGAACCTGGCATCAGGGATTTTAAGGGAAAGGCGGGGGAGCCAAACTTGACTAGGCCCACTTCGCGCACGGGATTAATGACAATAACCGTGCCGCCGCGATCGCGGAGCTTGATTAGCTCGTTCATTAGGCGCGGGTGGTTAGCAGGCGCATTCGAACCAATCAGCATCACACAATCGGCTTGGCGCAGGCTTTCCAGACTGACCAGCGAAGTTCCCGTGCCAAAGACTGTCTTTAAACCTACGGAGGAGGCTCGGTGACATAAGTCAGAGCAGTCCGCCAAGTTATTCGATCCCATCGCCCGCAGCATCAGCTGCAGTAAAAAAGCAGCTTCGTTGGAGGATCGCCCTGAACTATAGGAGGCAACGCGATCGGCTGATTGCCGAAAGGCAGTTTCAACCAAGTCATACACCTCATCCCAGGCAATGCGCTGATAGTGTGATTGACCAGCGCGTAGGATAAGCGGCGTACTGAGCCGACCTAAGCGATCGGCTTCCTGGGAGGTCAGTTTTTGTAGCTGTGCGAGGGTCTGCTGCTCAAAAAAATCCGATTCAACGGCAGGCTGTAGTTCTGACTGAATCGCCTCGACACTCTTGGCACATCGTTGCAAGGGCTCTTCCAACTCATTGCTAAAGCCCCCTTTTTGGCCACCGGCTCCCCAAGCGCAGGATAGACAGGCACTTTTCTTAAAGAGGGTCTCCCACACCTTGGGTCCACTTGGCGTCAGCGTATAGTCAACCCACTGCTGAATGACCGGCAGGCCACCGCCAATCGCCACTCCTGGATGATCCTGATGCTGATTGTTATTCGATTCGCTCTTAGCCATCGTGATGCACTTGGAGAAATCATCAGTTTAATTTGCCACCTTTCAGGGCCATAGGCTTAGCACGGTTTATTTTAGAGTTGAGACTGTGTAGGCTAAGTTTCTTTTCGTAGCAGTCCTATGAGGGGGCGTACTGTTTCAGTTTGGCAATGCTGGGTGGGTGAGGAGTCGGAATTAGGAGTTAGGAGTCAGGAGAATACTGGATTCTACGATGTTTTCGTCACCGGATTGCCCGCTTTAAGTTAATCGCCCTGTGAGGCAGCGGAGGTATAGCCCGCCGCCCGCATATTTCCCCGATGCATAGCCATGGCGATCGCTACAATAAAGCTGAATGTATAAAGCTGTCTGTTGGATTTCGTCTGAGAACGATGAGCCAATTTGCTGAACGATATATCAATCCACTGACCGACTTTGGCTTTAAGCGACTCTTTGGCACCGAGCCCAACAAAGATTTGCTAATCGATTTTCTCAATGTCGTTTTGCCCAAAGCGCATCGCGTCAAGGATTTAACCTATCGCAATAATGAAAATATCGGTAACACCTTTATTGATCGCAAGGCCATTTTTGATATCTACTGCGAAAGTGAAATCGGTGAAAAATTTATTGTCGAAATTCAAAAAGCAAAGCAAAACTATTTCAAAGACCGCAGTATTTATTATTCAACCTTCCCAATTCAGGAACAAGCTGAAAAGGGCGATTGGAATTATAAGCTCTCGGCAGTGTATACCATTGGTATTTTAGATTTCATTTTTGATGATCATAAAGAAGATGCGGTTATTCAGCATATCGTAGAACTCAAAAATCAGAAATGTCAGGTATTTTATGACAAGCTGAAGTTCATCTATATCGAGCTGCCAAAGTTCACAAAGTCCCTTGAACAGTTACAGAATCATTATGAAAAGTGGCTATTTCTCCTCAAGCATCTCTATGAGCTAGAAGACAAGCCGGAGGTTTTACAAGAAAGTATTTTTGCGCGGTTATTTGAGGTGGCCGAAATTGCCCGGTTTTCCTCGGTGGAACGCCAAGCCTACGAAAACAGCTTGAAGTACTATCGTGATCTTCAAAATGTTGTCGATACTTCACGCGAAGAAGGACGCGAAGAAGGACGTGTAGAAAGTACACAGGGGATAGCGCTGAATTTGTTGCGTGAGAAGGTCTCGCTTGATTTGATTAGTCGTACAACAGGGCTCTCGCAGCAAGTGATTGAGCAACTACAGCAACAATTAAATCAGGAAAATTAAGGGGAAAGTCTTCTACTCTCCCGCCAAAATTCTTCGACAGTCCTGCGCGATCGCCCATTCTTCTTGAGTGTGAATCACAAACACACGAACTGCCGAATCGCTAGCGGCAATATCCTGATCTGCTTGATTACGCGCTAGTTTATCTGGATCAAGGGTCAATCCTAAGCACTCCCAACCCTGACAGGCAGCTTGCCAAACAGGAATACTGTTTTCGCCAATACCAGCGGTAAAAACCAAGGCATCGAGTCTTCCCAAGCTACCGAGCATAGCTCCAATGTGGCGGCGGAGGACATGGATAAACATATCAAACGCGAGTTGAGCGCGATCGCTGCCCTGCTCTGCTGCTTCCAAGACTTGGCGCATATCGTTAGCCACGCCAGAAATCCCTTTGAGACCCGAGGCTTTGTTGAGTAAGCGATCGAGGTCATCAGGTGAGTAGCGATCGTGGCGCATCAGGTGAATCAGAATGCCAGGATCAACCGAACCAGAACGGCTACCCATCATCAGTCCGTCCAAGGGCGTGAACCCCATCGTGGTATCCACGCTCACCCCATCCCGTACTGCCGCCAGGGAGCAGCCATTGCCCAAATGGCAGGTAATTAGGCGAACCTCTTGCAGGTCTTTGCCCATGAGTTCCGCAGCGCGCTGAGCCACATAACGATGACTAATGCCATGGAAGCCATAACGCTGAATGCCCTTTTCAACCCACTCATAGGGAACGGGATAGGTGGCTGCTGCTGGGGGCATCTGAGCATGAAAAGCGGTATCGAACACGGCCACCTGAGGCACTGCCCCCAAAATGGTTTCCAGCGCTTCAATGCCGCCTAAGTTGGCCGGGTTGTGCGCTGGCGCGAGGGAAAACAAGTCGCAGATCGCAGCTTTGACCGCAGGGGTTATCAGCAGGCTCTGCTGATACGCACGTCCCCCATGTACGACTCGATGCCCGACAGCCTGAATCTCACTGAGCGTTTCCAGAATCTTGACAGGACCATCGACCAAGGTTTCCAGCATCCAACGAATCCCAGCCGTTTTATCCTGCGTCTCTAAGGTTGCCTGGTGCCGCTGCCCTTCTGCGGTACTCGCGTCTAGTTCAACGGCTCCTACCTGGTGCGTCCAATCAAGTTGGGCACGCCAAAGGGGTTTCTGGGCTGTCTCAAAGTCAAACAGGGCGGCTTTATGACTACTCGATCCGGCGTTGAGAACAAGGATTTTCATAGGTTTAGGTGATCTCTCGCAATGAATATACCGCCGTAGAGGGGTGTCGAGGTATGAGCCCCAACACTGCGATCGGTAATTTCTTGCTCAAAAATCTCCTAAGAACAAGGGCGACCATTAGAATCAACGAAATAGCAGGCTTTATCTTGACCTGTTGGGCGATCGCCCAAAACTTCACTTGAGCGATCGCTGACATCGACAAAAGCTGGATCATCTGACGCAACAAAATCAGGATGGCATAAGCGATTGAGGTTGAGTAGTTCACCATTATTGGTTTCGGCATAGCAAATTAGCGTCCCCACGTCGGAAGACGGGACAACTGGATAGTAAGACCGCGAGATCCCGGTCTCTTCGCCAGCCAATCCCGGTAGAGCCCAAAGCAACATTGTCGGTAAAGCAACCGCCCAATGAACACGATTTAGCATGATTTGCATCCTTATGTTTGATAGATGGATTAGGAATATGTGGTTAGATAGCCCAGCAATCTTGAGAGCGGGAGACCCAGCACCTTAGGGCTGATTCTCTACTGAGAGAAAATCGTATTGGCGCGACAGAGGCAAGTTGAGGACACTTCTGGTAAAGGTGTAAGGCGAAGATTCGGGTGCGCTATCAGAGTTTTGCCTGAGGGCATTTCGCTGCCCTCAGACGCCCGCTTCGCACGTCCTTCCGCGAGGTCCAGGGCCTTCCGCCGCCCTGGACCTCGCGGAAGGGCGGGTTGAAGAGGCGTACTTTAGGGTTGGTTCAGGCGTAAGTCGGTTTAGCTTTTCAGGCTTCTGCATTAGTTGAATTACACGCTTGAAGACGCCCTTAGTTAGCGGATTGATTTGGGTGAGCCTGCGGATCAAACGTTGGATCGGCTGTTTGGGCTAGCTGAAAATATTGAGTTGCCTGACTCGAATTGTCCAAAGCCGCTTCAATGGTCCCGGCGCGATAAAAGATTTCCGCATTTTGAACACCTTGGTCTAAAGCTTCGCGGATAATCTTTTGGGCCTCTTGCCAACGATCTGCCGCCGATAGCGCCCGTGCCAATAGATTCAGCGTTTCGGCATCCTGTCGATTGGTGGCTTCGGCTTGCATCAAGGCGATCGCTTCAGAGACATCCTCTGCCATTCCTCGTTCTAGCAGTAGTTGGGCTAATTCTTGCCGATGGTCTAAGGGGTTCGCCGCGATTTTCTGGCGCAAAATCTCTTCTGTTTCTTGCCATAGTTTATGAGCCGCCGTCGTGTTTCCTCGCAGCGATTGAATATGTGCCATCCCCAGCAGAGACAGTGGATCATCCACTTGTGCGTAGTAGCGCTCGGCGGCTCGATAGTGCCCGAGTTGCGTTTTTAATTCTGCTAACTGTAGAAGCGCCAACGGGTAATCGGCATCAATTGCAAGGGCTGATTGGTAAAGTTGCTCGGCCAAAGTATGGTCACCTTGTTGAACATAAAATCGCCCTAATAAGGTTCTAGTCCAGGCCGACCCGCTGGTTTCAGCCGGTTCCTCAGCCGCGATCGCCTGTTGAAAATCACTCAATGCGCCCGCGCGATCGCCCCGCGCTGAGCGCGTTAAAGCTCGCAACGTGAAACTTCCCAAGGATGGACTCAAATCTACCAATGTGTGGGCGATCGTAGCGGCGTCCTCAACAGCTCCAATCGCTAGCTTTGAGGTTATGAGTACAGCTAGGGCTTCCTCTCCGGACGCCTGTTCAGCTAAACGAATGGCTGCGGCAAAATCATGGTTAGTCTCAGCAATCCGAGCTAGCACCAATACCGCTCCATCGTTATCAAAGGACAAATTGGCCAAAGACGCTTGAGCCGTCTGCTCTGCCAAGTCATACCAGCGATCGTCCCCGGTCGCACGGGCCATCTTGAGATAAGCACCCGCTAGTGACGCCCGATCCAATCCATCGGTGGGATTGTTCTGGATACGCCCTTCATAAAAGGCAATCGTTTGTTCCAATGTCCGGCGACCAGAACCATCTGTATTGAGTGCAAAGGGATAGTCGTAGGCATCCTCCTGGTCCCAGATTTGAGAAAAATGCCACCCCATGGGGAGTGTCACCAACAGGGTTAATCCCGAAAATAGCAGCCATGTCGCCGCCCCAGAAAATGGCCAACGTTTCGATGTTTTGAGTGTGAACATAATTATTTTGAGGAGAAAAGGGGAATGAATTCGGAATGCGGAATGCGGAATGCGGAACAGGTAGGGGCGGGTTCAGCCGATCGCCCAACGATCCCCCCCAACACCGCCATCCAAAACCCGCCCCGGCCAACATTAGAAGGGGAATGACCCCAAACCGCCATCCAAAACCCGCCCCGGTCACCGGCGTAATCGGCCAATTTTGGGGTAGGTGGAACGGTGCATTGGGGCGATCGCATCCCAACGCAATTGACAAGAGCCTATTCAGCAAGGTTGTGTTAGCTTGTTAGCGTCGCAGCAATGCAGGCTGGGTAACGTGCAGTGAAACCAACGGTGGTTAGAGATTTGTTGAGCTTCACAATCACGCCCCCCAACTTCCAAAACGAGCTAGGACACTTGCTTAGTTAGGCGGTGCCAGATAGGGAAATGACTGAATCAGAGGCTGATGTCCCTGAGCCGGATTACCGGGTGATCCTTCATAAGAGACATTGTCAGTCGTGATCGCGCCGTCAGTTAGAACAGAAAGCGTGATATCCACAACATCATCCTTGAGCAAGCGACCTCGAATGGGACTGCCCTGGGCATTCAGGTCATTAGCGTAACCACTGGGTCCCGTCGTATCAATCCGCATTACATCAGGGAGAAAGGCACCTAACAAAGCATTGGCTCGGTCTTCGCTGTTGCCAATAGCGAGTAGAGTTTGGGTGGCTTCAGCCACAATGGGGGCGGCAACATTGGCGGCAGGTTGTTGTCCGGCTAGGGCTGCGGCTTCAAAGTCAGGACCAACACTGTTCAAGGCATTGAGCAAATCATTGGTAACAATCAAGCCTTCGTTAATGGCAGGACGAGCCAGACGCTCAACTTGATTAAACTTGCCACCGGAGCCAGGGACCGAAATTGTCTGCCAGACATCAAACGTTGTTGCATTTGACGAACCCTGTAAAAAGTCAATCGGCACTTGCACCGCGATCGCATTGACGTTGTAACCAGCGGCGAAATCCCGAGCAGTACTGGGAGCACGGAATCCGACAGCGGGTCCAATACCCAGCGCTCCGGCTCTTACTCGGAAATATTGTTCCACATCAAAAAAGAACGGATCTTCACGTAAGCCTGCAAATATCTTCAGATTTGTGCGTCCTAGCGATACCGTATTAACGGTTGGATCGTCGGTGATGGCGGTGGTTTTGCCATGGGCTTTACGGCTTCTGCCATTTCTGATTGCGGTTACGGTAAAGGCTTGTTCATTGTTCTCATCAGGCGGATCAAATTCAAACCGTAACGTCACGTCGGCCACGCCAGTAGGCGTGGCATCATTATTAGCCACCTGTGCCACCTTGAATTCGTAACGGGCCCGTGTACTGAAGTAGTACTGCTGCCGTGCGAGCGATCGCGGATTGGTGTTCATAATAAAGACCAAATTTTCCGAGGAGGCACTAGCATTCTGATCGCCTTCCCGAAAGACATACAAATCAGTCAAATTGAGATTACGCCCCTTCACTTCAGTCTCACCATCATCATGGTCAGACGCCTGGACATAAATCGCGCCTGTTCCAGCCACTAATGCGAGTCCTAAAAACACTCCAGCTAGCCCCATGGTCTGCTTTCGGTTCGGCATAAATCGTTTCAGTACGTTCCACATAATTCGTGTCTCCTTATAGATTTACCGTTGCTCTGTTGATGCGTGCAGCAATACCCAAGGCCCCGAGCACCCATACTCCCAAGATGGAAGTTGGTTCAGGAACAGCAGCAGGTGCGGCGATCGTTTGGGCTCCTGTCAAGGTGATGGTGTAGTTGCCCATGCTGCTACTACTGCCGGCAAAACCAATGAGCGGTGCACCGCCCCCCGGCCCAGTAGGGCCGACAACCCCATCAGCAGGCTCGTCGGGGAAAATCTCGCCCCCGGCGCTGACCGGATCAAGGTCAAAGCTTGAAATACCTAAGAAGTAGAGGCCCGATTCAACTGGCGAAAAGCTGAACGACGGTAAGGTCGCTTGCGCAGAAAAAGAGCTGTCATCGTTGGCATAAATCCCATTGCCAGCAGCATCAAACAGAAAGAGCTGGGGGTCTCCCAGTAAGTCGTTGGGGCTGCCGATGGTGTCATCAATGGGAATCCCAATCAATGAGTCGGGATTGAGGGTAGTGGCTGAGAATTGTTGGCCACCCGTGAGAAAGATCTGAAACAGATCCGCATTCCCTGCTAGGGAACCCGAAATGGATTCCAGGGGCATTGACTGTTCGGAAAGAATGGAAACAGCATCACTGAGACGCTCCCCCGCATCTTTTCCTTCGGTAAAGCTTGCTGCCTCTGCCGGACTCGTCGCCAAGATAGCGGCAAGTCCAGACAGCGCAGCAAACCCTTTGAGATCAATTCGTTTCATTCAGAGACTCCTACGTCTTGATCGTTGCGATCGTCACTTTGACACCCGTGAAATCTCTGTATCTCCACGGGTGTCATCTCAAAGGGGAATACGCGCAGAAGTTTGTAGTGGGATCTCTCCAGGAATTAACTTTATTTTTCTTTACAATACGATCGCGTTCAGTGCTTTTGCCTCAACTCAGATAGCCCCCATCAAACCGAGCAAACTGGCACTCCAAAAATCCCAGCGCCCCAGCATTTCGCAAGGAATTCTGTAATTGCATGACGGCAATTTTCTTCCCCCACCCCCATTTTCAAGACATAGTTAAAAGAGGAGGCGCTCCGGAATTACAAAGTTTTGTCACGAAAGATGCCGAGAAATTAAAGAATCAAAACAGTCTTGTAACAATGCTGTTTGACATCTCATAAATTGGGAAAGCAGTAAATTTACTCAGAGTCCATCATTGATGCCGTCTGAGCACAAAGTTTTAAACCAACCTGCGGCTTGCAAATCGCCTTTTTGGGATGCGGTTATGGAATCTCATCCATTAACGGCCTCTGGTCAGACTAAGCTGCCCAAAATTTTGGGCAGCATGGCTACCCGACCCGAAGCTACCTGTGTCATAGCTCTGCATCGCCGTAAGGTGGTAGGCATAGCGACGCATCACGACCTCATGCGAGCGATCGCCCAAAATTCTGAATGGTCTCAGATGCGGCTAACTCAGGTAATGACGCGCCCAGTCATTACCCTGACAGAAGCTGATATCCCACCAGATTTAACAACCCTTGCTTCTTTGATGGCGCGATTTGATCGTCACCAAATCAGTCACTTACCCCTTGTCGATGAACACAAACATCTAATGGGCGTAATTGACGAAACTCGTCTTTGGCAGGCATTACGGTCTCTGTCGCCACTTGAGGGTATGGCCCAAACAGATGTTTCTATCCTCGCATCCAAGCAGAGTGACGAACTGCAACGCCAGCACCAGCGGGCTCACCTGTTTGCCGAAATTACCCTCAAGATTCGCCAATCGTTGCAGCTTAGGGAGATCTTACAAACGACTGTCAACGAGGTGCAGCACCTCCTGAGTGCCGATCGCGTACTGATCTATCAGGTCTTCCCTGATGGCACGGGTAAAGCAATTAGTGAAGCAGTGATGCCTCCTTATCCATCGATTTTAGATAAATCCTTTCCGGAAGAGGTTTTTCCGGAGGAGTACCAGACCCTGTACGCCCAAGGTCGAGTGCGCGCGATCGCGGATATGAATGCTCCCGAGTCGGGTGTTTCAGACTGTTTGGTGGAATTTATTGAGCAATGGGGGGTGCAATCGAAATTGATTGTCCCCATTGTGCATCCGCTTAAGCCGCAACAGTCTGTCGGCAATGCCCCCATCCGTAATCATTTATGGGGATTGCTTATTGCTCACCAGTGTCGGAGCGTTCGTCAGTGGAGCGAGTTTGAGCTTGATCTGATGCGGCAGTTGGCGGATCAACTGAGCATTGCTCTTTCCCATGGGCAAATGGTTGAGTATCTCGAAGAGCGCGTTAAGTTGCGTACCACCGAGTTAATCCAAGCAAACCGGGCCCTGCAGCAAGAAATTCAAGAACGGAAGCAAATTGAAGCCGCACTGCGACAAAGTGAAGAACAAGTGCGCCTAATTACCGATAATTTACCGGTGCTAATTGCCTATGTTGATCGCCGTCAACGCTATCGATTTAATAACCAGGCTTATGAACACTGGTTCGGGCAATCACCGACAGATATTTACGGCCAATCGCTTAAAGCTCTGATGGGTGCGGCCCATTACCAATCCATTCGAAAGCATATCAAAACAGCTCTTGTGGGTAATCAGGTGACCTATGAAAGTGAACTCACGCTGAAAGATGGGCGGTGTCATTCAGTCAGTGTGACCTACATTCCTCATGTCGAAGCAACTGGCAAAGCTACGCCTCAAATTAAGGGGTTTTTTGCGCTTACGACTGATATTAGCGATCGCAAAGCCATTGAGCGCATGAAAGATGAATTTATTGCTGTGGTCAGTCACGAATTGAGAACGCCGCTCACTTCGATTCATGGCTCACTAAAACTTATGGCCACCGGGCGTTTGGGACACCTATCAGCCGAAGGGCAGCAGATGCTTGAGGTTGCTGACGAAAATACCGATCGCCTGGTGCGTTTAGTCAACAACGTCCTCGATTTGCAGCGGATCGAGTCAGGCGAAGTCACCATGGATGCGCAAGCTTGCGATGCCGGTGACTTAATGGAGCAAGCGGTTGAAGCAATGCAGGCGATCGCCCAACAGCATGAGATTGAGCTTCAAGTCCAAGCAGACCCAATCTCAATTTGGGCCGATCCGGATTACATTGTCCAAACCCTAACCAATCTAATTGGCAACGCCATTAAATTTTCAACCCCTGGCAATGCCATCCGCCTGGTTGTCCGGTCTAAATTTGACCCCATCCTGCCCTCCCAACGGTCCGATACGATCCGCCCTAAGGGGGAGCGTTCTTCGGCCATGGCTCTCTTCTGTGTCCAAGATTACGGTCAAGGTATTCCTTCCGACAAACTCAGCAGTATTTTCGGACGCTTTCAGCAGGTTGACTCGTCTGATTCTCGCAAGAAAGGGGGCACCGGCCTCGGGTTAGCTATTTGTCACAAAATCGTTGAGCAACATGGCGGTCAAATTTGGGCCGAAAGCCAGATAGGGGTTGGCAGTTGTTTCTATTTCACTGTGCCCCTCTATTCAACTGAGTTGGTTTAAAGGTCATGCTATCAAAATGTGTGCTCGTTATTGATGACGAAGAGTCCATCCAAAAGGTTGTCAAATTGAGTCTGAAGATGGAAGCCAGTTGGGAAACTATTACAGCATCTTCGGGTCAAGAAGGTATCCGCCAAGCAGAAATGCACCAGCCAGATGCCATCCTGCTAGATGTCATGATGCCTGAAATAGACGGTATCGCTACCTTTGAGACACTCAATGAAAATCCACAAACACAGTCTATTCCCGTCATTTTATTAACAGCTAAAACCGGCACATCGGAAAAACGGTTATTTCAAAAGATTGGGGTAGCTGGGGTTATTACCAAGCCGTTCAATCCCCTAACCCTCGCGAGTCAGGTGGCTAAGTTACTGGGTTGGTCTATTTAAGGTGGTCACAATGAGAGTTTTACTGATTGACGATGACGATACTGTATCCACTCTGTTAATTCAGCAATTGACTGCCCAAAACTATATCGTTGATCGCGTGGCCGATGGCGAAAGGGGTTGGGCCTACAGCTCAACCTTTGAATATGACCTGATTATCTTAGATTGGATGCTGCCCCAGCTAAATGGCATCCAACTCTGTCAACGCCTGCGAAACCAAGGGTATGGAGTGCCCATTTTATTACTCACAGCCAGGGATGAACAGACTGACAAAATTAAAGGCTTCGAGGCAGGAGCCGATGATTATGTGGTCAAACCTTTCGATATTGCTGAATTATTAGCTCGAGTTCGGGGCCTACTCAGAAGAAGTCTCACTGAGGCGGCTCCTATCTTGAGTTGGGGCGATCTGTGTCTCGATCCCGTGAGTTGCGAAGTAACTTATCACAGCCAGCCCGTATCGCTCACGGTCAAGGAATATTCCTTACTCGAGTTATTTTTGCGTCACAGTCATCAAGTTTTTAGTGCCAATACACTATTGGATCGCATTTGGTCCTCCGAAGAGTTTCCGAGTGAGGCCACGGTCCGCTCCCATATTCGTGGTTTGCGACGTAAGCTCAAGGCTGCGGGCGCAGCTCCTGATTTTGTCGAAACTGTGCATGGATTAGGATATCGCCTCAAGTCTCAATCCTTGCTCACGGCTAGCACCGCTGAACCCACTCACGTGGACCCAAGCCAACGCCAAGCCAACTACTTAAAGGGACTCACACAAGCCTGGTACGCCCATAAGGGTGAAAATTTGGAGCGCTGGAACTATTTAGTACAAGTTGCCCAGATGTTTAAAGAAGGTAGGCCCAGTGAACAGCAACGATCGCTGGCAAAGCAAATTGCCCATAGTCTGGCAGGAACTTTAGGCACCTTCGGCCTGATGGAAGGCTATCGCCTGGCACTTCAGATAGAAAAACTTTTGAAATTGGAAACAACCTTCACGCCCACCCAGACATCGCAATTACAAATCTTGGTCACAACCTTAGGCCATGCTTTGGAAGAGTCACCGAAGATTACCTGTCCGATCGAAGAGGCATCCAGTCTGTCCGAAATCCTAATTGTGGATGTCAACGGGATGCCTTATATTCAACAGCTTATGGCGCTTGCCATAGCACAAGGCTTAGAAATTACTGTGGCTGATTCGCTGGAAATCGCCTGTCAGGTATTAGCCATCGAATCAAAGCACCAAACACAGCCTGAGCACCCCCCCAATTTACCAGACCTAGTGCTTATCAATTTGGTGGAGGACGAAGCTGAAGTCATCCTCAACGAAACCCTCTCACAGAAGCTTCTGCAATTTATTACGCGGCTGACTGAGCACTATCCCCAACTCCCTGTGCTTGTCGTGACTCCCCAAGCAGATTTTGGCAATCGTCTTAATCTCATTCGCCATGGTGGGGCCATTGTTCTTGAGTATCCGGTCGTTCCTGCAGAGGTTTTAGACTTTATTACTCATATCAACCAGAGCCGCTACCGTCTTAGCAAAATTATGATTGTTGATGATGATGTGCATTACTTAAAGCAGGTGATCCACCTTTTACAACCCTGGGACTTTCGCATCACACCCTTAGCAAACCCACAGCGTTTCTGGATGCTCTTCAACCAAATCATGCCTGACATGGTGATTCTCGATATTGAAATGCCACACATTAATGGGTTTGAGTTGTGTCAGGTCATTCGCAGCCATTTGCAGTGGCAACATCTACCCATTATTTTTTTGAGTATCCATACGGATCAAGCAAAGCAAAAACAAGCGTTTGCTTTGGGGGCCGATGATTATATTGTCAAACCAATTCACGGCAATGACTTAGCACTCCGATTATTGAATCGTTTGAAGCGATCGCAAGCTCGTCTCCGGTGGCAGCAAACAACGGCAGCCATAAGCTGAGAAGCGAGACCTGAGGAGCCAGGTTCCTTCGACGAAATTTAAGAATTGGATATTGTCCTAAAACATCCGATTACGGCATCTGCACAAGACTTGCACAAGGGTAGGGCAAGGTGAGGATTAAAATAACCGAAGAAACTCTAAAGCGTTATGATTCCATCTCCTTCCCGTTCTTTACGTGAGCAGCAGCATCCCCTCATTCACCAATTAGCCAACACCATCGAAGCGATTTGGCGCAGCCAATTAATCACCTATGCCTACGATACACCCACGGATCTGGGTTATGTAGAAGGAACCCTCGAAGGGGAAAAGCTGACTATCGAAAATTACTGCTACCAAGCTTTTCAGTTTCGCAAACTTCATTTAGAACTGGCTAAAGTTGGCAAAAATTTGGATATTCTCCATTGCGTAATGTTCCCCCATGGAGATTTCCATTTGCCCATCTTTGGCGTTGATATTGTGGCTGGTCGAGGCCTTATCAGTGCCGCTATTGTTGATCTATCACCCGTTTCACCTGAGGGTAACTTACCTCCAGAATATGATGAACTTCTGAGGCAACTGCCTGCCGTTCAGTTTTCCCAGCCTCGGACTTTACCCGCCTGGGGCGATATTTTTTCAGAGTTTTGCTTATTTGTCCGCCCCAGCAACCCCCAAGAAGAAATTGCGTTCTTCAATCAGGTCACTCAATACCTGTCAATTCATTGTCAGCTTGCTGCTAAAGCTACGCCTACCGAGTCCTTTGAAGAACAGGTATCGACGATAGCAGGGCAACGTCGTTACTGCTTACAACAACAGCAAAACGATAAAACTCGACGCATTCTAGAGCAGGCTTTTGGTTCAGAGTGGGCCGACCGCTACTTGCAAACGATGCTGTTCGACTATGTCGAAAATACTCCAAACAAAGCGATTGTAATGAATCGTTAAGCATTCTCAGTTTAGAAGCTGCTCTCACAAATCTGTATAAGTCTTCTTCTACAAAGGATTGGCAGATTGTAACGGGCTCGATACAAAGATGTGCACAGCATCTGCACAAGTGAATTGATTAAATACAGGAGTCCAAAAGGCCTGAGCCCTGATAG
>JBCBTQ010000070.1:0-24246 GCA_039818605.1 Cyanobacteria bacterium J06639_14 | reverse complement strand
CCCAATATGGTAGAGTATATCTCGTTGGTGGATTTATTTAAGCACTCAACGAGGCTTACAGTTACTAATCACTGCTGTAGCCAAGAACTAGACTTGTAGATTCGCGTCTCTTGACTTCTTCAATCTTTGCTTTAGGCGAACCTTGCCAACTGATAATTGCTTACCCAACTCTAAATTTTCTAGCTCTGGCGACGCTATCTGTTGGGGTTGGTTTAGATGCTTAGCGAGAGAGCAAATTGTTGAGTACTTAAATAAATCCACCAACGAGATATACTCTACCATATTGGGTAAAACATTTTTGAGCTGGCTGTAAACTTTCGTAATCAGCAGTGAATTCCCACCTATCTCAAAAAAGTTACTATTTACACCTACTTTTTCTAGTTTAAGGACAGCTTGCCAAATAGATGCGATCGTTTGTTCAATATCGTTTTGGGGTGCAACAAAATCAACGTCTTGTTCCCCCCCAGAACTATCTGGAACAGGAAGCGCACGGCGATCTACTTTGCCATTTGCCGACAGCGGTAAGTTTTCCAGAAACATGAAAGCTGATGGCAGCATATACTCCGGCAATTGATCACGCAGAAAGCATCGCAGTTCATCAATGGAGATCTCTTGTTTGGAAACCACATAGGCAACTAGCCGCTTTTCATTTAGTTGGTTTCCCACTACCGTCACAACTGCTTTACTCACAGCGGGATGCCGCACTAGCACCGCCTCAATTTCTCCTAACTCAATACGATACCCACCAATTTTGACCTGGAAGTCTTCTCGACCTAAGAACTCAATATTCCCACCGGGGAGATAACGCCCTAGGTCCCCGGTTCGATATAATCTTTCACCGGTCTGAGGATGTGTAATAAAACTCGCTTTCGTTTTAGCTTCCTCGCGCCAGTACCCCATCGCCAGGCCAATTCCGCTGATGTGAAGCTGCCCTGGAACCCATACAGGACAGGAGGCTAGCGACTCATCGAGCACCTGGAAACCCTGATTGTCCATGGGTCGACCATAGGGAATACTCTTCCAAGCTGGATTAACGTCCTGAATCGGGTAAAGAATAGACCAAATAGAGGCCTCAGTGGCGCCTCCCAAGCTAATTACGTGAACATCTTCAACCAAGTCTTTAATCTGAGTTGGCAAGGTTAATGGCAGCCAGTCTCCACTAAGCAAGATCAATCGTAGGTTTCCTAGGGCTCCAGATTCATTCACTGCGCAATCAACCATCATCTGCATTAAAGCTGGCACTGAGTTCCAAAGGGTGACCCTGTGCTGGGATATCAGCTGAATCCAGTGAGCTGGCTCACGCTCACATGAGGCATTGGGAATCACAATTGCCCCTCCAGCAGCCAAAGCACCAAAGATGTCATAGACTGACAGGTCAAAACTCAGAGAAGATAACGCGAAGACTCGATCAGATGAGCTAACGTTAAAGCGCCGATTGATATCAAGGATTGTATTAACCGCACCACGGTGATTAATCATCACCCCTTTAGGAACCCCCGTAGAGCCAGAAGTATAAATCAGGTAAGCAAGATCATCGGGTTTTTGAACGGTCTCCAATGGATCTCTGCTTTCATCTTCTAAATCTTGACTGTCTATACACAGCTGCAGAACATCTTCTGGCCAAGAAAGCTTCTCCTTAAGCCAAGATTGAGTTAAAACAATATCAATCTCACTATTTTTCAGTAAGTATTCTCTTCGCTCTTGAGGCAGTCCAGGATCAATAGGGACGTAGGCGGCACCGGACGCTAGGATACCGATAACTGCTACAACCTGCTCCCATCCTTTCTCCATAACCACAGCGACTAACTGGTTAGGAGTCACCCCTAATGCTCGCAGCCTATGACCCACTTGATTTGAAAGTTCGTAGAGTTCTCGATAAGAGAGGGTGCGCTGGAATGAAATGACGGCAGACTCATTTTTCCTGGCTTGCATTTGTGCTGCAAATAAAGTGTGCAGCATCTCATCAGAGATCGGGGCAACCGTGGCATTGACAAGGCATCGCTGGGCTAACTGGGCAGGCGGGATTAATTGTCGGTTAGGTTCAAGCCAGGCAGTCTCCGAAGTCGCCAGCCGCTTAAGAAAAAGGCGATAAGCCTCAAACATGTCCTGGATGCAACCGTCAGGGAACAGTTCCTCAACCACATCCCAGTTGAAGGTCAACGCTCCCTTCTCCTCCCAAACTTGGACATCCATCCACGCTTGAGAAGCTTGACTAATCCCATAGACTAACTCGCCAAAGTGACTGAAGGTCGACGTTTCCTGACCCAGGGAGCTTAATCCGAGAGTACTGGTAAAGACAATGGGAATAGCGCTGGGAGCTGTGCCTTGTCTGCGAGCGAGTTCCCGGGTCACACGTACTCCACTAAAGTAGCGGTGCTCTAGATCCCGCCATAGTTGCTGTTGTAGGCGGATAGCACGGTCAGTAAAAGATTCAGAACCTGAATTATCTATCGTCAACAGTGTCGCGGAGATGAAGTCTCCTAAGAGGTCATTCACTTGCGGATGTAGTGGCAGACGGTTAAATAGGGCAAGGCTAATGGTAAACCGAGGACTTCTGTTCCAGACTGTCAAGACCTCGGCAAAAGCGGCTAGTAAAACACCAGACGGGGTTAACCCAGCCTGAGCAGCCCGTTGCTTCAACAGCGGCCAGTCCGCGCTGTCTAGTTGCGCTTCATATCGCTTGGTCCGATACTGCTTGAGCTCTCTAGGATTTTTTGCTAATGGCAAGGTTGGAGCTGGGGGCAGATCATCTAGACGGCTAAGCCAATACTGCTGCGATCGCTGATACAACTCCGTTCCTTGTAGAGCTTGCTCGGCCAGGGCATAATCCCGAAATGAAAGTTCCAACGGCACTAATTCAATCTCAGGATCCTGATAAAGTTGAAACCACTCATCAAACAAGCGGAACAAACTCCACGCGTCAAAAATCTGCAGATCGTAGCTGATATGCAATCGCACCCGCCCATCATTCAATTGCGTTGCTCTGAATTCAAACAAGGGCCATTTATCAGCTGGCAACACCTGATGAGACATTTGCTGACGCATTGCCTCGATCCCTGCAGCAACCTCGTGATCTTCTCGTCCTCTCAGATCTAAAACTTCAATTTGATAAAGCGACACCTGTTTGAGAACCTGCTGCTGGCCATCCGGTAACACCACAGCCCTCAACATATCGTGACGCTCAATTACTTTCTGCAGCGCCCAATTGAGTTGTCCCAGATCTAAATCCTGTCCTTCAATCTCGTAATAACCATGATTAGCCACAGTTCCTAACTCTAATACCCCGCTGCGCCCCACCCAGAAGGCATGCTGCATATCCGTCAGGGGAAAAGGCTCATAGCGCGACTCTGGTGCAGGCACGATGGCGGGTAGAGCAGTATCACTGGCACTCATATTGTTCTGGTGCAACAACATGAGAATCTCTGCTTTATGTTCGGCTAACGACTCCTGCAGCTCTGGCGTCATCACTCCTTTAGGGGTATCAACGAATAGTAAACCTTTATTAGTAGAAAGCTTTACACCTTTGTGAGCAAGATTATCCAGTAGTAAATGCAAATTCATGATTTCTAGACAGATAATTGTATTTCTTTGCCACCGACCTATCTCTTGATCGTCACCGCTAAATATTCTACGTCGTAGTCAAAATACTCGTTAAATCCTGATTCTGGTAACCTCTTGCCCCTTAGCTCAGCCAGTGCGAAACTAGAGTAGATATATGTGAAAATTGCTTAGTTTCGTTGTAACACGTAGTTTATCTTCTTCATTTAATCAGATGATCTTCCAGACAAGTTAAAGACTTAACTTTTCCCGTTCTTCAGCTTCACCAACATCGGCATCAGAAACCACCTCTGATGAAATTAGGTTCGCCAATGCCAATCGATTTAGCAAAAGATCAGCTAGTTCAGCTACTGTACCCTTCTCAAAAAAGGTCGCGATGGGCATTCGCACCTGTAAATCGGTTTCAATCCGGCTTTTGAGCATCATGGCGAGCAATGAGTCCAGCAACGGAGCAAGGGGTTCCTGAGCATCGAGGTTTGCTGAAGGGCATTGTAGTAACCCCGCTAAACATTTCAACAGATAGGTTTCTAGCATTGGCTGCCGTTCTGTTGGTTCAGACGCCAGGATCTGTTCTCTTGGTATTGTTTCTGCAGTTGAGTTCTTTTCTATTACACCTTCTTCTGGGATCTGGATCTTTTCTTGCTCTGGAGTAACACTAATTGGAGGTACAGGAACGGGCCCCAACGCCACATCGCCCCAGCGCATCACTGTAGCGGCAGCGGTTGCAGCAGCACCGTTAGTGTAAACAAGAACCAAGTCGTTCTCGCGAAGCCGCCCTGATTGAGCAGCATGGTACAGGGAGGCGATCGCAGATACAGGCCCAATATTAGTGTATCGAGGGTAGAGATTGAGGGTGCACTCTGGATCAATGCCCAGAGCCCGCGTGCAAACGCTCGCGTACCAGGCAGTCGGAGTACTGAATGCAAAAAAGTTAATTTGATCGAGGGTAACGCCAGCACTCGAGATCGCCCCCTCGCAGCAAGTACGCGCGAAATCTACAGCCGTTTCAGCCAGCATACTCGCATTGTCTCCTGTTCGAGTTCGTATCCGAGGCGTGCCCTGCACATCCGTCACCAGTTCGTGAGCATAGGCGCCACAGGTAGCAGTAGTCGGAACTACTTTGCTACCCAGGATTCCTTGATTGGGTTGAAGCGAATCCACCACAAAGGCTCCTGCCGCATCACCCACCGACCAGGAGAGCGTGTCTTCATCATCTGTGGAATTAGATCCAATGTGCGAGACAATTACCAGTACATTGCGATACTCTCCAGCCTGCACCAATGCTCGGGCATTCTGAAGTGCAATTAAGGCACTTGAGCAGGTAGATTCTAGGCTCCAGGCAGGGCATTGCAGTTCAAGTTGACGAGCCAGGTAAGCGGCATTCCCAGGCCCGATTTGCTCAGAGAAGAGCGATGCAACGATGGCTAAACCAATTTCTTCAGAAGACAGTTTCGCGGCTTCAAGGGCATCTCGTGCCGCCTGGCACTCCAGCGTCAGCGCTGATTCATCTACACCCAGCACCCGCCGCTCAACAGACCCATGGAATGGATCTGACAGATAAGGAGCCACTGCTTGTGACCAAATATCTAATCCAGAGTTATCAGCTGTATAGTTAAGCGGTTTAGAGACTCTAACGCGCTTTGGTTTACTCTGCTTTACCAAATTTGGATATTTTTGAGACCAATAATCATTGGTTCGAATTTGCCTAGGAAAACTAATTGCAAGTGAGCGAATACCTACATGACAATTGCTCATAGCAAAATTCCTTTTCACAGTGATAGGCATCGAGGCAAGCTGGATGGCAGCAAGAGAACTGAAGGAGGTGGTCACCTGAACGGGAGTCATCAGGATTTTTGACTACACCGCCCCAGAGCGATCGCACTCGCAGCAGCGTAAGAGGATTCATGGCTAATGCTCAGGAGCCATTTCGTAACTCCTAAATCCATAGCAATCTTTAGAAAGTTGTCATGGAGCACAACAGAAGGCTCACCTGTAGACAACCGTTTAATTTCAATATCGAGCCAAGAAGCGTTTTCATTAAGCAGCGCTTTATTCAATGCTTTGAACACCGCTTGCTTCGCAGCCAAACGACCCGCGAAGTATTCGATACGCTTAGCATCCAATTCACAGACGTTGCGTTCATTAGCGGTGAAACATCCCATTTCTGGAGACTCACTTAATTGCGCTATGAGTTTTTGGACACCTTTTGTTTCGACGATGTCAATGCCATGACCGATAACCCCCGGATAATCAGACCTAGAACTGAGTAAATCCTGAGAGGGGTCATCATTAACGTCTAAATATTTAGCCTTCATACTCAACATACTACCTATCGTGCTTATGACTTCAAAACTAGATTGGTCAACATCGTGTTCATCTTATTAACTGACTCCATATATTCTTTTTGAGGCACAGATTCAGCAACGATCCCAGCACCAGCATTGAGATAGACATCATTGCCGTATTGATATACAGAGCGAAGGGAGATTGCCAAATCTGCTGTACCGTTGCTGTCTACCCAACCAATACAGCCAGCATACATCCCCCTCGGTTCCGCTTCGAGGCGATCGATCCACTCTAAAGCTTGTTGCTTATCAATGCCAGAAACAGTAATCCCTGGGAACAATGCTTTCAAAGCATCCCAAGCGGTATTGCCCGGCTTAAGAACCCCCCCAACCCTTGAAGATAGATGTTGGACAGTCCGATATTTCTTGACCTCCATGAAGTTAAAAACCTGAACGGTTCCTGGTAAACAAATTGAGTCAACCTCGCTTTGTGCCGATAAAACGGAAAGCGCATGTTCTTTGACCTCTTTAGCATCAGTAAACAGTTCACCCCTTAAGCGCTTATCCTCTTGTTGCTTTTCATCACGAGGTCTGGTTCCTGCTAGCGGATTAGTCACAACAGAACGATCTTGGTATACTTCCACAAGAGTTTCGGGACTAAACCCCACTGTACGGACATCTCCGAAGTCTAGACAGTAGGAGCGAGCTGCATTATTGACTTTTGCCCCAACCACATAGGTTCCCAATAGATCTAAGTCGCCAGAGAGTCTAAAAGGACGGGAAATAATTGCCTTATGCAATTCACCTTTTTGGATTGCTTCAATTAAAGTCTTGATGTGGTTCTGATACTTTTCGCGATCAGCAAAATCAACCTCCACAGGAGTTGACACATAATGTGGCAGCTGACTATCTTTCAACAAAAGGCTGCGGATTTGGTCTAAAGACCTCGCACTTCTGATATAAACGCCTTCTTGTGTGAAGCGTAGTTCAGTCTCTGGAATCAAAAAATAGAGTAACTCTTGCTGGATTGCTTTGGAGTATGAAGAATAAAACCCAGCTACGTCAAACCCAACATAGCCATAGGCTGTCCAATTCTCAATGGGTAAAGATCCGAGTAACTCTCCAACTTGCTTAAAGGGATCGCTAACTGGCTCGGAGTAAAACTTATCTACACTCATGAGCGAAACGGTATCCTGGCCCACTGATACCTTAGCCAGCTCATTTCCAGCAATGCGAACCTCATTTTTTTGTTCATACATCACATACTTAGAAAAAATACCTGCTCGCAGGAGGTTCTGCAAGACAACAGTGGGCTCCCTTTGGCTTGATACAAAGGTTTCGTCATACTTTATTGCCGTCTTTAGCTCCATTACCACTGATCAGCTCCTTATGGATGATTAGTCAGTACTTGCGTAATAATTTACGGTGAACTTTTCCAGTTGAGGTTCGCGGTAGGTTTTCTAAAAAGTGAACCTTTTTCGGTGCTTTAAAATGAGGCAACTGCTGTTTAGCAAATTTACGAATGCCAGCCTCTAGTTCAGACGATGGTTGTTGCCCCGGTTTAAGACTTACATAAGCAACAACCTGAGTTAACTGTTCACCACTATTAGATTCAGGCGCGACTGCAACTTCAGAAATCTGGGGATGCTGATATAAGATATCCTCAATCTCCATAGGCGATATCCACTGACCATTTACCTTAAAGAGGTCATCAGCTCGTCCCATAAACCTGAAATAACCATCAGAATCACGCAGATACTTATCTCCGGTTCGCATACAGTTCCCATAGATAGCCTTCCGCGTTTCCTGGAGTCGATTCCAGTATCCCAGCATCAGACTCTCTCCACTCACCTGTAAATCGCCAATCTCACCAGGAGGACACAGAGAACCCTTTTCATCAACAACTTGAACCTCATATCCAGGAACAGGGCAACCTGAGTAGCCTGGTTTACATTTTTCTAATCGGTTTGAGAGAAAAATATGCAAAAACTCAGTTGTTCCAATCCCCTCACAAATTTCCTGGCCATAACGCTTCAACCACTTTTGCCAGATGCTCTTAGGCATTTGCTCGGCTGCAGACACACATAAACGTAGAGAAGATGCATCTAGAGAAGAAATGTCATCTAAAGCAAGAATATCTGCATAGGCGCTGGGAATGCCAAACAAAACAGTTGGCCGATAGCGCTGGATGTCTGCAATAATATCAAAAGCATTGTTGGCATCAGACAATACAGCAGCAGCACCAACAGCCATGGGCATGTAGAGAGTATTTCCTAAACCATAGGCAAAGGCCATTTTAGCAACCGAATAGGTGATGTCACCCTTGTGCAATCTAAGCGTAGATCGCCCATAGTACTCTGCACAAGCGACCATACTTTGGTGAAGATGAATTACACCTTTAGGTCGGCCTGTACTACCAGAAGTGTAAAGCCAAAAAGCCGGCTCGTCGCGATAGGTGTCAGCACAAGATATCAGTTCGCTAGTTTGCTGGGTGAGTCGAGACACAAATGATTGCTTTCCATCTGTGATCACTATATGACGCAGAAACTGAGATTGGATAGGGGCTAGTTTATCTTGCCATTCCTGGGTGGTCAGAAAAATTTTAGCTCGCGAGTCTTGCAAAATATACTGAATATCATCAATAGTGCAAGCCGTATTAATCGGAACCGGTATAGCACCCAGCCAAACAGCACCCCAGAAGGCAAAAACAAATTCTGGAGAATCTGGCAAAAGAATAGCGACTCGATTCTCCCGTTCCAGACCAAGATCGGACAGCAATCCAGCAGTGCATCGAACAAAGCTATTCACCTGAGCATAGTTGTAAACCTCTTCTCGATGATAAAAGGCTGCTTTTTCGCTACGTTCCTGCGCCAGATTACCTTCTATGAAGTAAGCTGCGGCATTAAAGACACTAGGCAACTGTTCAGAAATATTGTCCATCTAACTGTCCTTTAACCTCACGGTTTACTGAGCAAGAACATGAACCAACACATGCTCATCCCAATGAAACCAATTTGCTAACCATTTCTGTATACCAAGCGCTTTTGCTTGGATCTTTGCTTCACCATGGAGAGAAATTGACAATCCGCCTTGTGCAAGATTTGATTCAATCTGATTCCAACCAATTCCAACAAGTCCAGTGCCTAGAGCCTTACCCACCGCTTCCTTGGCTGCAAAACAAATTGCGTAAAACTGGTAAGTATCATTAGCGAATTGACAAAGCTCTATCTCCTTGGGAGTAAACAACAGACCCAACGTTTCGAGATCATATCGATCAACCAAGCTAGCAATTCTATGAACGGGTGTGATATCAATACCGACCCTCTTGATCCCATCTGTCCACCTATACCCGGACGATAGAATTTCAGATGTCTGCCTCACGAAAGCTTCCATCTCATTTAGATGCTGCTGGTCAATTACCATTGCCATCCTCTCAGCTTTGCAACTTCAGAAGAGAGCTCCAAATTCTTATTTAGAGCTAGCAGCCATAGCCGCCTCAATCAAATCACGGACTTGAGTCAACGTCATATCCTGCCGAGATTCAAACTTTACACTGACTCCTAGCCTACGCTTTAGCTCCAAGGAAACCTGCACTGCCTCTGTGGAGTCAAGCTGCAGATCCTTGTAAAGTAGGGTATCTCCATCAAGGGATTCTGATGAAATCCCTAAATCAGCAAGTATTTCTTTCAAAACATCCATCACCTCTTGAATATCCATGAATCAAACGCATTAACAACCTTTTTGCCCAAGTAATGATCGGAAATGCCTAAAAACAATAACAACTATTTTTGGATTATGAAGAGTAGCTTGACAAACTCCATGTAGAACAACAAATAATCCGCATCTGTAGAAAAATGCCCCTACTGCCAGTGAAAGATATACAAAGAAGCCTAACCGCTAAACAACCTTAGGTTTTTGAGGCGCTGTATAAACAATCACCTAGATGTATTTGAATTTTTCATACGGAGTTTTTTCATCTACTCTACATAGAGAGTATTATAAGTTGCGCCACGTTGGCAAGTTTTAATCGCTTATTCTACCCAATTTGATATCAATTCACCCAGAAGCCAGCGCTAAGTAGCTAGCCCAAATTAAACCGAAAACGGGTGTTGCTGAATCAAACATGAACCTTGGAGGAACTGAGACATCATCGACCTTGAGATCGTGAAGTAACAGTCGAACCGAGTGATACTAAATCCGATTCATATACCCCTGAAATGGACTAGGCTGAGACCATGCCTAGAAAACTTCATCTGCCCCCCCATTTCTCCCCTACCGAGTTGAAGACTCGCTATCGAGCGAGCAAGGACTCAGTGGAATCGCGCCGCTGGCATCTGCTCTGGTTGGTGTCGGAGCAAGCGACCTTGACGGATGCCGCCCGAGTGGTCGGGTTGAACTATGACTATGCCCGCACGATTGTGAGTGATTACAACCGTGATGGGGCCGCTGGTTTGCGCAATCGTCGCAAAGCCAAACGACCTCACCAACGCCGCAGTCTCCTCACGAGTGCCCAACTGGAAGCCTTGAGATGCCGCTTGGCGGTCCCGCCCGCTGATGGCGGTCTCTGGAATGGCCCCAAAGTTGCTCGCGTCATCGCTGAACTGACTGGGATGGAGAAGGTCTGGCCCCAACGGGGGTGGGACTACCTGAAGCGCTTAGAGTAGTCCTTACAAGTGCCCCGACCTCGCCATCGTCAGGGCGACCCGGAGGCGCAGGCGGCCTTCAAAAAAACCTTCCCGTCCGCCACGCTGAACTAGCCCAGCAATATCCGGCAGCCACCGTTGAAGTCTGGTCGTTTGATGAGCATCGTCTCGGACTCAAACCCATCATTCGCAAGGTTTGGGCTCCGGTGGGGCAGCGTCCCATCGCCCCCGTAGAGCCACGCTACGAGTGGACCTATCTCTACGGTTTTGTCCACCCCAGCACCGGGCAGAGCGAAGGGCTGATTCTGCCGCGCGTCAATAGTGCCTGGTTCAATCAAGCCCTCGCCAATTTTGCTCAGGAGGTGGGAGCCGGTCCCGATAAACACATTCTCCTCGTCATCGATGGGGCGGGGTGGCACCGTAGTCAAACAGTTGTTGTTCCAGAAGGGATTCATCTAGAGGTCTTGCCGCCCTATTCTCTCGAGTTACAACCCGCTGAACGGCTTTGGCGACTCACCGATGAGCCGTTAGCAAATCGGTGTTTTGACTGTCTCGATGATTTAGAGACTATTCTCGGCGATCGCTGCCGTACCCTGCTGACGATGCAAGAGGACATCAAGGCTTTGACTGACTACCATTGGTGGCCGTCGTGAGAGGAGTAATCGTTTCGGGGGTGAGCTAAGCAGATTTGGTATGAGTCAGCATTGCTATGGACTTGGAATAGCAAAGGGTTTTGCGACGTAGTCGAGTCAAATAGTGACGCAATCGAGTACTTTCGCCTTCCACACGAGTCATGTAAGTTTTGCTGACAATCTGATCGCCCTCGGAAATAAAGCTGGAATACACTGCCCACCCATCAGTGATATGGAAATAGCACTGCCAGCTTGTAACTAGTCTCCAAAGTGGCCGAAACGTTTGGGCACTTTGATCACTCAGAACCCAGTCCAAAATCTCTTTTCTGAAAAGCGCGTTGCATAAAAAGGCGGACGGGCAGTAGCTCAAGGTATTTCTCATCCCCTCATTGAGGTCACGATTTGGGCACCTAACCCACATCATGAATCAGTTTTACAGTCCACGAGAGCGCCGACTCATGACAGTAAACAGGTTTTCCTCTGTCTAAAGTGATAAGAGAGGGGTAAAGCAGATCAAGTCAAAATTTGTGATGCCTTTCAACTTTTGAAAAATTTTCAAAAGTAGCCTAAGCGATGCCGAATGGGAAGTCCTCGAACCGCTGTTGCCCGAGGTGCTGCCCTCCAGGAAAAAGACCCGTCCCTTCAACTGGACGTATCGGGAGCTGATTGATGGCATGCTCTATCGACTGAAGAATGGTTGCAACTGGGAGGACTTACCCAAAGACTTGCCGCCCTACTCAACGGTTTTCTGGCACTACAACCAGTGGCCTCAAGCAGGTTCAATTGAGAAGCTGATGAAGCTGCTGCACGAGCGGGTCCGAAGGCAGGTTAAAAAAAGCCCAAATGGACTAGGTTGATTATGGCAGACACCCAAGCAGTCAAGAATACCTGCAACGCCGGGAGAGCTTTATGGGGTGAAGATTTCAGAAGGGGCCATTGCCAATCTGTTGCAACGGGTTCACCAACAGCTAGCCGCTCCAGTGGCGGCGATTGCCGAGTGTCTGCGTAGCGCTCGTTTGGTGTGCAGCGATGAGACGGGTGCGCGTGTTGAGGGACAAAGCCAATGGGAATGGGTGTTTCAAAATGAGCAGGTATGCTTGCATGTGATTCGGCCGACCCGAGGTAAAGTCGTCATTGATGAGGTGATGGGTACTCATCAGCCTCAGGTGTGGGTTTCAGATTTATTCAGCGCTCAGGAGGCGCATCCGGCTGGGCAATGGCAAGTGTGTCTGGTGCATCAACTGCGCGATTGTCAATATGCCATTGATGCAGGCGATGGGCTGTTTGCCCTCCGGATGAAACGTTTATTGCTGCGAGCCATTGCCCTACAGCGGCGACGAGGGCCGCTAGCGTCCCGTGAGGCAATACTGCACTCGCTTGAGAGGGAGTTTGCGCGAGATCTTGAACCTGGAGCCGACGTCCCTTGAGGGGCAGCGATTACTCAAGCGCTAGAAGATGAGACGGTGCCGCCGACCAACAACGCCAGTGAACAGGCGTTGCGCTGGAGTGTGGTCTTCCGCAAGGTGACCCACGGCTTTCGCGCCGATTGGGGAGCTGCGTTATTTGCCCAGGTGCGTTCACTGGTCAATACTGCCAGACGGCAGGGAATTTCTGCCTTTGAGGCGATTTCGCGTGCCCTTATCTCATCTCAAACTGATTGGCTACTGGGTTGAGCAATTACGTTCAAAGTAAATGCTAGCTCGGTTGTAGTAAGCAACCGAATCACAAGGCCTAATATAAAGGGCTTTGCTATAGTCCTCAAGGGCCCTTTGTTTATCTCCCAACTTAAAGTAGGCATTACCTCGATTAACATAGGCTTCGACAAGATCAGGATCTAAGATAAGAGCCTGAGTATAATCTTCGATAGATCCTTGCTTATCTCCCAACTCAAAGCGAGTATTGCCCCGATTATAATAGATATCTGCATCGTTAACCCTGAAGCAAAGAGCCCTGCTGTAATCCTCAAGAGCTCCCTGCTTATTTCCTAACTCAAAATGAGCATTACCTCGATTGACATGAGCTTCGACTAAACTAGGTTCCAAGACAAGGGCTCTACTATAGTCCTCAAGAGCTCCCTGCCGATCCCCTAACTCAAAGCGAGCATTGCCTCGATTATAATATGCGTCTGCATCACCAGGTCTGAAGCAAAGAGCCTTGGTATAGTCCTCAAGGGCTCCTTGCTTATCTCCCACTTCAAAGCGGGCATTGCCTCGATTGTAATATGCGTCTGCACCGTTAAGATCATGGTAGATCCGGGTGAAAATACTGCTGACTGCAGCCGTTCTTGTCATGCCAAAGCCTCAGATTTACAACTTTCTTGTGAGTATCTCGATCCCGCTAGCCACCACCTAATTCAAACTTGCAAATCAGCCATGAAAAAATAGTAGACCTATTGAAAGTCATTTGCAAGTAGATTCTCGGTCAATCCAATATCAGCATAATTACATCTTGAGCGGAAAATGCTGTAGAAGAACCTAGGCAACCTGAACAGACTCTTCTTGCGATATACATAATTCCCGAGTGCATCCCAGTTTTGCAGATACTAAGTTGAGAACTTGCCATTGAGATAAACACAGCGATGCAGGAGAACCTGCTGCACGTTGTCTGAGTTCCACTGAGCCCCGGAGATTTTGAGCCGTCTGCCAATCTGCTTGACCAACGATTCAACTTCGCCCAAGCCAATTGCAATCCCTTCAGCCTGGTAGTAGCTGTAGTTGACGATGCGATGACGATGCTTGGCAAGATAGGCAACAAATCGCTCGACCCGCCCATCGGCCAGTCATCGAACCGTTTGAGCGCTCCCTCAACATCGCCATGCCAGAGACGGGCTTCAACCGCATCAAGCCGTTTCTGGGAACCCCCAACCTTGCCCAAATTTTCGACCAAGTGATACCAGTCCAAAATCGCTAGCTTTGAGGGGGGCTCAATCTGCTCAAATAGATTCCAGATGCCGTTATGGCCATCCTCCAAGCAGACTAATGGCGAGGCCAACGGCTGCTGATTCACTCACCCCACTAGGGCTTCATTGTCCCTGAAGAAGGCGCTAACCCCGCACTGATGAAGGTTGACGGCTTTGTAGTCACGCCACTCACTAGGCGCTCCCTTGGCCGTGCGCAACCGCACTTTGCCCCCATCAATGCTCATTTCCTTGATGCCACCAGTCCACTGACTCTGGTATCAAAGCCTGACGATGCACCAACCGCTGTTGAGTGCTGCCTGAGACGCGAACACCAGTGAGCACCGCCACATCCTCGGCAGCTCTCTCGTATGACGCATTGGCACTAACCAAAAGACAACACTTCTCTAAATATGGACTCCAGAGAGTGTATGCCTGCAACCCCAGTCGTTGAACCTGTTTGTCGCTGATACTCAATCGTCCAACAATGCTTTGGATGACTCGTTTTCGGCCACTGGTTGTGCCGCTACTTGTGGCAATAAAAAACTGCCTAGGTCTGGGCCGACTCGCTCTAGCCGGTGACCCCGGATTGCCGATTCAATGACTTCGAGTGTCTTGACTGCCTCAGGCTCTGTCTCTGAGTAGAGCAGGGCGGCTAACTCCTCAGTTAGCGCTTTGAATCGAGCTTCTTTAGTGGCATCCACGGCTTTGGCTATCCTAGCTATCGACTGCTCAAAGCGTAGCGCTGATTTTGAAACTCAACGCTGAGTATTAACACTCACTGCAAATTTGGGATGCACTCTAATTCCCATTGTAAACCAGGGAAAGATAGTCTCGCTATTGAGAGTAATTTGCAAGTAGGCTCTCAGTCAATCCAATACCAAGATAATCGTATCTTGAGCAGCAAACGCTGTGAATATCCCCTGGCCAGCCTGAGTAGACCTCTCTTGCGATATACATAAGTCCTGTTGTAATATAGGCCCTGGGAAGCAAAGGTAATTAGCAACGAGCGTTTGTCAAGGGGTGTCTGGAAACCTTGTACATTTGCTCGTGCTTCTACTAATAAGCAATAAGCATTTTGCACTTCTTAACAGAGCGTCTATGATACCTAGTCTCGATTCAACTTTGCTCAGTTATGCAACTGATGTCGATGAAAGTTTGATTGTTGAGTAAAGATTACTCAGGTGTTACTTTCTTTAGGTTTACCTAGTGAGGAAATCATGTGCAATTCTTAGATTATTAGGCTTAGGTTTTGTTAATGTATCTAGCTAGCCATTTGAAGAATTTCTGATTCTGAAAACCAGAATACATTTTTTGTAACACAGCAATTTTTAGTTATAGAGGCGTACCAATGTCATCAATGGGAAAATACTGTAAAGCCTATCAAATTAGTCGATTGCGTGAGTTCAGTCTGTGGACTGAGCGTAGTGAAAATGCACGAAAGAAAAAGAACGAGATCGATGGTGTAGAAGTCGAAGTTGCTCGGCAACTTGCAGAGAATGATTTCCTTTACCTCCAGGAAAACTACGTTGTCACTGATGGTATTTTTTTAGACAAAAATGTTATTTTTGATGATGTTACTCCTGATTGGAAAGACTTCTGTCGGAGTGTTTTGGAATTTGAGGTTCCAGTTTACGAGCCTGTGAAGCTCAGTGAGCCTGCTGAGACTAGTAGTTCAATCAGCTCAGATAATCACCAGTAGTTTATCTTTAAGAATTAGCCAATCTAATTCAAAGTTTTTGACACACTTCAAACCATTGAGGGAAATTATTGTGAATGAACTGGTTCAACGCTTATCACAGGGAGAGCATTCTGTTGAAGCCAGCCTGCATCCGGAAAAAAAGTTGCGCTTTTTAAGGAGCAGATAGATTTAGGATACGTCCATATCAAGTTTACCAATACCCAAGGTGGTTCTGAATTAGGCGTCAGTCTTGATCGCGAAGCGTGCGATCTGAGTGAGGCTGACTTTGAGTAACAGAGCGGCATGGTTCACCTTGTTAGTGAGCCGATCCTAAACTACGTTAAGGTACAATGCGTGGCTGATATTGACCTAACAACCCTAGAGGGTAAAGGACACCTCGAACAGCTTGCAGAATTGCCTCCTGCCGATACCCTAGCCACGTAAAGTTTATGTTGCCATATTAGTTACAGTCCGAAAACTAATACTACCATATCCTGCAACTTTCACACCTGTTTATTACCATTGGGATATTAACCGGAGAATTGATCATGATTCAAGAAGACAAAGAAGAGGGCACAGTTTATAAAGTTGTGATTAATCATGAGGAGCAATACTCTATCTGGCCCGCGCATCGTGAGAATCCACTCGGCTGGCATGACACAGGTAAGACTGGTCTCAAGCCCGAATGTCTGGAATATGTCAAAGAAGTTTGGATCGATATGCGCCCTCTAAGCCTTCGAAAGAAAATGGAAGAGGCTGCCAGTAGTCAAAATTAGAGCTGAATGAATCCGTTTTCAAAACCAGTATTCTGCAATTCTAAAGTACTTCAGCTTCTTAGTTGAAAACGGTTTATCGCAAAAATTCATGACTCAAAGCCTGGTAATAAATGACTGGAGCCTCTAACATAGTCGGTCGGGTAGACAATTCACAATGCGTATTTCTTCCAAGTCTTGGGTAATCTGCCCCAAACCTAATCCTCAGGCCAGTCTACGCCTGTTTTGCTTTCCCTATGCTGGTGGTGGCGCTTTGAGCTTTCGTAACTGGCCTGGGGAGTTGCCTTCTACGGTGGAAGTTTGCCTTATTGAGCTCCCTGGAAGAGGAATGCTACTAAATGAACCTCCCTTTACTCAGCTAGTCCTCTTGGTTGAAGGGATTGCACAGTCTATCCTTCCTTATATCAATAAGCCCTTCGCTTTTTTTGGCCACAGTATGGGCGGATTGACTAGCTTTGAAGTAGCACGTTTCCTCCGTCGGCTCCATGGTCGTGGTCCGGTTCATCTGTTTGTTTCTGGTCGCCGCGCCCCTCAAATATCCGATTCAAGTCCTCCTATTTATGCCTTGCCTGATGCTGATTTTATAGAGGAATTGCGTCGTCTGAATGGAACGCCGGAGGAAGTGCTTGCTAATAGAGAGTTAATGCAACTGGTCTTACCAGCCCTTAGAGCAGACTTTGCAGTCCTTGAAACCTACATCTATCAGCCAGAGTTGCCGTTAAATTGCCCTATAACTGTTTTTGGTGGCTTACAAGACCCAGAAGTTGATTATGAAATGTTGGAAGCTTGGCAAAAACAAACAACTGCCGCTTTTTCAATGCAGATGTTTCTGGGTGATCACTTTTTCATTCATACTGCGCAATCACTTCTGTTGCAGTCCCTAGAGCAAACCTTGTCGTTGCACAATTAAAAGATGGGCTAGAGTAACCTGCAATGCAGTGTCCGGCAACTCTGAAACGACGCTAGAGACGAGAAAACTCGACGAATTGGAAACAACGTTTAGCAGTGTGACCCGCACCATTGCACGGCGCTAGAGAACTAAGCAAGATTTGGCTGTGTACAGCCCTCGAAAAGGGAATGTTAGACTGGGTACTGGATAACCATAATGCTGAACGGCCACTTTGGAGGTTGATTGTAGGCTGGCAGCGCTATTTCTATTTCACTGATGGGTGGACGGTGTATTTCAGCTTTATTCCGAAGGCCAATCAAATTGTCAGCAAAACTTACATGACTTAGGTGTAATGAGAGAATGCTCGATTACGTCAATATTTGGGTCGACTACATCGCAAAACCCTTTGCTATTCCAAGTCCGTAAAAATGCTGACTTACTCGGTTCAACTGTTACTTCACTACCTCAAATTCAACGATGTCCCAGTTCCTCCAAGATTCGTACCTTAATTTAGCAACGCCGACTAAGCTTTTGAACTTCCAATTCCGCAAACTCTATTAATTTAGTACAACGTTCAGGATTGGAGTCGCCCAAATAAAGTTTTCTTTTGAGTCTATGGCCAATAACTAGGAGTTCTTTCATAGGTAAATAAGGAAACACTACCACTTCGCCAGGCTTAGAGAACATCAAAAGCAATTGCTCTAGGGTCTTCTCATTCACAGCGGCTTCTTCAAGTATAAAGATGTTGCTTGCCTGCTCAATTAACCAGTCGTGATCCCAATCATCAGAAGTAATGGCCAAAGCAAGTGAAGCTGGTGGTATGTTCTCATAGAAATCTGATGAGGCTGTATCACCACAAAACAAATAATGCTGCGTTTGTATAAGATACCAACCAGATTTATCACTAGTGGATATGTTTGTGGAAGCAGTGGAGAGTTGTTTCTGAGCTTTAGCCTCTTTAATCAGCTCAGCGGTTGGTATTAAGCTAATTATTTCGATTTTCTGCTTAGGTGGTTGCAGCAATTCGCTTTGAGCAGGATTAGAAACATTTTTATTTATTATTAAATCGCCCTTTTCTTTTGAATCTTTAATTGCCTTTTGAACATTCTTATGAGTTATCTTTTCACCAGATAAAGCTTGCTTTAAAAATGCATCTCGGACATTTTTTGAAGTCGATGGAGCTGCTAACAAATATAAAGCAGAGGCTGCTGCATCAATCTTGGAGAAACTTTCAAAGTCACGAAAAGTCTCATAAACATTGATAAAATTGTACGCTGTACGTGGAGTCCAATCAAACTCAGCCTTTAACCAAGCGACGAACTGACCGTACTGAAGACATGAACGTACGTTAACCAACTGCTGACCAATTTTCCAGATATCTCTTGCAACTCGGCGCAAACATACTTTAATAGCCTTAGCGCTTTCATGAACAAGAATTCGACTATCAATATCTAAAGATTGATAATCAAAGCTAACTTTTACCTGAGTCTCCGAGCCCAAATCATTCATCAACTTATACTGCTTGCTAACTTAATAGTTTTGTTGGGCTCCAAGGAAGAAGTTCCCTAAATCGTTAATTATCAGATACATTATACTAGCACTTCCTGGCAGTCCTAAACCTGTAAGGATACATGGTGTTGTTGCATGAATGATCCGAACGTCATCAATTCGTCTGACTATCGCCTTCAACTAACTCTCAATGACATAGCTATCAGGCTTGGCCACTTGAATCATGCGATTGAGCACCGCGCATTGCAAGAAGAGTTCGACTGCTTGATTGTCAAAGATGCGCGAACGCACCCGTCCGCCAAAAGTGACTTTGACTCGAAACATCATGGTCTCAGCCAGTGAGCGGCGATGATATCGGCTCTCTTGCTTCCATCGTTGACGTCCCACTTGCTCAATCCGGTGCAAGATTTGGTCGCGGGGATGAGTGGGCGTTTTCTCGTTCGGCTGAGACCGTTGAGCATCTCGACGGGGAGGGATTGTCGCCACAGCCCCCCGCTGGGCAATCACCTCATGGCACTCAAAGGTATCGTAAGCCCCATCGCCAGAGACTTGGGAAACTTGATCACGGACACCGTCCAGCAAACTGGCTAAGATTTCGCTGTCGCGATAGTCGTTGGTACTCACCTCCGCTATCAGGATCTCTCCGGTGGCTTCATCGACACCCAGATGCAGCTTGCGCCAGGTGCGACGTTTGCTCACCCCATGCTGTCGTGTTTTCCATTCGCCTTCCCCATAAACCTTGATGCCAGTCGAATCCACCACCACATGGCGGGGGCCAGTACGCTGTTGCACTGGCATCGACACGCTCAAAGTCCCTAAGCGGCGCGACACCGTACTGTGGTCAGGCACTGGCAGGTTGATCTGCATCAACTTAAAGAGCGATTGGGTCAAGCCTTGAGCTTGGCGACCGGCGAGCTGAAAGAGGCTCTTGAGGGTAGCGACTGTGGCAATCGCTAGGTCGCTATAAGTGGGGGAGGCCCCTCGATGTCCAGTTTTGTCTTGAATTAGCCAGTGCTCCAGCACCTCATCGGTAACCCAGAAGGTAAGACTTCCTCGCTGCTTGAGGCCAGCGGTATACTCAGACCAGTTGCGGACGCGATATTGACGTTTCATAGGCAGGGTTTGGTTTGGCGATTAAACCCTACCACGTCAGTCCGTCCGCCTTTTTATGCAACAACGCCGCTCTGCGTCCATGTTTCTTGATAGCAATAGACTGCCTCTGATGTAGCCATAGTCCCATTTTCATTGCCCAACAGAGCGCTAACGTCAGCAGTCCAAAAAGCTTGCGTAGGCGATTTGCTTCAGGAAAGTGAGTCGCTTCTAGACAAAAGCCACGGGTTTTGAAAATGCCAAAGAGCGTCTCAATGCGCCAGCCATAATGCCCCCATAAACACGTCACCACTTCCACATCGAACGATTAGCCTTGCCGGTCTGCAAAGATTGGCTGCAACTGTCACCAAAATTAAGGCAAGTCAACCGTCTGAAGAGGAAGCCCTACCATGCCCGAGCGACCTGAGCCCCCCCGTTTGCCTACCCAATAGAGGGCCTGTGGCAGTACCTGCCGCAACGGAAACGACAACGACTGATCAGTGTTATCAGCCAGATGTTGGAGCAGCATCTGGTTGCTCAATCAGCGCAGGAGGAGACTGATGAATCTTGCAGCTGACCAAGGGCTATGGCATGCAGGCAAAATACAAGCTCACCATCTAGAGCGGCTAGCCGTCGTTTACGTTCGCCAGTCAACGCTGCAGCAAGTGGTTGACCATCGCGAATCGACACGCCTGCAATATGGGCTAGTGGGACGGGCTGAAGCGCTAGGATGGCACACAGAGCGAATACTCGTAATTGACGAAGATCTAGGGAAATCAGGGAGCAGCGCCAAAGGGCGTTCCGGCTTTCAACGCCTAGTGAGCGAAGTGGGGCTGAATCATGTCGGTCTGATTCTAGGAGTGGAGATGTCGCGCCTGGCCCGCTCATCAAAGGACTGGTATCAACTGCTAGAAATCTGTTCCCTGTTCGGTACGCTGATAGCGGATCTTGACGGCATCTATGACCCCAGCCAGTATAACGACCGATTGCTGCTGGGCTTAAAAGGCACCATGAGCGAAGCCGAACTGCATGTTCTCAAACAACGCATGATGCAGGGGAAACGGACCAAAGCCGCTCGGGGAGAGTTGGGCTTCAACGTGCCCACTGGCTATATTCGCCGACCGTCGGGGGAAGTGCAATTGGACCCTGATGAGCAGGTGCAGCAGGTAGTGAGGCTCATCTTTCGAAAATTTCAGGAGTTTGGGACGCTCAATGGGATGCTGCGCTACTTGGTGAAGCATGAGATTCAAGTGGGAGTACGGGTGCTGTCTGGTCTTAACAAAGGGGACTTGGAATGGCGACGGCCTAACCGAGCCACCATGCAGAATCTCCTAAAAAATCCAGCTTATGCCGGAGCCTACGCCTATGGACGCAAGCAAGTCGACCCACGCAAAAAGAGAGCGGGTCGTCCTCGCACTGGCCATGTGGTCAAACCGCCCCAGGAATGGTTGGTGCTTATCAAAGATCATCATCCAGCCTATATTTCCTGGGAGCAATATCAGCTCAACTTAGCTCAACTGAAAGCCAACCAGAACCGGGCCGATGAGCTTGGCTGTGCCCGACAGGGAGATAGCCTATTGAGCAGTCTATTGGTCTGCGGTCGATGCGGGTGTCGTATGACGGTTCAATACAATAGGCGTGGGGGACGTTATCGCTATACCTGTAGTCGCGAGATGGCAGATTATGGCGGAAAGCTTTGCCAATGCTTATCGGGAGCTTGCCTGGACGAATATGTGGTTGAGCAAGTGCTTTTTGCCCTAGAACCTGCCGCGCTTGAGCTTTCGTTGGCGGCAGCGGACCATCTTGAGCGAGAGCGCTCAGAACTCGATAAGCTCTGGCAGCAACGGCTAGAGCGCGCTCAATTTAACGCCGATAGAGCCCGGCGGCACTACGAGCTTGTTGAGCCTGAAAATCGGCTAGTGGCAAGGCAACTAGCTCAAGATTGGGAAGCCAAGCTACAGGCCCATCAGACTCTGCAGGAAAAATACGACCGATTCTCTCAGCAGCAACCGAAGCAGCTCTCGTTTGAGGAAAAACAACAAATTCTGCAATTGGCTGAAAGTCTGCCGACGTTATGGTCTGCGACAACAACAACTAACGCCCAGCGAAAAGAGGTACTTCGGCAAATTATTGACAGCGTCACAGTGACCGTCGAGGGAGAGAGCGAACGGGTTCAAGTCAGCATTGAGTGGGCAGGGGGATACCAGCGCCCTGCGCTCATCACTCGTCCTGTCGCCAAATGGACACAACTGAGTTACTACCCTCAGCTGTGTCAGCGTCTTGAGCAGCTGACACAGGCGAATCTGACAACTAATGAAATCATTGATTGTTTGCATAAAGAGGGCTTTCGTCCCCCGAAGCGGCGTCAAACATTCAACCGCGAAATGGTGCGAGCATTGATCCGTCATCTCGGTTTTGCCCCTCGCTCGGGCTCGCAGGGCAGAGACCCGCTGCCGAAGCCAGAGTGGTGGTTGCCCGAACTAGCCGCAGCGCTAGAAATGCCTGCCATCACTCTCTACGATTGGGTTCAGCGCGGGTGGGTGAAGGCAAGACAGCAGCCTGAACCGCCTAAACACTGGATTATTTGGGCAGATGAGGCTGAACTGGAACGATTAAGAACTCATCGACAATACCCAAACGGCGACATCCTACGGCAACGCTGGAAAGGTCAGGTGCCAACAATTGCCTGTCCACCTAAGTAACCCCTCTCTCTCATGCACCCTAGAAGCTTTATTGGAGAATGCTCATGCCGAAACATAATTCGTTGACTCAGAATCCTCAGCGCCAGAATGACCACGACTATGAGGGTATTGAGGCTGGCGCGTCTCAATCCCCCAACGTAAAGCGTAGTCTTGAACCATACCAAAGAAATGCGTTTGGGGCGCAAGATTTCTGGTGTAGACTATTATTCTAATTGAGAATAATTAGCTTCAAGCTTAATGCCCCAAGTCATGGCAGTTGCAAATGACGTTTGCTGCCGACTGATTGGGCTGGAACAAGCGTGTGTGTGAGGAACATGATGTCAAAATCGTTACCGAGTTTAAGTCTGCTTACCCTGTTGACCGTTGCGATGCGTTTAGGGCGCAAGATTTCTGGTGTAGACTATTGTTCTAATTGAGAATAATTAGCTTCAAGCTTAATGCCCCAAGTCATCGCAGTTGCAAATGACGTTTGCTGCCGACTGATTCGGCTGGAACAAGTGTGTGTGTGTGAGGAACATGATGTCAAAATCGTTACCGAGTTTAAGTCTGCTTACCCTGTTGACCGTTGCGAGTGGACAGATGCTGACCGCTGCAGCGGCACTGGGCCAATCTGAGCTAGAAATCCTTGAAGTCCCCATAACTCAAGACACAGCAGCAGGGGCAAGCGAAGAATCAACACTCCCCCTTCCTTCAACTTCGCTCAGGGTAAACTCTCCTGCTCCCCCGCCTCCCCTCTCCCAATCGCCCCAACTCACCACCACCGTCACAGACTGGTTGGCTCAAATCGAAGCCTCATTGGTGCAAATTACCGGAGTTCGTCTAGAAGCAACTGAAGCTGGTCTACAAGTCATCTTAGAAACGGCAAACAGTGAGTTGGCGACTCCCACTACTACGGTGTCCGGGAATGCACTCACGCTAGAGATTCCCAATGCTGTATTGGCACTGCCAGAGGGTGATATGTTTCAGCAGTTTGAACCCGCCGAGGGCATTGCCTTAGTAGAGATCACCAGGTTGCCGGGCGACCGAGTACAGGTGGCAATTACTGGTACTGATGCTGCCCCTACGGTTGAGGTTAACGCGGCAGCAACGGCCTTGACCCTAACAGCAGTGCCGGGAGTTGCCCAAGCGGGTGAAGGAGATGAGGCACTGCAGATTGTGGTGACGGGCGAGCAAGGCAGTCGTTACTATGCGCCTGATACCACCACTGCCACCCGCACTGATACGCCCCTACGCGATATTCCCCAGTCAATTCAGGTGATTCCCCAGGAAGTGCTGGAAGATCAGGGGGTGATTCGCCTCAATGATGCCTTGCGGAATGTTAGTGGCGCAACATTTGCAGGCAACACCGGTACTGCGCAACGATTTATTCTCCGAGGTTTTGAAGATCCTGCTATTTTGAGGGATGGGTATAGGCTGACATTTGGAGGCTTTGGAAATCCTGGCTTTCCGGAGCTTGCTAACGTCGAAACCATAGAAGTGTTGAAGGGACCCGCTTCAATTGTGTTTGGTTCGGTAGAGCCAGGCGGGGTGATTAACTTTGTGACTGAGCAGCCCCTGAGTGAACCATCTTATGAGTTGGGTTTGCGAAT
>JBCBTQ010000069.1:0-24275 GCA_039818605.1 Cyanobacteria bacterium J06639_14 | reverse complement strand
TAGCTCACCAGATGGGGAAAGGCACCGCCCCAATGCGGCAACACTTGACAGGTGTAGAAGTCCTTAAAGGTCCGAAAGCCAGAGCCATGAAAGGCGATCACAATCGTCATGACTTCACTCACACTCAAACGCGAACGATAGGGCTTGGCTGCGCCATCATAAGGCAGTTGGGGCAACTGATTACAGGCTGCTTCAAAGGCTCTGTAGAAGTCATCGACATCGCAGAAGATTGTCGTCAAATCGAGACGCGGTAGACTGATGCTCATAGCTGGGGTTGTTCGACAGTGGATACTGTGAATCTTACGCCCCAGTCTTTCTTTAGGCATCCTCAGCCATCGAACTCACGTTAATCAACTGCTAAAAGCCTAACGCGATCGACCAGCCTACCGGCCAAGTTAGGAGCAGCAAAGGAGCTGTGGCCATCTAAATCATGACCGTGGCTATTTCCAACCTTATTGACAGATAACAGATGTCATCAATGTAGTGGCAGGCGCATGGCAAATATCAGCTGCGCGATCGCGCCCAAACCTTCTCTCAATTACCCATTGTCCTTTTGGGACAGACGGTTAGTCGTTTACAGGAAAAAAGCACCATCAGTTTGACGCAGTGTAGTTTTCATCTGTACCCAATCAACATTATTCAAATCAGTTTTGGGCTATCAACTTAAGGCGGGAAATTTTGGTGAGGAGAGAATCCAGGAGTTAGGAGCCAGGAGTCAGGAGGGCATTGGATTCTGACTCCTGACTTCTGACTCCCTAATTAGCCGGTGCTTCCCGGCTTAAACCGTAAGCCCAGTTTTGTATGCGATGTTAGTCATTCTCGATTAACTCTACGGAATTACTCGAGCTCAACAGTTAAAAAATATCTGCAAAAAGCCGAAGACAGTTCAATTCTCTTAGCATCAAACCTCCGTAAAAGTTTCAAGTATTTGAGGAAATCTTCATTTAGCTCCTGAATGTACACTGGCTATTTCCAGGAATTAATGTCTAGACTCATCGTCATTTAATAAACGGCAACAGATCAAATTCCTGGCGGATGTCCAAAAGAGCAAGATCAAGCAACGGCTCAAACTCCAGAAATGGCAAAAGCTTTTGACGATCGCGAGTTTTAAACCAAATTGGGATTAGTTCTAGAATTACCCCAGGAAGGACCTTCAAAATTGCTCCATATAGCCAGAGTGAGCCTTTCTCTTTGATCATATCCTCGTACATCACATCAACGGCAGGAGAATCTTTCATCTTTAAGTACGTCTGAAACGTACATTCACTTGTCCACCAAAACAGCGGCAGAATTTTTAGCTCGTCGTACATACCTGTGTCACAACCGTAAATGACGTGTCCTATATCGTGCGCTTGCAGGATTTTGCCGAAGTCTGAAGGTTGAGTCGCTGGATCGGTGACGTGTGGATTCAGTGCATAGTACTCTGCTAGCCCTTCGCGCAAAGTCTGGGCACTGTACTTGTTCATATAGAGGGGTTTTTGCATCATTTAATTTCGATACGATACTGTATCGTAAAATATAATAGCATTATGAATGATGCTAAGAAAAAATCACCCGGCAGACCTCGCAGCGCAGCAGCTCACCAAGCCATGCTGAAGGCTGCACTGGAACTGTTGTCGGAAGTTGGTTTTGAAACAATGAGTATTGAGGCGATCGCAACTCGTGCTGGCGTCGGTAAGACAACAATCTATCGGCGCTACAACAGTAAAGATGAACTAATTGCGGATGCCATTGAAAGTATTCGAGAAGAGGTATTAATTCCAGATACAGGAAGCCTTTGGAGTGATCTAGATGCACTCATTGAAAATGCGGCACAGATAACCCTTACGCCACTTGGGCGACAGACTGTTGCCATGATTATTAGTAGTGCGTCGAGCAATTCTGGGTTCGCTCAAATTTACTGGGAAAAATATCTGTCCCCCCGGCGGCAATCCTTCGCTGTTGTCATCGAACGGGCAAAAGCAAGAAATGAAGTTTCAATCGATTTAGATGCAGGTTTAGTTTTTGATGTGATGAGCGGCATCATGCTCTACGCATTGATATTTCCGCCTGCTGAATCTTGGCAAGCGTATGTCCGTCGTGCCTTAAGTCTATGGCTCAAATGAATTCAACTGAATGAGCCTTCAGTGCTCGCAGAACATCTTTATCTGCAGATGAACTATAGGAGTCCAATGTTGCTGTTCAGCGATTTCAAATTACATTTTGCTGCACTAGGACAAGCACTGGCAATCCGCTGCAACAGCGTTGTTGTGCTGCCCCTGATCAGAGTTCTTCAAGCTTGATATACACCTCTGTCGGGTGAGCAATAGCATAAGCGATATTCCATTGACGGAACCCTAAATTTCGATACAACTTTGCAGCGATTTCATTCTCTCGTTGATAACTGGTCGCGATGATCTCAACATTAGGATGCAGCTTAAGGCGACGAAGTAATTCAATCATGGTGGCTCGCCCATAGCCTTGCCACTGATACTTTGCATCAATCATTAACCGCATAATGAATCCTACACCTGCAGCAATTTCATACATCGTGAATCCAATTACTGGCACTTCAGGCTGTTCATAACCACATGCGGCAGCGTCGTAGACTGCCAAAGGGAAAAGATGGGGGTCAACATAGGCTTCTGCAAGAGACTGTGTGGTGGTTGCAACCAGCTTTTTCTGTGACTCTGTAACCTGAAGATTCAGGCACTCCCGAAAATTTTCTCGCGTTACTTTGCGTAAATGCACTTTAACCATAAGCTTGACTCTTGTCACAGATACGATGGCGGCCTCATCTTAAGGATATACATCTTCATTTACTTGCCCAAATCCTCCTAAGAATTGATGTTGGGTGAAGTCAGGTGCACGGTGTGCTATTCGATGGAAAGGGAAATCGGGCGCATTGGAGCAGCATCAGCCATCCGCAGCTTTAAAGAACCGCCAATCAATTGGCAAATTTGATCTTGAGCTCTGGATAGACCAATTCCATGATGGGAATATCAGATTGAGCCAGGAGATAGGTGTGTACAAGGATGTAATCACCTTCTACTGCTGACGGAAAAGCTTCTGAGCTGAGGTCGACCCAAATGATCATTTCACTGCTCTCAACAATGATCATTTCACTGCTCTCAACCAGGTTTTGGTCTGCACTTTTTTGAGGGCTGTTATCTGTTGATCGCTGTGGGGATGCCAATGATGTAATGGCAAGCAGTGTCACTGATGTGATGGTGGCTAATGCGACGGATATTTCGCCAACATGCAGCCCCCTAATACGCTTCATTGTGCGAATCTCCTGGTGAATGGGTCACACCTTCTACAGTGTGCTCACTGGGATGATGAAAGTGGAACTGCAGTAGCTCAAATTCTTCGCCATCGAGTTGGATGAAATTGCTAGCGATCGAATTCATCTGAATCGTGTGACCGTTGTTGAGGATTGTCAATGGGATCGGCTGGTCGAGAATATCCAATGTTGTTAGGGTTGCATTGATTGAATTGTGTAGATTAATCGGCGACTGCTGTAAGCCAGATCGACAGGCACTATAGTTGGCCGACAAGTCCCCCCAGTGCTCTGGCGAGCCTGCACCTACGTAGCCCCAATGACTTGTGCTTTCACTAGTCGCGATCGCCTTTTGCAGGGTAGAAGATGTTCCTATTCCTAGAGTTGCACTCGCACCACTGGCCGCAAGTAGTTGTAGAAGTTTCCGCCTTTCCATGGATTTTTATCCCCTGAGTACTCAAGATTTCTTGCTTTATTTCCACTCGGGTTAGCGGCTAGTTTAGTAAAGCCGTCATGCATCACTTCTGCCAGCTTGCAGTTACATTCAGCCCCAAGAAATAAGCCTGTCCTGTCCCAACCTGGAGTGATGAAACCACGCCATAACGACGCTATCTGGAGCGATTGGCATCGTTATGGCACAACCTTCGGCCTTACTGTTTAGTCATTGTGAAATAGCTCGTCATTAAAGCCCGATAGAGAGGAATGTGGTTAGAGAGTAAGTTGCCGAGTCCTTCGATGTCATTGCGCCAATCACGGTGGAGTTCGCAGGCTACGGCAAACCAATTCAACAACTGTGCTCCGGCATTATTCATGCGAACCCAAGCAGCTTCTCGCACCCCTTCGTTGAAGGTTCCAGAGGCATCGGTGACGACAAAGACCTCATATCCAGCTTGGATAGCAGAGAGCGTAACGCAGGCAACACACACATCGGTGACCACCCCAGCAATAATCAATTGTCGGCGTCCTGTATCTTTAACTGCTTGGACAAAATCATCGTTGTCCCAGGCATTAATCTGCCCAGGGCGAGCAATATAGGGAGCCTCCGGAAACATCTCCTTCAGTTCTGGAATCATGGGACCATTGGGACCATTCTCAAAACTAGTGCTTAAGACTGTTGGCAGGTTGAAAAACTTCGCGATATCGGCGAGAGCGAGGACATTATTCTTAAACTCATTGGGGGGATAGTCCTGAACCAAAGACACCAGTCCGGCTTGGTGATCGACAAGTAAGACCGCTGCCTCATCCTTGGACAGGCGTTTGTACTGAAACGAAGTAACCATGATGTTCCTCGATTGACTTTGAAGAATGGGATAAATGCCGTAACACACTAGAAATCTACAGAGATTGCAGTGTTGGGACACCCGCCTCTGGAGTCGTCCTGTCCTAAGTTGATGCTCAGGGATAACCTAAACCGGGGTATGGGTCGAGAGAAATTGCTCATGACGAAATTGATGGCAACGTCAAGCCCTTGAACCCAACTACGGCATGGGTCAAAACTCGACGACGGACTGAGATTGTATTGACTCAGAATTGCCACAATATGCACGCACCAATCATCTCAATGGGATTAACTCTTAAGGAGGTACAGGTGGGTAACGTTCGTTTCAGAACAAACTTATTGATGCAAGCTGTCTGTTGTTGGCAGCAGAGACACCGGCAGATAATGAGTTTAGGGACCATATTGCCCCTGACAATCACGCCTGCAGTTTTAAGTGCGGAACGTATTGAGTTTTTCGTGGGTCCGTTTGAACCCGTTATTTGGGTGGAGGATCTCGAAGCTCTGGCAGAGGATGGTACGGTCAATGAACGCTTACACGCTTTTGCCAGTAGGCTCAATGAGCAACAACTCCAAGAACTACGGACATTCCTTAACTTGCGTTTAGATGTAGATTTAATCACCTTGTCCCAATTCACTTATTGGCAAGTTGGTGAGCGGTTTCTCGATCGCATGGGGCAGGTCGTACAAACCGATAGTTTTCTCAACGGTTCTCTGGCACTGCGAGCTGCCCTGATTGCGGCCTCAGTAGATGGGGATGGCATTACGTCGCTGGAAGTAATGCAGGCATATCCCCTCGATGTTATCCAACTTAACTTTCCATTACTGCAGCAAATCATTCAAGAAAATCGTCGCTTCTTTGCCGATCAGGACAAAGTTTTGGCTCAATTTAGGACTGTAGGGGAAGCTGAAGCAACTGCATTTTCTTCTGTGATTCCTGATTCTGTCGTACCAACGCGTGCGGGTTCCTATTTGTGGGAGCAAGAAAGCTTGACCTTTCAGAACCCCCTACGTGAAGGCACAATTCCCTTTGACATTTATTTGCCTCAACAGACAGCAGAGTCTACGCCCGTTATTGTGTTTTCCCACGGCGTTGCATCTGGTCGTAATGCATTTGTTTATTTAGCTCAGCATTTAGCCTCCCACGGTTATGCCGTAGTCGTACCTCAACATGATGACGATAGTCAAAAGTATTCTCAGTTTCTGGCGGGGGTCGATCGCCCCCCTAATCCAATGACGCTGATCAGCCGTCCCCGCGATATTTCCTTGGTTTTAGATGAGTTAGAACAGCTTGCTCAAACACAGCAAGATTATGCCAATTTAGCAATTGACAACGTCGGTGTTTTGGGGCATTCCTTGGGAGGATTTACCGTCTTGGCAGTCGCTGGAGCTGAGTTTAATTTTGAGAAAATACAGCAAAACTGTTCTTTAGCAGAGCGTAATCGTCCTTCTCTGAACCCCTCATTACTGGTGCAGTGTGATCTAATAGCTCTGGAAGATCAGGCCCCTTTTCAACTACAGGATGATCGGATTAGAGCCGTTTTTGCTCTAAACCCTCCGACAAGTCTCTTTTTTGGGGAAACAGGATTAGCTCAGATCGAAATTCCCACGTTTCTGGTTGCTTCTATGGCTGATATCGTGGTGCCTGCGATTCCAGAACAGATCGATGCTTATCGATGGCTGCAAACTAATAATCGATACTTAGTTGCCATTGAAAATGCCACCCACTTTACATTTCTAGAAGGAGATTTAACTGAAGGTGCTCTGCCTCTGCCTAGTGCTTTGCTAGGTCCAGACCCCCAGCAAGCCCGGCCTTATTTAAGTGCTCTCAGCTTGGCCTTTTTTAATCGCCATTTGCTGGGCCAAATAGATGCTGAAAGGTTTCTAACTCAGCCCTATTTAGACTCTCTAGGGACTGATCCGTTTCAGTTCACAATTGTCAGAAACCTGCCATCAGATTGATGGCCGATCGCAAGAGACCATAATCATAGGGTAATCGCAAGGGGCGCAAGTTCTGCGCCTCTTGCGATGTCAAACAGTCTGAATGTCAGGATTAAACAGAGGCAGTGTCGTCCTACATCATTTGATTAGGAGGCGCTAGTCTGCCAATCAGCTTTCGGGTCTTGGCTATGGCCTGTCTTTTCAAGTTCAAATTCCAGTTCTTTGTTGAGGAAATAGTTCAAGAAGGTCCGAATCACAGCGACACCAGCCAGTTTACCAAGGGTCTCTAGAGTGGGAGCTGTGGTGGTTGCAAGGATATCAGCACCCAACTGAAATTCCAGCGCTAACGCTAACCAGAGACCAAACTCTAGCCGCACCGGGTTAAAGGGAAACCGCTGGCGACTGCGCTGGCGACGTAGGGCAAGGGACATTTGTAATGCTTTCAACAATCCAATCAAAACGCAGAAAACTGCGATCGCTTCACATAGTAGCTTGGCCACCGCTACAACATGGATCAAACCACTTTCGAGATGTTCGAGAAATTCCATCCGTTCACTCTCCACACACTACTTATAACCGCTTGCCATAGAGCCATGGCCGAAATAGTCGAGTTAGCTGGGGCATTACCAAATATGTCAACGCTGTTACGACAAGTCCACTGCTCACCATTAGCCGCATCAAAAAAGGCAATCGAGCATAAAAATCAGCGAGCAACGTGCTCAAGGTTCCGACTGCTAGGCATACGCCAATCCAGGTCACTACAGCCATCTTGTAACGAGGCGGAGGCGGTGTTCCTTGCCCTAGACTGGGAAGATAAAACCAGGTCTCTAAGCCTGTAAGCACTTGTACAGTCTCATCCGCACGAACCAGGGGTTGGACCCGTTCAATCCAGTCTTTGCGCACATCAGAGTCCAGCCATGCTTGCAGGTGGTCAATATGGTCGAATTGCAAAACAATGATGTAATTGGGATTTTTACTTGCCTGAGGGCGTAGAATGCTGACGCCCAGATGTCCCTCAAACTGACTTGCAGCGGCAGAGATGCCCTTAATCCACTCCTCGTAGCCCTGCGTTCTTCCTGGTTTGACTTGATGTGTGATCATAGCTGTCACGTGGTGATAGCTATCAGTTGTAGATTGATTCATGGGTAGGATTACGGCTCAACTTAAATCTTTTACTTTGATGTTTTGAAGGCACTAGGTGGTTCAAAAAATTGCGCTTTTCATGACAGGTAAAACTGGCTCGATTGACAATAGATTGTTTCTGTGTTGAGTAAATTTTGGGGTTACTTGAAATCCTAGGGCATTGAAATTTGAACACACCCATCTATCAGCGTGTTCTCGTTCCTGTAGATGGATAGCTTTGACCCGAACTACAGTACAGGTCAAAGCTCATGAAGGATGGAAGCTGGATTGCCCCGAAATAAACAGAGTATGCGTTCATCTAATGATTTTCCGTAGGTGGAAAGCTTTGGGCGAAAGTGGTGCAACTGTTCACTTCAGCTGATGTTGCTATCCCCCTACTAGAGTTCAGCTTCAGCCTGAGCTTTGAGGCAGACCACGACCCATTACTGGCATAGTGCTTTGATGTATTGATGTCCGTAAGGTTGTAGGTAAATCAAGTTCTCCTCAAATGACATCACATTGATGATGAGGTAACCCCATGTCTGCTTGTTTTTGTACTTGTTGGAATCGTGATGGTATTCGGTCTGTGTTGTCATTCCTTGGCTCAGCGATCGCCACTTCCCTTTTGGGAAATCTCAACCCGGCATTTGCAATGGCAACTGAACCTGTGCCGTCATCATGGAGCCTGTCGGTGAATCGTTCACCGAGTACAAAGATGCAGCGTTCTGTATTCCTAAAGCCGACATCGCGGTTCGATACGACGGTGGGTAAACGTGAATTTGAAACCTCTGTATCGAAGCTTTTGGACACAGTTCAAACGCCATCGCCAATATTAACTTCCGAGCTTTTGGAAGTTGATCGAAGGCTTGCATTGACCTCTGTGTCCGAACTCTCCGATGTGCAACCGACAGATTGGGCTTTTCAGGCGTTGCGATCGCTGATTGAACGCTATAGCTGTATTAGCGGTGATGTCGAAGGCTTGTATCGGGGTAAGCAATCGTTGAGTCGAGCTGAATTTGCTGCGGGTATGAATGCTTGCCTGAATCGAATCCGTGAACAACTTGGAGAGAATGCTGCGGCTCCAGATGCTCAGGCAGATCTGGCAATTCTGCAAAGACTTCAAACCGAGTTTGCATCGGAACTCCTGGCACTGCGTAATCAAATTTCAGCCTTCGAATCTCGTACTGAAGTGCTGGCCGCCCAACAATTTTCCACGACTACCAAGCTTAGAGGCGAAGTGCTCGTTGGCCTCAGCGGAGCCTTCGGCGATGAAAAAGCTGTATCAGGCCTGGACCCGACGGACACTGCTGATGAAATGGGTAATAATGTGGTGTTCACCGATCGCCTGCGTCTGGTTCTCGATACGAGCTTTACTGGCGATGACTTGCTGCGAATACGCTTACAAGCTGGCAGCACACCAAACTTGGGTGACGCCACAGGCACAAACATGGCGCGTTTGGGCTTTGACGGTAACACAGAGGACGATGTTGTTATCAACCAGTTTTACTATCGTTTCCCGGTTGGCCAATCGGCCGAAGTGACGGTGATGGCAAGCGGTACCTTGTTTGATGTTGCCGATACAGTTAACCCGCTCTTGGGCTTTGATAGTCGTGGATCGATTTCTGCCTTTGGGTTACGGAGTCCTATTTATCGCGAGGAGATCGGTGCGACGGGGGCAGGCATTAGCTATGACGTTAGCCCGCATGTCAATTTAGCACTCGTGTATTTGGCCGGTGAGGCTAATAATTCGGCAAGTGATGCTGGGTTGTTTGGGGGATCTTACACGGCATTAGGACAAGTTACCCTGAGGCCAACTCCAGACCTTACCGTCGGGCTAACTTATACGCGATCGCGCAATGCTATTGGCATTGGAACAAGCAGTGCGATCGCCAATGACCCTTTTGGTGGAGCTAGCGATAGCATCATCGGCAATAGCTATGGTTTACAGGCATCTTGGCTAGTGAGCCCAGATATTAGGCTTGGGGGCTGGCTTGGGTTTGTTGATGTCACAGCCACCGATTTGCCGGACAACCCCGATGCAGACATTTTCTACTACGCGATCAATGTAGGGCTCCCGGATTTGGGGGGAGAGGGTAATTTAGCTGGATTTGTGTTGGGTCAACCGCCCAGAGTCGTGCAGAATCAGTTTGGCTTAGAAGATCCTGATACATCACTGCATTTTGAAGGGTTTTATCGGTTTCAGGTGAATGAGCATTTGGCCATTACCCCCGGTGTATTTGTGATTATGAATCCTGAACACAATAGCCAGAATGGCGCGATCGTCGTTGGTACTGTCAGAACAGTGTTTAGCTTCTAATGCTTAATTTGCCTGCCTCAGCTCGTAGGTGAGGAGGAAGGGGCTTGCATCTGTGAGTCTAGGGGATGGCAATGCCCCGTTTGATCGCGATCAAAACTGCCTGAGTCCGATCGCTCACTCCTAGCTTGCTGAAAATATTGTTGATGTGAAACTTGACGGTACTCTCGCTGATGCAGAGTTCCGTGCCAATCTCCTGATTGGTCTTGCCCTCGCACATCTGCTGTAGGACTTCTCGCTCGCGATCGCTGAGTTGTATCACGCTCATGCGCTCGGCCAATTTCGCTCCTACGGCAGGGGGAATGTATTTTTGCCCCGCGTGAACTTTGCGAATCGCATCGATCAGGTCAACCATTTTGGTGTCTTTGAGGATGTATCCTCTAGCGCCCACCTGCAACCCCCGAAAAATATCTTCATCCGTATCGTAGGTGGTGAGAATGATAATGCAGGCGTTCGGAAATTCTTGGCGAATGGCGGCGATCGCCTCAACCCCATTCATTTCCGGCATCCGTAAGTCCATCAGGGTGATATTGGGTTGGTGCTGGCGAAATAACTGCACCGCTTCGGTTCCCGTTCCAGCTTCTGCCACTACTTCCATGCCGTCAGTGAGTTCAATCATCCGCACAATGCCATTGCGCACAATGGGGTGATCATCAGCGATAAGAACTTGAATAGGTGATTCAGTCATAGCGGCACCTGTACAAAAATCTCCGTTCCTTGCCCAAGATGGGTTGTAATGCGGAGCTGTCCGCCCATGCGATCGGCCCGTTCCGAGATACTGACCAGGCCAAATCCCTCTGCCTGAGCTTGAGGAACAAAGCCACAGCCGTTATCGCTCACCCTTAGGCTGACTTGATGAGTTGTATAGGTGAGTTCAACCCAGAGTTCGGTGGCTTGAGCATGTCTAAAGGTATTGGTAATGGCTTCTTGGCCAATGCGAACCAGGTTTTTACCCACAAAGCAGTTAACCGAGTAAGGCTCACCCTTCAGGCTGACCTGAGTGTGTAGCTCAGTGCCCCTTGCCAACGCGGCAATGCAATCGGCAAGGGGTTCAGCCAGATTGGCGTAGTCTTCAGTGGCTGGGTAGAGCGACCAGACTGAACGCCGAGCCTCGGCTAGGCCAGTTTGGGCAAGGCTGCTAATGCGCTCAAGGGTAGAGTCTACTTCAGCACGAGCATTTTCCTTAGCGCTCTGCCCAATCAGATATTGAGCCAGTTCCAGTTGCACTGAAATTCCGGTAAAGGTTTGAGCCAGGGTATCGTGAATTTCGCCTGCGAGGCGACTCCTTTCTTCATACAGGGTGGCTTGTTTGGCTTCGTCCGCCAGCCGCGTCAGCTGCATCGCTAGGGTGGCTTGGTGGGCAAGGGCTTGGACCAGGGCTAGTTCTTCCGAGGTATACTCGCTGCGCTGGGCCGAGAGTAACCCCAACAACCCGAGGGGAGTCTCACCTACCATCAGCAGAATATTGATGCTCGATTGGATGTTGTTTTGTTTGGCCCACTGTAACTGCCAGTCTTGAGTCCCAGGAAACATAAACTGCTCGGCCTGATCGGCATTGTCTGCCGTAATCACAAACGGGGTTCTCGTTTGCTGTAGGTGCGCCCAGATGGGCAGATTTGCCACTGCGATGGGGTTTGCCACGGGGCCAAGCTGTACAAAACTTTCTGGTGGCTGCACCTCACCCTGCTCAACCCAACGGTGGAGCTGCAAAGTCTGATCAATGGACTCGTAAAGGTAGAACCAGATCGTTTGGATATTGAGCTGCTGTGAGATTTCGGTGAGCACATGGCCTAAAAAGGCATCTAGGCTAGATTCTGCAGCGAGGCGATCGAGGTTGTTTTTAAGGGCCTGATTGGTTTTCATCAGTTTTGCCACCTGCGCCTGCTCAGTTTGCAAAATGGCTTTTTGGGTGCGATCGCGCTGAATTGCCCCGCCAATACAGGCGGCGGCTGTTCTCAAGATGGCCATTTCAGCAGGGCTGACTTGCTTAGCCTCGTGGCAATAGTCAAACGCGACAATGCCCCAAAACTTCTCACCTAGCCAAATAGGGACTGAATAGCTTGATTGCATACCAATGGCTTTAAAGGCACTGCGAAGGGGCTCAGGCCAGTCATCGACTAACCCGCCAAATCCATTGTTTTGCAGGTACTGCCCTGTAAATGCTTCTAGCCCCTCGCCATCAATCTGAGTCGCATCCGGATGAGGGAGTTGAGTAACCGTATCAGGCTCAGCCCATCCGTAGATAACTTTTGTATGACCGGGTACCTGAGTCGCAGACTGATCGAAATTTTCCAACACGTTGACGCGATCGCACCTTAGCCCTTCACCCAGCACCCGCAGCGCAGCCGAAATCGTCTCAGCCAGATCGGTATTGGAGCTGTCGAGGAGATCTTTGGTGGCTGCGGCTACGGTAGAGAGCATGCGATCGCGCTGCTGCAAGACCTCATTACGAGCCTGCTCAACTGCTCTAGCCTGCTCGGTTCGTTGCAAAGTCTGCTGGGTACGCTGCCGCTGAATCGCACTGCCCACACAGTCGGCCGCAATGCTGAATACTGATAGCTCCGCTGGACTACGATGCTTAACCTCGCGGCAGTTATCAAACGTGAGTATGCCCCAACACTCGCTCTCCACAAAAATAGGAACATAGTGAATTGCCTGCACATCGATTGCCAACTGTTGAGTGCGAAACGGTTCGCCACAGTCTTCTATCGCTGCGCTAAAAAAGTTTCCTTGCTCTAACCGCGCATAGATATCCTCAATCCCATCGTGGGTACCTTGATTCGCTGTTGGATCAGCTAGCTGTGAGGGAGTATCGGGTGTATGCCACTCATAGAGCGATCGCCAGTGGGGTAGCCCTGCTGACGATCTCTCATCAGGGTAGAAAAACTCAATAACGCCAGCTCGGTCGGTATCGAGAGCTTCGCCGACAGTTTTGAGTACTCGATTAATCGCATCATCCAGGTTTTCAACCGTCAGCAGCGCACTGACTGAGGTAGCTGAGGCGTTGAGCAGGCGATCGCGCTGCTGCAAGACTTCATTGCGGGCTTGCTCAGCGGCGCGGGCTGTTTCAGCTTGGCGCAGGGTTTGCTGGGTGCGTTGCTCTGCGAGACGCAATCTTTCGCGCTGAATGGCGCTGCCAATGCAATCAGCCGCTACACTCAGCACCGCTAGCTCTGCCTCGCTGATGCGCTTAGCTTCCCGACAATTGTCAATGCCAATTGAACCCCAAAATGTACCGTCGATAAAAATGGGCACCGTATGCAGTGCTTGCACATTAATTGCCGCCTGCCCGCTGCGAAAGGGCTCTGGCATGTCTTCAAGCAGACAGCTAATGACTTGCCCCTGGCTCAGCTGCTCATACCAGTCCTCAATGCCTTCATAGGTTCCTTGAGCGGACTGGGCATGGGCGAGCTGGGCGACAGTTCCGGCTGCATCCCATTCATATAGAGTGCGCCAGCCAGGTAAGGAGGACCCAGGTAGCGAGGCAAAATGCTCTAGAACAGCAACGCGATCAATGTGTAAGGCTTCGCCAATAATTTGCAAAGCAGTATTGACCGCGTCATCCAGTTTTTCGGTAGTAAGCAGAGTGTTCGTAGTGAGCAGCGCATTCGTGGCGGCAACTGTCGCTTCGGAGATGCGATCGCGCCCCTCCAGCTCCGTCAATGTCTGCCGCAGTTCAGCATTCAGACTCTCAAGTTCTTGCGACTTCGCCTGCTCCGCTGCCAGCAGCGCCTGCTGTGCCTGCTTCAGCTCAGTGATATCGGTTTGTACGCCCCAGCCGCCCACAATATAGCCATCGCAAGCCTCACAAACAAGGCTAGTAATAAACCAATGTCGATGGCCTAGGCGATCCGTTTCTACCGTTTCAAGATCAGAAACTCGTAAATCGCGCATCAAGGTCAGATTGGCTTGATCGTTCGCTTGGGCATACGCTTCATCATAAAAATCGCCGAGTCTAGTGCCCACTATTTCATCTGGGCTTGTGCAGCCGTACTGCTCCGCAACCGCCTGGTTGACTTCCACTAATCGGTTCACCCGATACCCCAACCTCACACGTTCTTCAACTGATAAAGCCAGGGCAATGGGCTCCTCAAACTCAAACCGATAGATGCCTTCGTTACTCAGCTCAAATAGGGTGCGATAGCGCCGTTCTGACTCCCGCAACTGGGCGTTAAGGCGTTCGAGTTCTTGGGATTTAGCTTGCTCCGCTGCCAGCAGTGCCTGCTGAGCCTGACGTAGTTCGGTAATGTTGTTAGCAATCCCCCATCCTCTGACAAGGTGACCATCTTCAATCGTGGAGAACAGATGGCTCAGCCAATATCGTTTGTTCCCCTGTTCATCCACATCATCAGACTCAAGATTGCTAACGTTCCAACCATTTTGACTGAGATGCCGTAAAAGGTTTCGATGGTTTGAATTGGGAGAATGTACATTGCCTAGATACTTGCCAATCATTTCATCGGGCCGGTCAAACCCAAACATGTTTGCACAAGCGGAATTGACATTGACAAACTGAAAGGACTGGTAAGCCAGATCGATCTGCTCTTCTATTGGCAGTGATAGGGGTATCGGTTGGTTGAAGTTGCTGAAATAAATACCGTCATTACTACTCTCGAATAACTCTTGAAATCGTCGTTCTGACTCCTGCAGGGCATCGTCTTTTTCCTGCCGCTCAATTGCCGCTGCAATGCTCTCGGCGGCCACTTGCAAGATAGCGATTTCGGCTGCGTCATGCAGTCTGGGCTTACCACAGTTGTCAAAGCCGACATGTCCCCAACAGTGACCGTCTATCATCACCGGCACAAGCAGCATCGCGGTATTGCCATGAGCCTCAAAAAAGTGTTGCCAAGACAGCTCTGCCATCTCCGACACCACAAAGTTAATTGACTCACCCTGTAATAACTGAGAACGAAACGAAGGCGGAGAATCAATCTCTAAGCCTTCCTCAAACCCAGGTGAGATGATTAGAGCACTCGGAATCTCGTCGCGGCACCATTCGTGTAGCAGTCGAACACGAAACTGATGAGTAGTCGAGTCAATAAAGTCTTGGGTAATGGCACAGCGATCGCACCCCGTCGCCTCACCCAGCAGCCTTACCACCTCCGGCAGCACCGCTTCATAGTCCGGCGCTCGCAGCAGCCGATTCGCTACCTCAGCCACGGTCGCAAGCAGCCGTGCCCGTTCCTGAGCGGCCCGCTCCTTCTCTTCTAGTAGCTGCTCAAAGAAATCGTCATATTGAGGCGCAATTTCAACAAATCCCTCCACCACCCCAGCCGCATTGCGAATCGGGGCGTAGTGTCCTCGCGCATGATGAAATACGCCGCTGTCAAGATCTCGCGATGTATCATAGCAGCTGGGCGGCTCGATCACCGCTTCACCTGCCAGCGCCCGTTGCATATAAGACAATGTGTCATTCTCAATTAATTGAGAATTGTCAAAAATCGGACAGGCATTCTGGTTAAACTGTTCGACGGTCAGGCCATATAGATCCCCTGCCGCCGCATTCATCGCTGTGACATAACCCTCCCGATTGAGCAACATCATGCTAATTGGCGCGTTCTCAAACACCTGTCGATAGCGCGACTCCGACTGGCGTAGGTGCTGATTATCGGCCTCTAATTCCGCCACCTGGGCCTGCAGCGCCTGAATTTGTGCATCGCTCAACTTCACTGACATCGCACTATCCACCACCGTCGAAAGCGACGTAAGCATTCTAGAACAGAGCATTTATCTCACTTGTTAGCAAGCGGCTCTTTCGGGCATGCGCATTCAACTCAAGCGCTCGATCGCCGAGGACGAAATTGTTACGAGGCTTGATATGTCAAGGACATGGCTAATCCTGTCAGTCACATTACCAACGTCTATTTTGGGAGCTTGGTGCAAAAGCAGCCCTAATCCCTCCTGCAGGTTTGACCTGACCCCTGGTACAGCTCGTCGGTGTGAAGGGTTTTGCGTCCATGAGCCTAGAGGATGGCAATGCCTCGTTTGATTGCGATTAAAACGGCCTGAGTGCGATCGCTGGCCCCAAGTTTGCTAAAAATATTGTTGATGTGAAACTTGACAGTACTTTCCCGAATGTAGAGAGAAAGGCCAATCTCCTGATTAGTCTTTCCCGCAGCCATCAGTTTAAGTACATCGCGCTCGCGATCGCTGAGTTGAGGCTGGCACATACGCTCAGCCAACCTGGCACCCACCGTTGGTGGAATATAGGTTTGTCCAGCATGGACTGTCCGAATGGCATCAATCAGGTCAATCGACGTAGTACTTTTTAGCAAGTACCCCCTAGCACCCGCTTGTAAACTGCGAAAAATCTCTTCCCCCGTCCCGTAGTTGCTGAGAATAGCCACACAGGCGTCAGGGAATTCTTGACAAATGGCGGTAATCGCTTCTACACCATTCATGCCCGGCATACGCAAATCCATCAGGGTGACATCAGGCTGATGCAACCGAAATAACTGGATGGCTTCAGTCCCTGTTGCAGCTTCAGCAATGACATCCATTCCCTCGGTGAGTTTAATAATCTGCGCCAACCCCTGACGAAAAATAGGATGATCATCTACGATCAGAACTTGAATTAGAGAGGCGATCATTGCTGAACGAAGACTTTCGGAAAATTGAGCTGGTAATTGTCTCCTATTGGTTGGGCTATTAAGAGGGCATGAAAAGCCCCGAATGGTTGGATGCTAGGGAGTCGTCGGGTTTGTCGGCACGGTTTACAGAATCGATGGCGTAGAGCCGTTGGGGTAGGTGGGAATCGTACCGCAATCAGCCGGGGATTCCTTCGGAGAATAATGCTGGATAAGTTGCTAGGCACGTTTACAGAAAGGCTAAGTTGCTAAATCTGCTACATTATTGGGTCATTTTAGAAGGTGTGCTGGATCGTCTTATCGAAATTCCCTCACTGTGAGGGATCTTGCGGAGAATATATCCAAGACGACAGCAGAAAAACTAATGATGACTTTCGCTGGCCTGCGGGGGACACAATCTTTGCTTAAAGGATTCAGGAAGCTCGTCCCACAATTCCCAAATCAAATCCATTTCGGCTAATCGACGGGTGTAGATGGGGTCAGGAGGCTGCCGTTGACTGCCAAACCAGCGCTCTACTGTGGCTACGCTGCACCCACAGATCGCGGCAATTTGCTGCTGAGTCACGTTCCACTTACGATAGAACTCGAAAACATCCATAGATAAGCGACAATTGCTGTAGAGCCTGAGCAGCGCTTCTTCTCTACTGCTCAAGTCACGGCTTTGGGACATAGTTAGTCGCTCCTGCGAACAAAAAAAGCAGTGCTTTATCTGGATAACCCTTAGGGGCTAGCAAGTTGGCCGAGAAAGTCAGCAATTTCAGTTATCCTCAGCATAGATTTGTTGATTAATACTGTCCAATACTGTTTTTATCGAAATTCATACCTTTTAGGTATCAATATGGATATTGAATTGCGCCAACTGCGCTATTTTCGAGTGGTGGCTGAGGAGCTGAACTTTACGCGGGCTGCGAAACGCTTGCAGATTGCCCAGCCCCCCCTAAGTCGACAGATTCAACGATTGGAAAAGGAATTGGGGGTGATGCTGCTACAGCGAACTCAGCGACGGGTACAGCTTACGGCGTCGGGGCAGGTATTTCTGGAGCACTGTCAGCAAATCCTGGCTCAAGTAGAAACGGGCATTCTTGCAACTCAACGGGCTGCCCGTGGGGAGACCGGACGTCTTGTCATTGCATTTGAAGGGTCGTTTAACTATGAGTTGGTGCCGCTATTAGTTAAGGCATTTTGCTCTCAGTTCCCAGACGTCGAGCTGATTTTGCAGGAGATGTCGTCGGGGGAACAGTTGCAAGCATTGAGCAGCGATCGCCTTCAACTCGGCTTTCTGATACCTTCGATGCCAACCGATGACCTCGAGATAGAAACCTTATTTTCTGAACCCCTAGTGGTTGCTCTAGCCGCCACCCATCCTCTGAGTCGCTATGAGCAACTGACCCTCTCACAACTGACCGAAGAACCTTGGATAACCGGTCCCAGCCATAGTAGCTGTGGCCTGCTAATTCATATTCTTAACGTCTGCCGGGAGGCCGGATTCGAACCTCAAATCAGACAAAGAACCAATGAAATTCAGATGGCGCTGGGTTTCGTTGCGATGGGGCTAGGAGTAACGCTGGTGCCTGCCTCAACTCAGCATCTGCAGCCACTAGGTGTTGTCTACCGTGAACTCGAGCCACAGATTCCTGAGGTTGAACTAGCCATGGCGTGGCGTTCAAGTCAAAGTTCACCGGTGCTTAATGCCTTTTTGCAAACTGCTAAGAGAATGGTGAGCGAATCAATGATCTGACGAGACCTGGCGGATGTACAAAGTATCCGTATCATCAGTCAAGCTTTAACCTGTGCTGGAGTTCAGATGAGATCTATGCATCTGGTCAGATCAGAACAATTCTGAAGAAGGGTGCGATGAAAATGCGATCTCTATAACCTACGTAGTCATGCCCTAGATAAAGCACTTAGTTTATCGGTAGTTGTTGTCTGCATATTCCTAACTCTAGAACTCCGTAGTCCATTATTGAGAGAGGCCTGTTTGATGTCTCAAGCTGAAATCACAAATCTAATCCACGATCGCCATGCTCGAGGACATACCAAACTTGGCTGGCTCGACAGTTATCACACCTTTTCATTTGGTGGTTTTCGAGATCCTAGTCGCATGGGCTTTCGAGCACTGCGCGTTATTAATGACGATCGCGTTGTGCCCGGTGCTGGCTTTGGTACCCATAGTCACCGTGATATGGAAATCGTTACCTATGTACTAGACGGTGCCCTCGAACATAAGGATAGTCTGGGCAACGGCGCGGTTATTCGCCCTGGTGAAATCCAGAAAATGAGCGCCGGAACGGGCATTACACACAGCGAGTTCAACTATTCCAAAGAAGATCCTGTGCATTTTTACCAAATCTGGATTATGCCTGATACCAAAAGCATTAAGCCTGGATACGAGCAAATCTTACTTGATCCTGCAAACTTCAAAAATGGCTTTCAGATTGTCGGCGATCGTCAAGGCAGTAATCAGACCATCTCTATTTGTCAGGATGCAAAAATGCTTATGGCAATGCCGGATGATGGAGCAGAAATCTCCTATAGCTTTACCGATGGTCGCTACGGTTTTTTACAAGTTGCCAGGGGGCAGATCACTTTAAACAGTGAAGTCTTAAAGGAAGGAGACGGCGTGGAAATCGCCAACTTGTCAACAATTACAGTCGTCGCACAAGCCGATTCAGAATTAATTCTTTTTGATTTGGGATAAGGGAAAAGAACGGCTTAGGTGGAGATTGCGACGGTTAACTGCACTAATGTTCAAGACACTGTGAACTTGAACGTTAGTGCGAGGGACATTATTGGAGCTTTTTGTACACATTGAAGTTAGGGAGATTAAACCCAGCTGTGGCAAAACCGATTATTTTGACGGTGGATGATGATCCAGCTGTGCTGCAAGCAGTCGTTCGTGATCTGCGGCAACAGTATGGGGCTCGCTTTCGTATTGTACGCGCCGATTCGGGTCTGGCTGCCCTAGATGCGGTCGAAAAACTGAAGTTGCGCAACGAATATGTTGCCTTGTTGCTGTCTGATCAGCGCATGCCTGGGATGAGTGGGGTCTCGTTTTTAGAGCAAGCATGCAAGACTTTTCCGTCAGCTAAGCGAGTGCTCTTGACAGCTTATGCTGATACCAACGCTGCCATTGATGCCATTAACACTGCCCAGCTAGACTACTATCTGCTTAAGCCCTGGGATCCTCCAGCCGAAAAACTCTATCCAGTGCTGGATGATCTGATTCAGGATTGGCAGGCCACCTTCAAACCTGAGTTTCATGGAGTGAAAGTGATCAGCGATCGCTGGTCTGCCCAATCTCATAGCATTCGCGACTTTTTGGCCCAAAATCAGATTCCCTATCGCTGGTTGGATATTGAACGAGCAGCAGAGGCCCGTCAGTTCGTCACTCCGCCAAATAGAACCACAGATACTGGATTACCCCTAGTTTTGCTACCTGATGGATCACGGCTAACTCAACCTAGTACCCGTGAATTAGCGGAAAAAATTGGCCTCAAAACCCAGGCAGAGAGCTTGTTCTATGACCTCATTATTGTGGGAGCCGGACCCGCCGGTTTAGCGGCGGCTGTCTATGGGGCCTCTGAAGGGTTACACACCATGTTGATTGAACGTAAGGCCCCTGGTGGACAAGCCGGGACCAGTTCCCGTATTGAAAACTATTTGGGTTTTCCAGTGGGCTTGAGCGGGACAGATTTAGCCCGTCGGGCTGTCACCCAAGCCAAGCGCTTTGGAGTGGAAATTCTCACGCCTCAAGAAGCAACCCAGGTTCGTGTAGAAAATAGCTATCACATCCTGACCCTCAGCAACGGCACAGAAATTAGCTGTCATGCATTGATTTTGGCTATGGGGGTAGCTTGGCGGCGGCTGACGGTGCCTGGGATTGAGCAGTTCACGGGGGCCGGAGTCTATTACGGAGCCGCTCAAACAGAGGCAGCAGCCTGTCAAGACGAGGACGTTTACATTGTGGGGGGCGCTAATTCTGCTGGACAAGCCGCGATGTATTTTGCCAAGTATGCCCGTAAAGTCACGATGCTGGTAAGGGGTGAGTCACTGGCTAAAAGTATGTCTCAGTATCTGATTAATCAGATTGCTGGGGTCGACAACATCGAAGTGCGCCCCTTTCACAGTGTGATTGAAGCGCAGGGAAGCGATCGCCTTGAAAAGATTCGGGTGAAAGATTCGTGGACGGATACGGTTACAAGCTTTGAGACCAGCGCTTTGTTTATTTTTATCGGTGCCACCCCCAGTACAAGTTGGCTGGATGGCTTAGTTTACCGGGATCAACGGGGCTTTATCTGTACCGGGCCAGACGTTCCCCAAACGGTCCCTTGGGCGTTAGAGCGCGATCGCTTCTTACTAGAAACGAGTGTGCCAGGCATCTTTGCTGTGGGCGATGTTCGACATGGTTCCGTCAAGCGCGTGGCGTCGAGTGTGGGTGAAGGTTCTATTTGCGTCCAGTTTGTTCATCGTCATCTTGCCCAGGTGTAATCATGCTTCATGATCCTAATCAGACGACTCTATTTCCAAAGTTGTCTGCAGCGGACCTGCAAAACCTCGCCAAGCAGAGCAAGGAGCGCCAGTTCACTGATGGTGAGATTCTCTTTGAACAGGGTGATTTAACCTACCCTTTTTATATTGTGTTGTCAGGGGAAGTTCGCATTGTCAAACGGGTGGCGAGGGAAAACCAACTATTGACGGTGCATGGACCAGGAGAATTTACGGGAGACATCAGCATGTTGGCGGGTGATCCTGCTACCATCACAGCCTCGGCAGTAGGGACTTGCCGAGTTTTAGAGCTCTCGCCGCAGAACTTTCGCCGCTTAATTGTTGAATGCTCTCGCTCAGCAGCCGTGATCTTGACGGCCATGGCTGGACGATCACAAGAGGTCAGTGTTCACCTGCAACAGCAGGAAAAATTGGCAGCCTTAGGCAAATTGTCTGCAGGGTTGGCTCATGAGCTAAATAATCCAGCGGCGGCAGCGGTGAGAGCTGCCAAACAGTTGGGCGATTGTCTATATCAACTGCAACGGCAAACCTTTATGCTTTCATCGCAACCTTTATCTGCCCAACAGCAATCAAGACTTCAGCAGATGAAAGATTTGGTCATTGCCGATCGTCCCCTACCAGCTTTATCCCCCCTAGAACAAAGCGAGCGCGAAGATGCTTTGACCGATTGGCTGGTCGAACGTGACGCGAGCGACAGTTGGAAACTAGCCCCAGAGTTGGTAACGGCAGGCATAGACGAAACCTATCTAAGTCAGTTGGAAAATATCGTTGGACTAAAGCAACTAGGTAATGCCCTGCATTGGTTAGAGGACCATCTCATGGTGGCCTCACTAATTCATCAGGTGGAATACAGTACCCAGCGTATTTCAGAACTCATCAAAGCACTCAAGTCCTACGCCTACATGGATCAAGCCCCTCTGAAAGAGATTGATATTCATCAAGGTTTAGAAGATACCCTGACGATTCTGCATCACAAGCTGAAGGACTACAGTATTGGAGTAGAACGTGATTACGATTTGGCACTACCCAACATTTGTGCCTATGGCAGTGAGTTAAACCAGGTCTGGACTAATCTCTTAGACAATGCGATCGATGCTCTCGAAAATGGTCAGAAGGCAACAACACAACCTGAGGAGAGCTCTAGGCCAACAAATGATGCAGTATTGATGTCTGCTGACTCTCAAATCACCCTGCGAACGTGTCAAAAAACGGATTATGTTCAGGTGGAAATTATTGATAATGGACCTGGGATCCCAAAGCAGTTGCGATCGCGAATTTTTGAGCCATTTTTCACAACTAAAGACGTAGGTGCTGGCACAGGACTGGGGCTAGATATTGTTCACCGGATCGTGGTCAAGCGGCATGGCGGTTCCATTCGAGTGACATCTCAACCCGGCGAAACCAACTTTCAAGTTTGCCTGCCCATCCGTCCGCCTACAGTCCCCGATGGTTAATCCTCTAATTCCTAAGTCCAGGACAAAAAGGGCGTTTTCGGAGAAAAGCTTGTTCCACAGTGATAGGGGGCTGGCAAATGGAAGACGTAGCAAAGCTCGACGAGTTATCACGAGCTAGTGGTTTGGATGCAGGCCATTCATTAGCTTATGCTGATTAAAGCGTGACATTAATGCCTCCATCTCTGCAGATATTAGCTAGTCAATGCATCAACCAACCTCAAACATCGATCGCTTCTAAATACTCCGACAAGAAATCAATCAGGTCCATGGATTCAGCGACAAACCCCATAGCAGTTCCAAATTTGGGGCTCTGAACCAGGGAGGCAAAATGGGCCAGCGCTTCCTGTTGTTTGGCACTACGCAGATATTGCAGATAGTTCAACAGATTCTTCCGTGCGCTATCCGCTTTTTTGGCAGGACAATGCCCCGCATTCAGCCAGAGTAAAGCTTGTTCATTCAAGCCCGCAAAGTCTTGAATTGCCAGGTCCTTAAGCTTGCTGCGATGGCGGGAAAACTGCAAGAGGAGTTGCTCGGGACTCAGCCCCCGCTGGGTAGCGAGGCTTTGACGGAAGGCCAGACTGGCTCGACTGCCCACCATGCCCGCAATCAGTTTAAAGTGAATCTCTTCCAGCTCTTGGTGGTTGCCAACAAAATCAGAAACCTTGGCCCAGGCACGACGATCAGGGGTTTTGATCAAGCCTGCGGTCGCGATCGCCGCATCAGCATCAGGATTATCGCCATCCAGGTACTCTGGATGCTGTTGAATGAAAGTGAGCACCCGCGGGTCAATATCATGCTTGGATGCCCAAAGTAACCAATCTTCTACCGTGGGCGCAAACTCGTAGAGATTAAAACGCGATACCAGGGCAGGGTCAAGCTCAGTCAGTTGGTATTCTTCACCCGCATTGACGGCAGCAATGACAATACTTCCAGAGGGTAAGGTTTTGCCTGCCAAGGTTTTATTGAGGGTAAGATCTTGAACCGCTTGCAAAATCTCAGGGCGGGCACGGTTGAGTTCGTCGAGAAAGAGAACGACCGCTTGCTCAGGAGCAGGCCACCAGTAGGGGGGCAGAAAAACAGAACGGCCACTCGCCTCATCCTTATGCAACAAGCCAATCAAATCCCCTGGATCACTCATCTGCCCCAGGAAGAAGGGGATAACGGGCATTTTCTGGTGCTGGCGGTAGAAATGGCTAATGATTTCCGACTTCCCGATACCGTGCTTACCCACCAAGAGGATATTTTGCTCCGGTGGAGTCAATTCAAGGACTTGATAGAGTTCATGAGCGTCAATACGAATAGCCATGGAGTTACTGATTATGTAGCCATTGCCACTTTAGCCATTGCCACTAAGGATGAAACATCTAATACCCTTGCGCAATTATGGATTTTGGACCTTCAATTTTGGATTTTGGACCTTCAATTTTGGATTGCACCCTCATCCCTATTCCCCATTCCCCATTCCCTAAAATTTTTCCGCCTTCCGCCTTCCGCCTTCTGCCTTCCGCCTTCCGCCTTCTGCCTTCCGCCTTCCGCCTTCTGCCTTCCGCCTTCTGCTACAAGTCCTGATGCCGAATCCAATCGGAACGGCGATAGCCTCGCTTTAAATGGGTTTTAAAACGAAGACCGCTGTTGTAAGCATCGCGGAGAGACTGAATGGCTGTGCGTAATTTGGGTAACAGCTCTTTGAACTTGCTAAAGGGAATCAAAACAACAAAGTAATCGTCTTCTGACAGGCGCACAATCAGACTGAGTTTAACGCTATCTACCTGGGTGGCAAAGTCAAATTGGTCTTCCTTCGCAATTTTGCGGACCT